>JBEHWY010000076.1:0-17218 GCA_048498975.1 Actinomycetota bacterium | reverse complement strand
CGCCGGGCCGCCCGCCGCCAACCACCCCCAACCAGCGTGGTTGAGCTTTCACTCGCTATGCGGATGAAAGCTCAACCACGCTGCCGTGGAATCGACCACCCGGCCGCGCTACGGTTGGTCCGTGGCGAAGTCGAAGTCGAAGTCGATCGCGTTCTTCGGGCCTGAGGCGCGGGCAGCGACCGCGACCGGAGCCCAGGCGATCGGCACCCAGTGGCGCGGGTCAGCCGCGGTCGGGGCGCTGGCGATCGGCGCTGCCGCGATCGGCGGCTTCGCGATCGGCCGGCTCACCGTCGGCCGCCTGGCGATCGGCCGCGCCGCGATCGGGCGGCTCGCAATCCGCCACCTCTCAGTCGAGGAGCTGGAGATCGGCAAGCTGACCATCCGCGAGGGCACTCCGGAGCGGCCCGAGTGAAGCTCGCGGCACTGGTGGCGCTCGCCGCCGCCCTCCTGACCCTCGCAGTCTCCAGCGCCGGCGCCGTCGGGCCCTACCCAAGCCTCGGCTCCTGCCAGGTCTTCCCCGACCCACCCGCGTCGCTCTCCCCGCGCGCGCCCTCGCTCGCCACCGAGGCCGCCTGGAACCAGGACATCTCCAAGGCCCCGCGCGACCCGCGCTCGGCCGCCTACATCCGCTACATCGATTCCCACGGCGGCACCTTCCTGCACCCCGACTTCGGCTCGCCGCGCGCCTACGGCTTCCCCTACTCGGTGGTCGGCGCCGGCGAGCGCAAGCTGCCGGTCCACTACACCGCCTACGGCGACGAGAGCGACCCCGGCCCGTTCCCGGTCCCGGCCGGCGCTCCGGTCGAGGGCGGCAACCGCGCCGACGGCGACCGCCACGTGCTCGTCGTCGACAGCTCCGCCTGCCGCCTCTACGAGCTCTACCGCGCCTTCTACGTCGCCAAGCCGCGACCGCACTGGAACGCCGACTCGGGCACCGCCTGGGACCTGCGCTCCGCCGCCCGCCGGCCCGACGGCTGGACCTCGGCCGACGCCGCCGGGCTGCCGATCTTCCCCGGCCTCGTCCGCTACGACGAGGTCGCCGCCGGCCACCTCGACCACGCGATCCGCGTCACCTTCGAGAGCACCCGCAACGCCTGGGTCCACCCCGCCTCCCACTGCGCCGGCGACACCGCCAGCCGCGACGCGCCGCCGATGGGCCTGCGGCTGCGGCTGAAGGCGGGCTACGGCCTCGGCCGCCTCCACGGCGCGGCGAAGACGATCGCGCTGGCGATGAAGCGCTACGGCCTGATCGTCGCCGACAACGGCTCCAACTGGTTCTTCAGCGGCAGCAGCGACCGCCGCTGGGACGACGAGGACCTCGACCAGCTGAAGAGCATCCCCGGCCGCGCCTTCGAAGTGGTCAAGAGCGCGGCCCGCGTCCACTCCTGCTGAGCGCCCCGCTCAGGCGTCGAGGATGCGCGCTTCGCGGCGCTCGCGGCGGCGCTCGGCGCGGGTGAGGACCTTCCAGATCTTGCCGAGGAAGGCGAGGAGCATGAAGGCGATGCCGAGCCCGATCGCCCCCAGCACGATGAGGAAGACGATGAAGGCGACGATCACGACTGGGACGAAGAGGATTTTCACGTGTCCGAAACCTGCCGCAGAGTTCTAACGCAAAGATGAAGTCAACAATCGGTAACTAAGGTGTTTCGAGGGAGACGGCGCGCAGCCATGAAGCGTTCAGCGACAAGCCTGCTGCACCACCACCAGAGTAGACGGGCGACGGCCCTGCTGGTCGTCGTCCTTGCCCTGCTGGTCGCGCCGCTCTGCGCGCCGGCGGCCGCCGCGCCCCACGAAGGCGGCGACGGGCGCGGCCTGCAGGCGCTCGGCAGGACGCTGCTGGCGGCGATCGGCACCAGCGGCGCAGGCGACGCCGTCGACACGCTCGGCAACAGCCTCGCCCTGCTCGGCGCCCGCTACCGGATCGAGGGCGCCGCGGCCACCGGCGAAGGCGCTGCCGCCGAAGAAGCGCCAGCCGAAACCAGCGAGCAGGTCAAGTACGACCCCGAGCATCTGCCCCCGGCCTCGGCCGGCAGCAACGGCACCCACGTCCCCCACACGTCCTCGCTCAGCCGCGAAGAGATCTTCGCCCACTCCCGGGCCGGCGACGAATCGACCGCGATCCTGCTCACCGGCATCGCCCTCGCGCCCCCCGGCGCGCCGGAAGCCGTCAAGAACGTGATCAACAACGCCAACATGATCGTCGGCCAGCCCTATGTCTGGGGCGGCGGCCACGCCGGCTGGTACTCCAACGGCTACGACTGCTCGGGCTCGGTCAGCTTCGCCCTCTTCGGCGGCGGCCTCATCCCCCGCCCGCTCACCTCCGGCGAGCTCGAGGGCTGGGGCGAGCCCGGCCCCGGCAAGTGGATCACCGTCTACGCCAGCGCCACCCACACCTTCGCCGAGATCGCCGGCCTGCGCTGGGACACCGTCGGCGACGCCCAGGGCAGCGGCCCCCGCTGGCACCTGATGCCCGCCGACACCTCCGGCTTCGTCGTCAGGCACCCGCCGGGGCTGTAGGGCCGGGCCGCCGCTGCGCGTCGTAGATCTGCCAAATCTCGTCATAGATGCTGTGCGCCGCGTTGAACGGCTCCAGCTCCCGCCTGTCGACTCCGCCGTAGGCGTCGAGCGCCCGGTCGACGAAGGCCGCGTCCGCGCCGCGAAGCTCCAGGCTGATGAGGAACCCGGCCAGGTCCCAGTGGACCGGGCCGCGGATGGTGTCCTCGAAGTCGTTCCAGATCAGGCCCTTTGGGGTGCTGAGCAGGTTGAACAGCGAGGCGTCGCCATGCAGTGCCTGCGCCGGCAGCGGCGCGGCGAACACCGGGTCGGCGAGCGCGTGCAGCCTCTCGCCCAGGGAGTCGATCTCCTGGGAGCTCAGGTCGGCCGTGGGCCGCAGCTGCCCCCGCAGCCGCTCGATGTCGTGCCGGAGGTCGGCGAAGTCGCCGAGGTCGCCGGGGAATCCCGCCAGCGCGTCGTGCAGCTCGCGCAGAGCCCGGCCGAGCCGGACGGGCTCGAGCGGCTCGGTCGGGCCCCGAACCTCCAGCCAGGCGCAGAGGGTCATCCACAGGCCGTCCGCCCGATGCGGGCCCGGAGCGACGAGGGGGCTCGGCGCGACCGCCAGCCCCGAGGGCTCGAGGAACTCCAGCACCGCGACCTCGCGCGACAGCCAGCGCTGCGGATCGTCGTGCAGGGCCACGGTGCCGCTCATCACCCGGGCGACGACCGGCGAGGGGCGCAGGTGGACGAGCACGTTGCTCCCCGCATAGACCACCGCCGCCCGCTCACACGGCAGGCCGCGCTCCGCCGCGACCGCGCACGCCGCCGCCAGCGCCCGCTCCTCGATCGACCCAGGCTCCATCGGCGGAGGGTTGCACGAAGGGATTCGAGCTGCGGATGCAACGCTGCGCCGCAACCGGACACCTATTGAAATAGATGCCCCCGAGCCAAATCGAGAAGAAGGCAGCGCTTGGCGAGGAGCTCGCCAAGGTGCGCTTCGGCAGGCTGTACCGCGAGCAGGCGAGGACGATCCTCGCCTACGCCCTGCGCCGGGTCGAGAACCCCGAGGACGCCGCCGACGTCGTCGCGGAGACCTTCCTGGTCGCCTGGCGACGCCTCGACGAGGTGCCGGTCGGCAGCAGGGAGCGGCTCTGGCTCTATGCGGTGGCGCGCCGGGTAACCGCCAACGCGCGGCGCGCCGAAGGGCGCCGGACGCGGCTGGCCGAACGCCTGGCCGAGACGCTGCGGACCGAGCTCGCGACCCATCCCGACCCCGGCGGCGAGGCGGCAGAGGCCTTGCGGGCGATGGCCGGGCTCGGCGAGGAGGACCGCGAGCTGCTCCTGCTCGTCACCTGGGAGGGACTCTCGCCCAGCGAGGCGGGGAGGGTCCTCGGGCTCTCCTCGCTCGCCGCCCGCAGCCGCGTCCACCGCGCCCGGCGCCGGTTGCGGGCGCTGCTCGAGGACCACGAATCGGCGGGGCGCCGCAATCCGCAACTCGACACGGAGGAAGCACGATGAATACGCGTGAGCTCGAGGTCGCGCTCGCCGCAGCCGACCCGGCCGGCCCGGACCGACTCGACGGGCTCGACATCGAGGCAATGGAAGCCGAGCTGCTCGCCGACCTCGACGGCGAGCAGCCGGCTCTCCCGCCGGTCGGCGGCGACCTGCCCTCGCGGCGGCGCTCGCCGCGGCTCGGGCTGGCGCTCGGGGCCGCCGCGCTCGGGGCCGTCGCCGCCGTCGTCGCTCTCCTCGCCGGAGGCACCTCGCAGCACCCCTCCCGCGCCTATGGCGCCGACCTCGTCCGCTTCGCCGAGTCCTCGCCGCTGCTGCTGCTCGAAGGGTCGGGCTGGCGGGTCCAGGACGTCCACGAAGAAAGGCGCCGCGAAGGCATCGATGGGTCGATCGAATTCGTCACCGGCAAGCCGATTCCACCCGAATCGCTCCGGATCGTCGAAAGCTCGGATTCCGGGCAGGCCGTGGCAGGACTGGCGCCGGCCTCCGTCCGCCAGCGCAAGGTGGCGCTGAGCTGGCACGTCGGCTCCCTACAGGATTGGCTGCGGCAGGCGCGCCTGGTTCCGCGCGGCCGCTGGACGACGGCGCCGGTCCTCGGCACGACCGCCCACGTCAACACCAGGGCCGAATTCTTCGAGAACCAGGGCGGGCCCGGCGACCGCGAAATGGTCGCCCTGTGGGCGGACGGCGACCACGTGCTCGAACTCAAGGCCGCAGTTCCCGACCTCGCCGCCTTCGAAGAACGGCTCGACTGGCTGAGCGAGGTCGACCTGCAGACCTGGCTCGCCGCGATGCCGCCCAGGGTCGTCAAGGCCGGCGACCACGATGCCGTGGTCCGCGAAATGCTGAAGGGGATCCCGGTACCCGCCACGTTCACGCCGTCACGCGTGCCCGACGAAGGTCTCACCACCGACAGCTCGGCGGTGGCCGGCATCGTCACCAGCACGGTCTCCTGCCTCTGGTTCCGCCAGTGGGGCGCGGCACGTCGGAGCGGCGACCGGGCAGCCGAGCTCGAAGCCGAGAGGGCGATGGCGAGCGCGCCGCGCTGGCCGATCGTGCGGCAGATGCAGCGGGAAAGCGGCCTTCCCGAAACCATCCTCAAGCTGGCCAAGTCGATGCCGAGCGGGGTCTGGCAGTTCGGACCGCACCGCTGGCGAGTGCTGCCCAAGGCGGAAGGCCTCGGCTGCGCCCGCCTCGGCATTCCGGTGCTGCCGTGGAAGATGCAGAGGCAGCGCGAACGTGGGGCCCCACCCCCTCCCCGCTGAGGGTGGATCCGCCCCCGACTGCTACGGTAGGTAGGTCGGGTTTGGCCGATTCGCCACCCGAGAGGTTCCGTTTCCTCCGCGTGCCGTTGGCGCCTTGGGGTCGCAGGATCTCCCAAGACGTTCAAACACAGCAGGAGAAATACGATTACTTCCTTTGCCGACCTCGGCACCTCCGCGGCGGTCGTTGACGCGCTCAGCGCCCGCTCGATCGAAAGCCCTTTCCCCATTCAAGAGATGGTCATCCGCGACGCGCTCGCCGGCCACGACCTCCTCGTCCAGTCACCGACCGGCTCGGGCAAGACCCTCGCCTTCGGCGTCCCCCTCGTCGACCTGATCGGGCCACGTGAGAAGGGCCCACAGGCCCTCGTCCTGGCCCCGACCCGCGAGCTCGCCAGCCAGATCGTCGACGAGCTCGCGCCGCTGGCGCAGGCCCAGCGCCTGCGCATCGCCGCCGTCTTCGGCGGCGTCGGCTTCGGCCCGCAGATGAAGGCGGCAGGTCGCGCCGACATCCTCGTCGCCACCCCCGGGCGGCTCGAGGACCTGATCGGCCGCGGCGCCGTCTCGCTCTCGCGGGTCCGCGTCCTCGTCCTCGACGAGGCCGACCGGATGCTCGACATGGGCTTCCGCCCCGCCGTCGACCGGCTCGTCGAACGGACTCCGGACGACCGCCAGACCCTCTTCTTCTCGGCGACCCTGAAGGGCGCCACCGGCCGCGTGGCCGCCGCCTACACCGAGAACGCCCGCTCGCACACCCACGCCGAGCCGCCGCACAGCGAGGCGAAGATCGAGCACCGCTTCGTCCCGGTCGACTCCCAGGACGCGAAGCTCGAGCAGCTCGTCGAGCACCTGACCGAGGGAGGCGGTGGACGCTCGCTCGTCTTCGTCCGCACCAAGCGCGGCGCCGATCGCCTGGTCAAGCGGCTGCGCAGCCAGGACGTCGAGGCGGTCGCGATGCACGGCAACAAGAGCCAGCGCCAGCGCGAACAGGCGCTGTCCCGCTTCGAGCGCGGCGACGTCATGACCCTGGTCGCGACCGACGTCGCGGCCCGCGGGATCGACGTCCCCCACGTCGCCAGGGTGATCAACTACGACGCCCCGGACGACCGTGAGTCCTACGTGCACAGGATCGGCCGCACCGGCCGGGCCGGTCGCACCGGCACCGGCATCAGCTTCGTCCTCTCCGACCAGGCCGAGGAAATGCGCCGCATCGGCGCCAGCCTCGGCATCGAGCACGGGCTCGGCAACCCGCGCCGCCAGACCCAGACGGGGAACCCGAGCAAGCCGGGGAACCCGAACAAACGCCGTCGCCGTCGCAACTCCGGACGACGAGGCAAGGTCACGGCCTAACCGATGAGCATCGGCGCGGTCAGATATAGCTGCTCCCGATGCCAGGTCTCGGTCGGGCGGATCGACGGCGAGGCGACGAGCCTGCCGGAGACCTGGTCCCGGCTGGACGGGCTCGACTACTGCCTGTCGTGCAGCAGGGCCCGGGCCGGCGAAGCGGCGGTCGACTCGGCCTCGCCGACGATCTCCCGTGAGGATCTGGTCAAGCTCCGGCGCACCGCCCTGATCGAGTTCGAGATCGGCCGCGCCCCCGCGGCGCCGGATCGCGCCGTCGCACGTGCCTGCCGAACCTCGAACGCGGCGGTCGCCGCCGTCCGCGGCCGGCTCGACCAAGCGGTGGCTTCGGCCCCCGGGGCGGCCGTCGGCCACAGCGCCTAGGGGCATGGGCATCGAGATCGGGATCGGGCTGGCAGCGGCGGTCGCGTTGATGACCAACCTCGCCGCCCTGCTCAAGCACCGCGGGTGCCAGCAGACCCAACCGGTCTGCCTCAGCCGCCCGCTCACCAGCCTGCGGAACCTGGCGCGCTCGCCCTGGTTCGTCGCCGGCTGGGCGCTTGCCGCGCTCGCCTGGCTGGCGCACGTCGCGGCGCTCTCGATGGCCCCGATCTCCCTGGTCCAGGGCGTGCTGGCCGGCGGCGCCGTGACCCTGGCCGTGCTCTCCCAGCGCCTGTTCGGCGACACCGTCGGACGGCGCCAGTGGCTGGCGCTCGGCATCGGCGGCGCGGGCCTACTGCTCCTGATCGCGACGCTGCCCCACTTCAAAGGGTCCGGCGCCCAGTTCTCCACGGCGGCGATCCTCGGCTTCGAGGGCGGGCTGGTCCTGCTTGCCGCCGGGATCGCGCTCGGCCACCGCGCCGAGCGCCTCGCCGAGCGCCGCGGCGTGATGCGGGCGATCCTCGCCGGCCTCCTCTTCGCCCTGGCAGGGATCGCGATCAAGGCCGTCACCGGCGGCGCCGGCAGCATGGCGATGGTCGCCTCGCTCGTCGTCGTCGTCATCGCCTGCGGCGCCCTCGCCCAGTACGCCGCCGTCGCCGCCCTGCAGGGCGGCGGAGCGATCGAGACGATCGGGCTGATGGGCCTCGTCGCCAACGCCGCCCAGATCGTCGGCGGGATCCTCGTCTTCGGCGACCCCCTCTCCCCCGACCCCCTCGGCATCGCCCTCCAGATCACCGCCTTCGCGATGGTCTGCCTCTCGGCCCTGCTGCTGCCCTCCCCCAGGGTCGCCAGGTCCACCCCGGCTCTACTGCCGCAGTCTCAGTAGAGCGCCGCTCAGCGGCGGTAGACCAGGTGGGTGACGTGGGGCGTCGTGCGGCTCGAGACCGGCGTCAGCTCCAGGTCGCCGACACCGGCGAAGAGGCGCTCGCCGCGGCCGGCGACGAAGGGCACCACGTGCAGCCGCAGCTCGTCGACGAGACCTCCGGCGAGGTACTGGTTGAGCGTGCCGGGGCCGCCGGCGATCGAGACGTTCTTCTCACCCGCGGCCTCGCGCGCCCGCTCGAGCACCGTCTCGATCCCGTCGCTGACGAAGTGGAAGACGGTCCCGCCCTCCATCTCGAGACTGGGGCGCGGGCGGTGGCTGAGGACGAAGGTCGGCGCGTGGTACGGGGGTTCGTCCCCCCACCAGCCATGCCAGTCGAGGTCCCACTCGCCCTCTTCGGAGTCGAACATCTTGCGCCCCATGATGTAGGCGCCGGCCGTGGTGATCGCCGCGATCTCCTCGGCGTTTTCCGCTTTGTGCTCGAACATCCATGCACTGAGGCGGTCGAGGTTCATGTCTCCGAACGGTCGCTCGCGACTCTGGCCCTCACCGGTGGCGTAGCCGTCGAGCGTGATCATCATGTCTGCGGTGACCTCTGGCATTTCGTCTCCTCCTCGTGGTCGAACGCAAGATTAGGTGGTGCACTACTGATGCGTCGCTCCTCCGCTGCGGCCTAGGTTCGTCACGAGCCACACGAACGAAAGGGAGAACGTGCAACGCGAGAGCTGGAAGCACCTGGTAATCGAAGGGTGGGTCTTCGTCCTGATCGCCGTCATCGCGTTTGTCGGCGGCCTCGTGGTCGGCAGGTTGGGGGGCTCGACGAAGACCGAGACGGTCACCGTCAGCGCTGCGTCGAGCGAAAGCGCCGAACCGAGCGAAACCGCAAGCGCCGACGGCAAGCAGATCTTCACCACTGCCGGCTGCGGGTCCTGCCACACCATGGCCGCCGCCGACGCGACCGGGGAAGTCGGGCCCGACCTCGAAGAATCCCTCGCACCCGACGACAACACCGCGGGAATCGAAGAGATGATCGTCAACCCGAACACCGAGGTCGTCGAAGGCTACTCCGCCAACGTCATGCCCCAGGACTACGGCCAGACGCTCTCGAGCGAGGAAGTCCACGCAGTGGCCACGTTCCTAGTCGCGAACAGCGCCGCCAAACCTTGAGTCGGAATCAAACGTCTAGCGACGCCCCGGCTGGATTCGAGCCAGCGACCGCCTTTTCCGCTGTCCAGGATTTCGTCGTAGCGCAGCGGCACCGCGTGTTCAGTGAGCGCAATTACCTCGGAGTTGTCGAAGGGAAACTCTCCGACGGCCGCTGTCACCTCCGCAATCAGACGACGCCGGTCGTGCGTGTACTCGAACTCGGTCCCCCGAGACCCGAGCACAGCCTTGAGCCACTTCTCGACGGCCTGCTGGGCGTGGAAGCCGATGATCTCGTCGCTGATTCCTTCGTTGGGGGCCAGCAGCCGCATTGCGTTCGCGTCGTCCTCTGCCTTGCGGGCGAGAACTCTCGCTTCAGCTCTCGGATCACGCTCCGACAAGGATGCGGCCTCGCTGCATCGCCTCGTTGACCATGGTCCCGCGAATCCGGCCCCTCTCATTTGCATTGTCGGCACTGAGAACTACGAGGTCGATCGGAACGCCGAGATCGCCGAGCGCTTCACGGAGTCGCACGAACTCCGCACGGCGGCTTCTCAGTACAGGCTCGATAACCAGCAGGTCGAGGTCGCTGTCAGAGCGACCCTCCCCCCGGGCGCGGGAGCCGAAGAGGATCACGGTGGCGTCAGGAGCGGCCGCAGCGAGACGGCGGCCAGCCTCAGCGATCAGAGCTTCGTCCCTCATGCCTGAAATCGTAACCGGCGGGGGCGGCGGTCACGATCAACCACTACCTCGTCAGTCTCGCCGGCTGGATTCGAACCAGCGACCGTCAGATTAGAAGTTCAGCCGGAAGGTGTCCAAGGAGACGGATTCAGTTTGAGGGGCGCGATCCTGTCCAAGGAGTTCGGTTGGGTTCGCTGGAGTTGGGGACCAATTTCGGGACCAAATTTTCCCCCGCCTCAGATGGCCGCAAAGCCCGCATTGGAACGAGCAATGGCGGCATCCGAAGTTCGGGCGTCGTGGAATGCGATGACGACAACTCGATCCTCGGACTCGATGTACATGTAGACGACGATCAGCCAGCCCCACGGACCGATCAACGCCCGGCAGTCGCGCCAAACGCCGGAGAGCTGCTTGCCGGCGCGAGGGAACTCCTCGAGGGTGAGCAGCGAGCGCGCGACCCGATCCCGGGCGTTGGCCGGGAGCTGGCGAGACTCGATCAGCCCCCGAAGCTCGTCACGCGCCTGGCGCGTGACCTCGATGACTGACATCGACTAGAGCTCGGAAAGCGGCACGGTATCGCCACGCCGCGCCTGCTCGATCGACTCCTGCGCCCGCTCCCACGCGCCGGGAATCCCATCAAGGATCTCAGTGATCCGCGACGCATCGGGGTCGGCTTCGTCCAGTGCGCTCGCGAGCAGCGAACGGGCCAACGTGCCCTCCTGGATGTGCGTCCGCTCTGCCAGGCTCGCCAGCTTGCGGGCGTAGTCCGGCTCGAGGGTCACGTTGATCCGACGATTCCGCTCAGCCGCCATGGCTCCAAGGGTACACGCAAGGGCACACGGCGTACATGCCAGCCGACCGCGCTAGCCTGATCCGATGGCGCATCACAAGCGCAAACGACCGAAGCATCGTCGCAGCGGATGCCTTCTCTGCAAGCCGCACAAGCTGACTGCCAACGCGAAGTCGCGGCGTCGGAGGAGCCTCCGCAACTCGCTCTCGCACGAGCGAGCCGGAGGATGAGTCACATTCTCGATCCACCCCGACGCCCCCGGCTGGATTCGAACCAGCGACCGTCGGATTAGAAGTTCAGCCGGAAGGCGTCCAGCAGGGCGAATCTGGCCTGATAGAGCGAATCACGTCCAAGGAGTTCGGCTGAGTTCGCTGGAGTTGGGGACCAATTTCGGGACCAAGTTTTTCGCGGACTCAGAAAGGCCGCTCGGGGTGCAGCCAGGCCGATCGACCCATGCCGTCGCGATCATCGGCTACCTTGATCTCGTGTCCGATGAGAAGTTGATTGCCGAGGCCGGTCGCCGCCTTTCCGAGGCTGCTCCCGATGCACGGGTCATCCTTTTTGGCTCCCATGCGCGCGGAAACGCCAAGCCAGGGTCCGATCTCGATCTACTGGTGGTTGAGCCGGAGTTGAAGAGCCGGCGCGCTGAGTTCGTGCGACTACGTGAAGCGCTGGGGGCAATGGGTGTCCCGATCGATCTGATCGTGGTCAGTGACGAGCATGCAGAGCAGTGGGGGCCGGTACCCGGCACGCTGATGCACGAAGCCCTCCGAGACGGCCGTGTCATCGCCGGAGCTTGAGCCGGGTCAACTCGCGGCGCTCCTGGCTCGGAAGGCGACCGAGGACGCTGTAGCTCTGCGCGAATTCGAGGGCAACCCCAACGTCGCCGACAGCATCCTGGGCTTTCACGCACAGCAAGCCATCGAGAAGTGGCTCAAGGCAGTGCTCGCCGACAAGAACGTCGACTTCGAGTACACGCACGACCTACGTCGCCTGATCGAGCTACTAGAGGAACTTGGTAGCACCCTCCCCTTCGTCACCGGTGAAATCGTGATGTACACGGAGTTCGCGGTTCCCTTGAGATACGAGGATCTGCTCGATGCCGAGCCGCTCGATCGCGGCGCTGCGGTCGCCCTGATTAACGAAGTGGAAGTGTGGGCGCGAGGGCTATTGGATCAGAAGGAAGGGTGAGCCTTGATGCGCCGTGCCCAGACCCGGTTGAAGTAAAGCGCCCCCGGCCGAACACAAGACGAACCGATTTGCGCTGATCGCAGGCGAGATGATCTCGCTCCCATGATCAACACGGGTGCCGCCGATGCGGCGCGATGGATTCCCAAAGCTCGGCACCGTCCCGGTATGCCGCCGCGACCCGGCAAACCCAGGACAGCTTCGAGCGCCTTCAGGCGCTCCGTTCATCGCGCGTTCTCAGGTCCTGGCGCCTGCCCTCGCCGGCTTCCGACCGGCGGACCCAGCGGGGCAGCAACCCACCCTTCATGCCGAGGTCCATGGCGACCTGGCCGATTGGGCGGTTCGATTCAAGCGCGAGGCGGACGCCTAGCTCCCTCACCTCATCGGTGCTGGCATTCGCGGGGGTCTCCTTGCCGGACGATGGAGCGTCCTCCTTTTGGAATTCCGGTGGGACTCAGAATACCGCGGCTATTCATGAGTTATCAGATTCGTGTTTGCTAACCTGCCCATCGCGATCACATAAGGCAGTCGATATTCAGTCGCATTCCCTCGAAGTTTGCGTTCCTGAAATCGGGCCGCTGCCTAGCGGTCGTGTCAATCTCGACAGCACGTGAAATGCCAAGGGGGGCAGACACATGAAACGAACGGCGCTCGGATCTCTTTGCGCAGTCGGCTTGGTATTGATAGTAGGCCTTGTCGCAGTGACGCCTGGTGCAGCGGCGGACAGCGTACTCGTACCTTCACAGGAACAGGTTGGCACTCTAGTAACGGAACCGATAAAAACGGATGCTTCTGGTGCCGCGATAATGCCAACCACTGCCAACACTACTGCTACTGCAGCTGCAGCTGCAGCTTGTTACGAAGGTCAAGAGTGTGTATGGGCAGGCTTCTTTTCAGGCCAATTCTCGTGGTGGCCCGCCTACGATACCGGCTGCCACAATCACGCAGGCAATCCTACGTTGCACTCAGGCTCCAATTTTACGAACTATCGCGTTCGCATTGGTGGCTGGGGTACGGTGGAACCACACCATAACTGGTATACCGAAGGTGGTGCCGTTTACGGCGAAATTTGCTGGCCAGTTTAGCCTTGATTGATACGAGGGTCGCAACTGGATAACGGATTGTCCAATCGCCTTGCCGATTGCGTTGATCGGCGAGGCGATTCGGCCTTCGTTAGGGCGCTGCGATCCCGCTCCGCGCGGTTTTGGGAATTGCCTGCGGCAAGCATTGCCGCAAATCGTCGGTAACGCTCTCCGTCTCCGCGACATTACCTATATGAGAATGGAATCGCGAAGAACTTTCCTTGGCGCAAAGGCCATACGGCCCCGCGGATTGAAATCGGACCCGGCGCGTGATCATGGAGTCAGCGCAGAGCAGCTGCCTCAGATTGGGAGCGATCCAGAGTTGTTTCGCGCCTTTTACGACGACAACTTTGACGAGATAGAGCGTTTTGTCTCTCGCCGTGTCGTAGACCCAGAGCAGGCTGCCGACCTCACTGCTGACATTTTCCTCGCGGCAATCGAATCCGCGCACCGCTATCGACCTCACGGAACCCCGAGGACTTGGCTATACGGAATTGCCCGGATCATCGTCGCCGAGGAGCGCCGACGAAGCGCCCGTGAAGACGATAAGAGGAGGCGGCTGTGCGGCAGTGCACTTCTCGACGATGAGGAGACGGCGTGGATTGAGAGACGAATCGACGCATCCGCGCAGTCACGGCAGCTATACGAAGCAATGGACTGCCTCGGTGATGGCGAGCGCGCCGTGTTGGAACTTGTCGCCGTCGACGAATTGACGATTGCGGAGGCTGCGGCAGCTGTCGGAGTGCGAGCAGCGACTGCCCGGGTTCGGCTGCACCGGGCGCGCCGCAGGCTGCGATCAAGGATTGGGATTGGTGCAGGCCCATCGAATTCAGAAAGCAAGGAGGATGCATATGAACCGGCCGGAGACTGAATTTTCAAACCGCCTTCGCGCCGCGCTAACGCAAATTGTTGCCGAGCGCGGCGCGACCCAGGCGACCATCTCTTCCTCACGCTCGGAGAGCGCAGGCGTCCACAAGAAGTTTGGCATTGCTCGGGTTGGTCTCGGCTTCATTGCGGTCGGCGCCCTCGCCTTAGCGCTGATGCTGATCATCAGTGCTGGCGACGGTGGCTCCTCGCAAGCCTACGCGGTAGAAACGAATCCGAGCGGCATGGTCAGTGTAGAAATACGCAGCCTTGACGACGCCAAGGGACTAGAAGAAGCCCTCGACGCCGCGGGAATTCCGTCTTCCGTAACCTACTTAACGGCGGGGATGACCTGCAAAGAACCAAGGTACAAGCAGGTTCCTTGGCCAGAGGATGCACGAGCGCTGACCCAAGCAAAAGCCGAACCGCAAAGCAGTCCGGTGGAAGAACCAAATCGGAACGAGTCTAGTTTTCGAGTCACCGGTCCGCTGATTTACTCCATCAGTCGAAATGCGGTCGGGCCTGACCAGACGCTGATAATTACTGCATCTGAGGGGCCAAACGGTTTCTTCGGCCGGAGCGACGTGGTGATTGCTGAAGGCGCCGTCGCGCCATGCGAACCCGTCCCAATGCCATAGCCTCCGGGGAGCTTCCCTTGTCGGCCTGCCGGCGGTGTCAAAATCACGGCGGCCGGGATTGGATCTGCAGAAAAAGGCGATAGCGTCTCTCGTACCAGCCAACCGATCCGTCGATTCTGTCGCATCGCGGTCGCAGTGCGACCGCGCTCTGCGTGGCTCGAAGAACGCGAAGAGGGACGGCCGATACTTGATCAAGCCTGCCGCCTCGTCGGCGCGAACTCATCGGATCCCGTTCATCGGTGCACCCGAGTGAGAGTCCGGGGTTGCGGGGTTGGTATGTGACGAGTATCGATCCTAGTCGCCCCCTCGAGTGGATGCCCCCGGCTGGATTCGAACCAGCGACCGTCGGATTAGAAGTCCGGTGCTCTGTCCACTGAGCTACGGGGGCGGGTGCCTGGATGTTCCCACGCGATCCGTTTAGGGGCGGGCGCGGACGGGCATTGGGAAAGAGGGTTAATTCAACAAAGGAGAACGTCTCGTGACCATCGTCGGAATTCTTGTCTTGATCATCCTCGTGCTGCTGGCGATCTATCTGTTCCAGCGCGTGCGGACGGGTGGCCGCGGGGTCTGAGGGCTGCGGCGCGCTTCGGCGCGCCGTCTTCAGTCTTCTTCCGGCGGGCAGGTCGCCGGGTCCAGCTCGCCGTTGACCTTGAAGACGTAGTCGGGCTGGGGAACGATGTCGGGCTCGGCGATCTTCAGTTCGACCGCGGGGTCGTCCTTGATCCACTTGTAGAGCGGGTAGCGGTATTCGGCCTGGGGCGAGTCCTGGGTGTACTCGCTGATGATCAGGTAGTCGTAGTCGCCGCGGTTGATTTCGCGGCGGAGGGCCTGGCAGGTGGTGGCCAGGCGGTAGCCGCCGTTGGGGCCGGGGACGCCGATGAATTTGACCCGGTTGCTGGCGTCGTTGCCGTAGAAGCCGTACTGGCCGAAGATGATCTCGCTGGAGCCGGCGATGCCGATCCGCTTGTCGCGCACGCGCTGGGCGAAGGCATACGCTTTCTGCGGCCCGCCTTCGCCGAGGAAGAGCGTCGTTTTCGTGTAGTGCTGGTCGGCGTACTGAACCTGCTGCGCGCGCCCCAGCACCACCGCCAGCAGCAGGATCACGGCCAGCGCGCCGGCGACCACGGGCCGGCTGACCGCCCCGCGCACGCGACCGAGGCTGAGCGCGCTCGGCGCCCAGACCAGGACGAGGGTGATGAAGATCGCGCCGAGGAGGTAGGTCGGGTACCAGCGCGGCGTGGTCAGCACCGTGATCCAGTAGATCAACGCCAGGAACCAGAGGGTCTGGTTGGCGCGCCGGTCGGGCGCGCGCAACGCCCGCGCGATCGGCAGCAGCGTGATCGCCAGGACAAGCCCCGGCATCAGGTACCTGGTGTTGGTGAAGAAGCCGGTCGGCGAGCCCTCCTGCCCGGCCGCGGTCAGCGGCGTGAAGACGTAGACGACCGCGGTCGCCAGCGCCGCGACGGCGATCACCCGCAGGATCTTGTTGCGCGAGCGGACGGCGATGAAGATCGCCGCGGCGACGGCGATGATCAGGATCAGCGCCCACAGCGGTCCGAGGGCGTTGTCTAGTTCGGGGAAGAACCATCGTCGGTAGATGGTCGGGTCGCCGAGGTAGTGGGCGACGGCGAAGCGCGGCCGCGGGTCGAGCGGCATCTGGTCGGGCGTCGGTAACCCGAGCGGCCCGAACTTGGTGATCGGGATCGGGTTGCCGCCGGTCTTGATCGCCGCCCGCAGGTACCAGTAGCCGCCGATCACGAGCATCGGCAGCCCCATCACCCAGGTCGTCGTCCAGCGCCGGCCGCGGCCGCTGAAGATGATCACCCCGAGCGTGATCGCCACCACCGGCACGAGGAAGGTCGTCTTCACCGAGGCGGCGAGCCCGGCAGCGATCCCAGCCATGATCAGCGGCCCCTTGTCGAGCAGCGGCGCGTCGCGCTCGGGTTCGTCGTGCACCGCGCCCGAGTCCGGCGCCTTGCGCTGGTGGCCGTTGATCAGGAAGGCGGCGAAGGCGATCAGGAAGGCCAGCCCCATGATGTCGTTGCGCCCCTCCCCCGGCTGCGTCTCGATCATCACCCCCGAGTCGAGGACGATCGCGGCGGCGACCAGCGTCGCCGGGCCGACCTTGTAGGGGCGGCCGACGCACCAGGCGGCGAGCAGCGCGATCGCCAGCCAGACGAGGTTGATCAGCGGCGAGAGCCAGTCGCTGTGGAAGATCGCGATCGCGGCGCCGTGGATCAGCTCCGAGCTCTGCGGGTAGAACCAGGCCGCCAGCCGCAGCGGATCGGTGAAGTGGAGGTGGACCGTCGAGTGTTCCTGGGCGAAGGTCGCCGCGAACGGCATGTGGTACCAGGTCGTGTCGCCGCCGAACATCCCCTGGTCGAGGCTGAGCTGCGAGGGGAAGGTCCACTCGGCGACGGTGAAGGAGGCGACCGCGACGGCCAGGATCAGGGCCCAGTTCTGCACCCGCGGCGCCTGCACCTCGCGCCGCTCCGAGGGCGCCATCTGCCGCCCCAGCAGCGCCGCACCGAGGCCGACCGCGATCGTGAAGACGATGATCCAGCCCTCGTAGAGGAGGCTGAGCGTGCCGAGGATCTCGAGCGAGACGACGAGCAGGGCGACGGCGATCGTGCAGTCGGCGAGCCGCGCCAGCGCCCCCGAGAATTCGGGCACGATCCAGCGCCGCAGCCAGTAGCCGCCGAGGCCGAGCGCCGCGACGATGCCGATCACGGCGGCGCAGCCACCTATGTAGGAAGCGAAGGAGGGCGCCACGAACGCGTGATGCTATTCGGCGCGCCGGGGGGGCGCCGCCGCGGCTAGATGATCGGCTCCGTGGCGAGGTGTGACCGGGGGCGTGTCCGGCCGAGCAGATCAAGGACGCAGGGCGCCGCCTTTGCCGGTTGGCAAAGGCAAGCCCGAGGACGCCGAGATGCGACGCTGAGTGCGCACTTCTCTCCGCT
>JBEHWY010000075.1:0-17289 GCA_048498975.1 Actinomycetota bacterium | reverse complement strand
CTCTCGGCGGCGGGGGCTCGAGGCGGGCGGGCCGGCGCCCCCCCCTGCCCTGTGGGTGCGCCGGGCCGCCCGCCGTGCGCACAGCCCTCCCATCCTGAAGACGCAGAACTCTCCGCTATGCGGAGAGAAAGGAGCCCTCAGCTGTTGCCGCAGGCGCTGCCCTGGACGCCCTCGAGCGTGCGGCGTAGCTCTTCGGCCTGCTTGGCCGTGACGTTGGCGGCGAAGACCGACTCCAGCTCGCCGCTGACGACCGGGCGCATCTCGTCGAGCAGCTCGGCGCCGGCGGGGAGCAGGGTCGCGTAGCTGACCCGGCGGTCCGTCTCGCAGAAGGTCCGCTCCAGGAGGCCGGCTTTGATCAGGCGGTCGACCAGCTTGGTCAGGCCGCCGCGGGTGATCACCAGCGCCTCGGCCAGCTCGCCCATTTTCAGCCGCTGCTCGGGGGCGGCGGCGAGGGTGACGAGCACCTCGAACCAGGGCAGCGGTGGCAGGCCGGCGGTGGTCAGGGCCTCCTGCAGGCGGCCGGTTACGGCGGCGTGGGTGCGGGCAATCGCGAGCCAGGCCTCGCGGTGCGGGCCGTCTGAGCAACTCGCGTCGACGGTGGCGGTGGGAGCGGTTTCAGCCATGTCTCAATCATTGCATATGAACTTGTCAGGACAATAGTTGACGGGCAAAGCATTTCTGCTACGATTGTTTCTGCGTCAAACATTGAGACGGAAAGTCAAACTGAAAGGCACTTCGATGAGCACCGAGACCCTCAACCAGCAGATCCCGGCTGGAACCTGGACCGTCGACCCGGTCCACTCCGCGATCCACTTCGCGATCACCCACAACCGCGTCGCCACCTTCCGCAGCCGCTTCACCGGCTTCGAGGCCACCCTGACCGGCGGCGAGAGCCCCCAGCTCGAGGGCAGCGTCGACGTCGCCAGCATCGACATCGACGAGGCGCAGCTCAAGGGCCACCTGCTCTCCCCCGACTTCTTCGACGTCGAAAAGCACCCGGCGATGAAGTTCAGCTCGACCGAGCTCAGCGTCAGCGAGGACGGCAAGGTGCGGCTGACCGGCGAGCTCGAGGTCCGCGGCGCCACCCACACCGTCTCGGCCAGCGGCCGCTTCGGCACGATCGGCGCCGACCTCGGCGGCAACGAGCGCGTCGGGCTCTCCTTCGAGACGACGATCGACCGCCGCGAGATCGACCTCGGCTGGAACGCCGAGCTGCCCAGCGGCGGCAACGTCCTCGAGTACGAGGTCGGGGTCAACGTCGAGCTCGAGCTCGTCGGGGCGGAGGCCTAGCCATGAGGGTCCTGGGCATCTCCGGAAGCCTGCGACGAGACTCGTACAACAGCGCCCTCCTGCGGGCAGCCGCCGAGCGGCTGCCCGCGGGGGTGGAGCTGGTCGAGTACGAGGAGCTCGCCGCCATCCCCCCCTATGACGCCGACCTCGAAGAGGACGGCCACACCCCGGCCGCGGTCGAGGAGCTGCGGGCGGCGGTCCGCGGCGCCGACGCAGTGCTGGTCGCGACGCCGGAGTACAACCACTCGATCCCCGGCGTGCTGAAGAACGCGCTCGACTGGGTCTCGCGCCCGGCCGGCGAGAGCGCGCTGATGGGCAAGCCGGCGGCGGCGGTCGGCGCCTCGACCGGGATGTTCGGCGCCGTCTGGGCGCAGGCCGAGACGCGCAAGGTCCTCGGCGCCCTCGGCGGCCGCGTCGTCGAGCGCGAACTGCCGATCCCCCGCGCCCAGGAGCTCTACGCGGACGGCCGGCTGCAGCTCAGCCCGGAGCAGTCCGAGCAGCTGCAGGAGATCCTCGCCGAGCTGGTCGCCGAAGTCGAGGAGCTGCGCGGCACCGAGGTCGCCTCGGTCGCAGCCTGAGCGCTACTCAGCTGTAGCCGCTGAACACCGAGGCGACGGCGGGGGCCTTCTCGCGGGCCCGCTTGCGGGCGTTCGCAAAGGCCTTGGCCTTGCTGGTGCCGATGCCCGAGATGTAGACGCCGTTCTTCTTCTTCACCACGGCTCCCCAGCCGTTGAAGACCCACAGCGCCGACTTGCAGTGCTTGTCGCCACAGCGGTTTTTCGCCGCCTGCTTGGCGATCTGAGCGGTCGACTTGCCGGCCGCGATGCCGACAGACCCGGTTTCGGGGTCGATTGCGATCGAGCCCCAGGAGGCCTGCGCCACGGCGGGCGCGGCGACGAGCAGGGCGAGGCTGGCGGTCAGGACGAGGAGACAGCGGCGACGAAACATTGCGGTCTTCTATCAGGAGAGACGGCGCTGCGCCAGTCGGATCCCCCGTCCGTCCGTCCGGACCGCGGCTCAGGCGTGCGGCAAAGCGAAGAAGGCGACCGCCGAGAAGTGGGCGACGGCGGCGGCGATCACGAACAGGTGGAAGACCTCGTGGTAGCCGAAGATCGCCGGGTTGGGATTCGGCCGCTGCGTCGCGTAGACGACCGCTCCCAGGGTGTAGAGGACACCGCCGACGACGACCAGCATCGAGCCGGCGACGCCGAGCGAGGACCACATCGCCGGGAAGGCGACGACGGCGACCCAGCCCAGCGAGACGTAGATCAGCGCCGCGACCCATTTCGGGTGGTCGATCCAGATCGTCTCGACGATCGCGCCGGCGATCGCGCCGACCCAGACGACGACCAGGATCGCGGTCGCCAGGGCGCCGTGCAGGACGAGCAGCGCGAACGGCGTGTAGGTGCCGGCGATGAGGAAGAAGATCATCGAGTGATCGAGCCGGCGCATCCACAGCCGCACCTGTGGCCGGCTCCAGTTGACCCGGTGATAGAGGGCGCTGCAGCCGAACAGGGCCGAGAGGCTGACCGCGTAGATCGCCACCGCCAGGGTCGCCTTCGGCGTCTTCGCCAGCAGGATCAGGACGGTGCCGAAGCCGAGCGAGAGGAAGAAGGCCCACTCGTGGGAGACGCCGCGCAGTTTCGGCTTGACCGCGGCGATCGCGTCGGCCGTCGCCTCGCGGGCGCTCTCCACCCGCTCCTCGACCGCCTCGCGCGCGGCGGTGGCGCGGTCGCCCATCGCCTCGCGGGCGGCGCTTGCGCGCTCGCCCACTCTCTCGGCGCCCCTGCGAATGTCTTCGACCATACCTCTGAGAGTAGCCGACAGAGCTTGCCCGAATTTGCGGACTGCCACAATGTGATGAGGATTTCCGGGCCGCTTCGCAGCGCTAGTTTGCCCGCTCCCCGCGCATTTCCCGCGCGGGTTCCGTCCGACCCGGGGGCAATCCTCCGCTGTTACCCCTGAAAGTCGCTGCGAGAGGAGATTTTTGATGTCCAAGACCGCCACTGCCAGTCCCAAGAACGGTCTCCAGGGCCTCTCGATCGTGCGGCGTTTTTCGACTGCCGGAGTGCATCCTTTCGACCAGATCGAGTGGGAGATCCGCGACGCCGTGATCGGCAACCCGGAGAGCCCCGCATTCGAGCAGCGCGGCGTCGAGTTCCCCAAGAGCTGGTCGCAGAACGCGACCAACATCGTCGCCCAGAAGTACTTCCGGGGGAAGCTCGGCAGCCCCGAGCGCGAGAGCTCGGTGAAACAGATGATCGGCCGCGTCGCCGGCACGATCGCCGACTGGGGGCGCGAAGGCGGCTACTTCGCCTCCGACGAGGACGCCGAGGCGTTCGAGATGGAGCTGACCGCGATCCTGCTCAACCAGAAGGCGGCCTTCAACTCGCCGGTCTGGTTCAACGTCGGCTTCGAGGAGAAACCGCAGTGCTCGGCCTGCTTCATCCTCAGCGTCGAGGACACCATCGAGAGCATCTTGGACTGGAACACGAAGGAGGGGATGATCTTCCGCGGCGGCTCGGGGTCGGGGATCAACCTCTCCAACATCCGCGGCTCGGTCGAGCACCTCTCCAAGGGCGGCCTCGCCTCCGGCCCGGTCAGCTTCATGCGCGGCGCCGACGCCTGGGCCGGCACGATCAAGTCCGGCGGCAAGACGCGGCGGGCGGCGAAGATGGTCGTCCTCGACGTCGACCACCCGGACATCGAGGACTTCATCTGGTGCAAGGCCAAAGAGGAGGAGAAGGCCCAGGCACTGGCCGAAAAGGGCTTCGACATGTCGATCGACGGTGACGGCTTCACCTCGATCCAGTACCAGAACGCGAACAACTCGGTGCGCGTCACCGACGAGTTCATGGAGGCGGTCGAGGCCGGCGAGGACTGGCACCTGACCGCGCGCACCACCGGCGAGTCGGTGAAGACGCTGGACGCGCGCGAGCTGATGAAGCAGATCGCCGACGCCGCCTGGCGCTGCGCCGATCCCGGTGTCCAGTACGACACGATCATCAACCGCTGGCACACCTGCCCAGAGTCGGGCCGGATCAACGCCTCCAACCCCTGCAGCGAGTACATGCACGTCGACAACTCGGCCTGCAACCTCGCCTCGCTCAACCTGATGCGCTTCCGCCGCGAGGACGGCAGCTTCGACAGCGCCGAGTTCGAGCACGCGGTCGACATCGTCTTTCTCGCCCAGGAGATCATCGTCAGCCCGTCGAGCTACCCGACCGAGGAGATCGGCGAGAACGCACGTCGCTTCCGCCAGCTCGGCCTCGGCTACGCCAACCTCGGCGCGCTGCTGATGTCCGACGGCCTCCCCTACGACTCCGACGCGGGCCGCAACGTCGCCGCCGCGATCACGGCGCTGATGACCGGCCGCGCCTACCGCCAGTCGGCGCTGATCGCCGCCGGTGCCACGGGGCCCTACGACGAGTACGAGAAGAACAGGGAGTCGCACAACGGCGTCATGCGGATGCACCGCGACGCCGCCTACGACGTCGACGGCACCGGGATCAAAGGCGACTTGCTCGAGGCCGCCCAGCGGGCCTGGGACGAAGCGGTCGAGCTCGGCGAGGAGCACGGCTACCGCAACGCGCAGGCGACGGTGCTGGCGCCGACCGGGACGATCAGCTTCCTGATGGACTGCGACACGACCGGGATCGAGCCCGACTTCTCCCTGGTCAAGTACAAGGAACTGGTCGGCGGCGGTCAGATGACGATCGTCAACCGCTCGGTGCCGCTGGCGCTGCGCACGCTCGGCTACTCGGAGGCGGAGATCGACCAGATCAACGCCCACATCACCGAGAACGGGACGATCGTCGGCGCCCCCGGCCTCAAGGACGAGCACCTGCCGGTGTTCGACGTCGCGGTCGGCGAGCGGGCAATCACCCACACCGGCCACATCGACATGATGGCCGCGGCGCAGCCGTTCCTCTCCGGCGCGATCTCGAAGACGGTCAACATGCCGCAGTCGGCGACCGTCGAGGACATCGCCGACGCCTACACGCGCGGCTGGAAGGGCGGCCTCAAGGCGCTGGCGATCTACCGCGACGGCTCGAAGACGGCGCAGGCGCTGCGCACCGACGCACAGGACGAAAAGGGCGCCGAGGCCGAGGTCGAGATGGCCAAGCCGGTGCGCAAAAAGATGCCGCGCGAGCGCGAATCGATCACCCACAAGTTCAGCATCGCCGGCCACGAGGGCTACATCACCGCCGGCAAGTACGAGGACGGGACGGTCGGCGAGATCTTCCTCACCGACATCGGCAAGGAGGGCTCGACGATGCGGGGGCTGCTCAACGCCTTCGCCACCGCGATCTCGCTCGGCCTCCAGTACGGGGTGCCGCTCGAAACCTTCGTGCGCAAGTTCAGCTACATGCGCTTCGACCCGGAGGGGATGACCCAGAACCCGGAGATCCCGTTCGCCAAATCGCTGCCCGACTACATCATGCGCTGGGTCGCCAGCCGCTTCATCGAGGACACCGAAGTGCTCGAGGAACTGGGGATCATGACCGCGGACGTGCGGGCCAAAAAGGAAGCGGAGACGGCGCAGATGAGCATCGGCCTGACCGGCGACACCGCCGGCCCGGCCAACGGCGGCAACGGCGGCGCCAAGCCGAGCGCGACCGCGGTCCCGGCGTCGTCGGCCTTCACCGAAACCCCCCCGGTCCGCCCGGCGAAGATGCAGGGCCTCGAGCTCGGCCCCGCCTGCGACCAGTGCGGCGGCATGATGCAGCGCACGGGCTCCTGCTACACGTGCCCCAGCTGCGGCAACAACACGGGCTGCGGCTGAGGTCGTAGGACTCGGCGCGAGGCCGCACCCGCGGCTTCGCGCCGTGCGAAGCACTGTCGCTTCGCCGCGTGCACCCTTCCGCTTGGTCCCAGCGGCTCAGGACCTTGACTTGGGTTCGGAGAGCCCATCGGCGTATCGGTCGCGTGGTTGAGCTTCGTGGCGGATAGCGCCACTAAGCGCAACCGCGATCCCGGGGCTCTCACGCGCTCGCGAGATTGACCACACCAGGGGCTGGTCAATCTCGCAAGCGCTCCGCGCCAGTTGCCGCGATTCAGCTAAGGACGACCTCGGCGTCCCTTCGCGGCGTCTCGGTGATCGCGCGGCGGAAGGAGCGCTCGGGGGCCGGGCGCGAGGGATGGATCTCGTGGCGGCGGACCAGCTCGCGGAGGACGACGGACATCTCGAACTGGGCGAAGGCGGCGCCGAGGCAGCGGCGGACGCCGCCGCCGAAGGGGATCCAGGTGTAGGTGCCGGGCGGGTTGTCGAGGAAGCGCTCGGGGAGGAAGGCGTCGGGGTCGGGGTAGATCGTCGGGTCGCGGTGGATCAAGTGAATGCTGGGCACGACGCGGGCGCCAGCCGGTAGCTCGTAGCCGCCGAGCTCGACCGGCTCGGTCAGCATGCGGAGAACGATCACGATCACCGGCCGCAGCCGCAGCGTCTCTTGGATCGTCGCCGTCAGGTAGGCCTCCTCGCCGGCCAGGGTCTCGTCGCGCAGCCGTTCCAGCTTCTGCGGATGGCGGGTCAGCCGCTCCAGCGCCCAGGAGAGCGCGGTCGCAGTCGTCTCGTGGCCGGCGACGAGCAGGGTCAGCAGCTCGTCGCGGATCTCGGCATCGCTCATCGGCGTGCCGTCCTCGTGGCGGGCGGCGACCAGCAGCGAGAGGATGTCGTCGCGCTCGGCGAGGTCATCGGCGCCGCGGCGCTCGGCGATCTCGCCCGCGATCAGCTCGTCGACCCGCCTGACGCGACGGCGGAAGGCCGGGAAGAGGTGCAGTCGCTCGGGGCCGACCAGCAGCAGCGGCGCCAGCATGCGCGGGTCGCTGGTCAGGTCGAGGAAGTCGCGCAGCGCGGTCCGCAACGGCTCCAGGCGCTCGCCGCCATGGACGCCGAAGACGGTCTCGATGATGATCTCGAGCGTGATGGCCTGCATCCGCGGCCGCAGCTTGTAGGGAGTCCCGGTCGGCCAGCTCTCGATCTCGCGGGCGGCGATCTCGGCCATCTTCTCGCCGTAGGCCTGCATCCGCTCGCCGTGGAAGGGCGGCAGCAGTAGCCGGCGCTGGCCGATGTGCTGCTTCTCGTCGAGGACGAGGACCGAGTTCTCGCCGAGGATCGGGCGCAGGATCTGGTTGCCCTCGCCGGCGTGGAAGACCTTCGGGTCGCCGGTGAAGACCTGCTTGACGAGCTCGGGGTCGGAGATCACCGCCCAGTCGCCTTCGCTGGCGATCTTCAGCGTGAACATCGAGCCGAAACGGGCGCGGCTCTGCTCCAGCAGCCACTGCGCTTGCCGCGACCAGATCGCGGTCTGCAGCGCCCGCGGCATCCGCGGGCCCGGCGGCAGTCCCGCCACCGCCCGGGGACCCACCGCTGCCGCGTTTATCGCCGTCGCCTCCATACGACCCCTCCGACGCTATTCCCTCCGGGTCCGCCCTGAGTGTGAGATCGCTCCGCTCAGGGCAGGTCCTCGCAGGCGACACCGTCGTGGTCAGCGTCGAGGTGGCTGGGATCGTGCTTGGGGCCGCCGTGCTTCTTGAAGTAGCGCTGCGCCTGACGATGGGTCTTGAAGTCAGAGCAGTCCTTGTCGTTGAAGGCGGCGGCGGGCTGGGCGACGAGGACGACGCCGGCCGCGGCGATGGCGAGCGTGGCCGCGGCGGCGCGGTGGAACGAGCTGGTTGACATCGGGGCCTCCCGGGTTTCGGTACTCGATGCGTTCCCGGACCATACCCTTCGATGCACCGATCGGTGTCATCCCGGCACTGAGATGCGAGCGATCGTGCGACGGCCGCATTCGAGCCGCGCCGAGCCGTCCTCGAACCGGTGCAGGCGCAGGCGGGCGGGAGTCGCACATTCCAGACGGGGCGGGGATGGGGACGGCGGCGAGAGGAGCGAGAGGGCGAGCAGCGAGAGCAGGAGGCGCATCCACCTCCAAGGCCTCACGGGGGAGAGATTTACCCCCACCTGGCCCCTGTTCGCGTAGGGTTTGGCTGGATGGCCAGCCCACCGCGACTCTCACCGCCCGCCGAGCATCGCTTGCTCAAAACGCTCTGCGGCCTGCCGCCGCGGACGCAGCGGCTGCTGTTCGGCAAGCCGCCGACGATCGACGGGCAGACGCTGGCCAGCGACGTCCACGTCCTGATCCGGCTGGCTGAGATGTCCGGCGTCCGCTCCTACACCAACGGTCTGCCGCCGGCGGAGGCGCGGGTCCAGAACCGGCTCGGTGCCGCTGCCGCCCAGGCGCCGCGGCCGGTGCCGATGGCGCGGGTCGACGGGCTCGAGATCCCGACCCCGGCCGGGCCGCTGCAGGCGCGCCACTACGTGCCGCGTGGGGTCCCCGGCGGCACGCCGCCGCCGCTGCTCGTCTACTACCACGGCGGCGGCTGGGTGATCGGCGACCTCGACACCCACGACGGCGTCTGCCGCTTCCTCGCCGCCGCGGCCGGCATCGCGGTGCTCTCGATCGACTACCGGCTGGCGCCCGAGCATCCCTTCCCCGCCCCGATCGAAGACGCCTGGCACAGCTTCGCCTGGGCGGCCGAGAACGCCGCCACGCTCGGCGCCGACCCCGAGCGGGTCGCCGTCGGCGGCGACTCCGCCGGGGGCAACATGGCCGCCGTCGTCGCCCGCCGCGGCCGCGACGAAGGCGGGCCGACCCCGGCGATGCAGCTGCTGATCTACCCGGTCACCGACTCCGCCGAGGACCCGCGCTCGCGGCTGCTCTTCGCCGACGGGTTCATGCTGACCAAGGCCGACATGGACCACTTCGAGGGCTTCTACGTCGGCCCCGGCACCGACATCGACGATCCGAACATCTCGATCCTGAAAGCGCCCGACCTCTCCGACCTGCCCCCCGCCTACCTCGCCACCGCCGGCTTCGACCCGCTGCGCGACGAGGGCGAGGCCTACGGGATCCGGATGCAGGAGGCGGGCGTGCGGGTGGCGCTGCGTCGCTACCCGGGCCTGATCCACGGCTTCGCCAACCAGACCGACGTCAGCCGCTCCTCGCGGGCGGCGATGTTCGAGATCGCCGGCGCCCTGCGGATGGGGCTGGCGGCGCCGGCTCAGGTCGCCGCGGCGAGCCTCTCGCGGTAGCGCCGCAGCGCGATCCCCGCCCAGATCAGCTCGCGCCGCCGGGCCGAACCGCGATGATTGCGGCCATGGCAGCCGAGCCGAGCAGCGAGGGCGGGCGCGAGGTCGCCCGCCGCCACATCGAAGAGCATGCGCTGGGCGAGGCGGCGCGGATCGAGCGCGCCTCGCGGATCCGCGAGTTCGTCCTCGGCGCCCAGGACGGCCTGCTGGTGCCGCTCGGCGTCGTCACCGGGATGGCGGCGGCCAACCCGGGCCGGGCGGCGATCCTCGTCGCCGGCTTCGCCGAGGCGCTCGCGGGCTGCATCGCGATGGGCGGCGGCTCCTACCTCGCCAGCGAGGCCGAGGAGGCGCTGTACCGGGCGGAGATCGCCGACGAGGGCCAGGAGGTGATCGACGAGCCCGCACGCGAGCAGGCCGAGCTGGCGCTGATCCTCGAGGACGAAGGCCTGCCGCAGGCCGATGCCGAGCGGGTCGCCGCCGGCCTCGCCGCCAACCCCGACGTCTTCCTCCGCACCAAGGTGCAGAAGGAGCTCGGCCTCTCGCCCGACGTCGGCGGCGCCGCCCTCGGCGACGCGCTGGTCGTCGGCCTCACCTACCTCGGCGCCGCGTTCATCCCGCTCTGGCCCTACGCGGTGCTGCCGCTGATCGCGCCGGCGCTGCTGGTCAGCCTCGCCTGCACCCTGGTCGCGCTCTTCGCCCTCGGCGTGATCAAGGGGACCTTCGCCCGCCAGCGCCGCGTCTTCGCCGGCCTGCAGGTGCTGCTGATCGGCGGCGTCAGCGCCGGCGTCGGCTTCGCCATCGGCCACCTGATCACGGCGATCGTCGGCTGAGCGCCGCGGCTCCGTTGCCGTTGCCGGTCGCTCCCAGCGGCCCGAGCACGCGATGGTCCTCCGGCCCCGGCCGCAGGATCATCACCTCGGCCGGCGCTTTCTCCAGCAGCCAGACGAGGTCGTCGCCGGAGAGGCCGGCGGCACCGGTCGCGGTCGCCGAGACGACGACGCGGTCGAAGGTCTCGCTCTGCAGCAGGCGGGCGAGGGCGTGGCGGTAGGAGCGGCCGCGCTCGATGCGGGCGTCGATCAGGACGCCCTGGGCGCTGGCGCGCTGTTCGATCGCCTCCAGCATCGACATCGCCTGCGCCGCCTCCTTCGGGATCGCGCAGTCGAGCGGCAGGCTCTTCGGCACCTGGGCCAGGTAGGCCGGCATCAGCGTCGCCCCCTCGGCGCGGGAGAGGCGCAGCGCCGCGTCGACCGCGCGGCGCGAGATCTCGGTGCCGGTGAACGGCAGCAGGATGTGGTGGACGGCGTCGGGCTGGGTGCCGGGGCGGAAGTGGCGGCGGCGGGCGATGAGGAAGCCGCTGGCCAGGCCGAGGACCAGCGCGACGACGATGAAGACGTGCTCGACGTGGATCATCGCGGCTCCTCCTTGAGGCTGCGGTGGGCGACGATGCGGACGTCGACGCCGGGCGGGGTCGCGCGCATCAGCCGCTGCGGCAGCGGTTCGCGCAGTCGCGCCAGGCCCCGGGGCGGCTGGGACTCGCCGACCATGATGTAGGTGCTGCCGCGCTCGCGGACGACGCGGGCGACGGCGGCGACGAGGTCGTCGTGTTCCTCGATCAGGAAGTGGGCGCCGAGCACCGAGGCGAGCTGGCGCAGCGCCGTCACCTGGCGCTCGACCTCGCCCTCGACCAGCAGGCTCGGCGGCTTCACCCAGAGCAGGTCGAGCTCGGTGCCGAGCCGCTGCGCCGAACGCCAGGCGCGCCTCACCAGTCGCTGCGAGCTCGGCTGCGGCCGCACCAGCGCCAGCAGCCGCTCGCCGACCGCCTTCGGCGCATCGGCCGCGACCCGTTCCTCCGAGCGCGTGCCGACCGGCTCGGCCTCGCTGTAGACGAGGCGCTTGGACTCGACGTCTTCGGCGACCTGCCGCAGGCTGACCTCACGCAGCGCCGCCAGGTTCTCGATCTTGAAGAAGTTGTTGAGGGCGGCGTCGATGTTCCGCGTCGGGTAGATCTTGCCCGCCTGCAGGCGGGCGATCAGCGCCTCCGGGGTGAGGTCGATCAGCACCACCTCGTCGGCCTCGCCCAGCACCGAGTCGGGAACGGTCTCCCGCACCCGCACCCCGGTCAGCTCGGCGACCTGGTCGTTGAGCGACTCGAGGTGCTGGACGTTGACGGTCGAGAAGACGTCGATCCCCGCCGCGAGGACGACGGCGATGTCTTCGTAACGCTTGCGGTGCTCGAGCCCGGCCGGGTTGCTGTGGGCGAGCTCGTCGATCAGCGCCAGCTCCGGCGCGCGGTCGAGCAGGCCCGGCAGGTCCATCTCCTCGACGCTGACGTCGCGGACGGCGACGCGGCGGCGGGGAACGACCTCGAGACCACGCGCCTGCGCCGTCGTCTCCTCGCGTTCGTGCGGCTCCAGGTAACCGATGACGACGTCGCGGCCGCCGTCGGCTTCGGCGTGGCCCTCCTGCAGCATCCGGTAGGTCTTGCCGACCCCGGCGGCCATGCCGAGGAAGATCTTGTAGTGGCCTGGCGGGCGCGGTCCCATGGTCATCAGGAGACCAGATGGAGGCGGCGGCGCGGCTCCTCGCCGGCCGCGCCCGTGAGGCGCCCTTCGAAGACGGCCAAGGCGGTCCGGGAGCGGCGGCGCAGGTCCCCGAACTCGACCTCGCCGGTGCGCCAGCCGGGGGCGAACAGGGGGCTCGAGGACTCGGTCAAAAGGCCCTCGACGATGGCCAGGCCGCGGGGCTGGAGCGGGACCGGGCGGCGCCGGTGCGGGCGGTCGAGCTGCCGCGCCCGGCAGCGAAGCTCGGCGCTCGCCTGCGGATCGACCCCGGCGGCGAGCTCGCGGTCCAGCGCCGCGCCACGCAGCAGGACCCGGGCGCGCGTGGAGAGCTGGCGCGCCCGCATCTCAGGCCCCCAGCAGGTTGTGGACGACGAGGTCGATCAGTTTGATCCCGATGAAGGGGACGAGCAGACCGCCGAGCCCGTAGATGAGCATGTTGCGGCGCAGCAGCGCCGTGGCGCCGACCGGCCGGTACTGGACGCCGCGCAGCGAAAGCGGGATCAGCAGCGGGATGATCAGGGCGTTGAAGATGATCGCCGAGAGAATCGCCGATTCCGGCGTCCCCAGCGACATCACGTTGAGCGCGTCGAGCGGTCCCTTGCCGCCGCCGACCGCATAGGTCGCCGCGAACATCGCCGGCAGGATCGCGAAGTACTTGGCGACGTCGTTGGCGATCGAGAAGGTGGTGAGGGCGCCGCGGGTTATCAGCAGCTGCTTGCCGACCTCGACGATCTCGATCAGCTTCGTCGGGTTGGAGTCGAGGTCGACCATGTTTCCCGCCTCGCGGGCCGCCTGGGTGCCGGTGTTCATCGCCACCCCGACGTCGGCCTGGGCGAGGGCCGGCGCGTCGTTGGTGCCGTCGCCGGTCATCGCGATCAGGCGGCCGTCGGCCTGCTGCTCCTTGATCAGCTCGAGCTTGCGCTCCGGCGTCGCTTCGGCGAGGAAGTCATCGACGCCGGCCTCCTCGGCGATCTTCGCCGCCGTCAGTTTGTTGTCGCCGGTGACCATGATCGTGCGGATCCCCATCGCCCGCAGCTGGTCGAAGCGGGCCTTCATCCCCTCCTTGACGATGTCTTTGAGGTAGACGACGCCGAGCACGTGCTCGTTGCGGGCGACGGCCAGCGGCGTGCCGCCCTCGCGCCCGATCCGATCGAGCTCGGCCTGCAGCTCCGAAGGTGGCCGGCCGCCTTCGGCCAGGACCCAGTTCTCGATCGCGTCGCCGGCGCCCTTGCGCAGGCGGGTGCCGTTGAAGTCGACGCCGCTCATCCGCGTCTCGGCGGTGAAGGGGACGAAGTTCGGCTCGTGACCGGCGAAATCGTGCTCGCGGATGCCGAACTGCTTGGCGAGGACGACGATCGAGCGCCCCTCGGGCGTCTCGTCGGCGAGCGAGGACATCTGCGCCGCCTCGGCCAGCTCCTCCTGCGTGACGCCGGGCATCGGCACGAACTCGGTGGCCTCGCGGTTGCCGAGGGTGATCGTCCCGGTCTTGTCGAGCAGCAGCACGTCGCAGTCGCCCGAGGCCTCGACCGCGCGGCCCGAGAGGGCGAGCACGTTGCGGCGCACGAGGCGGTCCATGCCGGCGATCCCGATCGCCGAGAGCAGGGCGCCGATCGTGGTCGGGATCAGTGCGACCAACAGCGCGATCAGGGTCGTCTCCGAAAGTTCGGTGCCGGCAAACAGCGCGAAGGGGCGCAGCGAGACGACGACCAGGATGAAGACCAGCGTCAGCGCCGCCAGCAGGATCCCGAGCGCGATCTCGTTCGGCGTCTTGCGCCGCGAGGCGCCCTCGACAAGAGCGATCATGCGATCGAGGAACGATCTGCCCGGTTCCTGGGTGATCTCGACGACGATCCGATCCGAGAGGACCTTGGTGCCGCCGGTGACCGCGCTGCGGTCGCCGCCGGCCTCGCGGATGACCGGCGCCGACTCGCCCGTGATCGCCGACTCGTCGACCGAGGCGATGCCCTCGATCACGGTCCCGTCGCCGGGGATCGTCTCCCCCGCCGCGACGACGACGACGTCGCCGCGGAGCAGCTCGGCCGCCGATTTCTCGCCGCCGTCACGCAGCTTCGCGGTGGTCTCGGTCCGCATCGCCCGCAGGCTCGCCGCCTGGGCGCGCCCGCGTCCCTCCGCCATCGCCTCGGCCAGGTTGGCGAAGACGACGGTCAGCCAGAGCCAGACGGTGATCGAGAAGGTGAACCAGGAGGGCTCGTGGCCGCCGCCCAGGGGGTTGCCGCCGAAGAGCTGGATCAGCCAGGCGACGGTGGTGATCAGGGCGCCGATCTCGACCACGAACATGACCGGGTTGCGGACCTGGACCCGGGGGTCGAGCTTGCGGAACGACTCGACGATCGCCGGACGGAGAATCTCGGGGTCGAACAGCGAACGGGCCTGCGTCTCAGTGGTCATTTGATCGGTGCTTCCTTGTCTAGGGCGATGTTGAGCTCGAGGACGTTGACCCCCGGCTCGCCGAAGACGCCGAGGAAGCGCCCGTTGGTGTGGTCGGAGACCAGCTCTTCGACCTTGTCCAGCGGCAGCTCGCGCACGGCGGCGATCCTGTGCGCCTGGATCAACGCGTTGGCTTCGGAGATTTCGGGGTCGACGCCGGAGCCCGACGTCGTGATCGCGTCGACCGGCACGGCCTCGGCGGTCAGGGACTTGTCGAAGGGCTTGTTGAGCCGCAGGTATTCGGCGAGGCGTTCGCGCACTTCGTCGCGCGCTTCGGCGCTGTTGGGGCCGCGGTTGGAGAAGTAGGTGGTGTTCGGCGAGTACCCGGTCTGCGAGGGCCGCGGCTGGAAGTACTCCCTGCCCGTGAATTCCTGGGCGATCAGCTTCGAGCCGACGACCCTGCCATCGACGGTCAGCTTCGAGCCGTCGGCGGCACCCGGGAAGAGCACCTGGGCGACACCGGTGAAGGCGAGCCCGTAGCCGAGTCCGAGCAGGACGGTGAAGAAGATCACCGAGAGCAGCGCGCTGATGGCCATGCGGCGCATCTCAGAAGAGCCTCGTGGTCAAGCTCTGGACGATCGGTCCGAGCAGGAGGGCGGGGAAGAAGGTCAGGGCTCCGACCAGGATCACGACGCCGATCAGGAGGATCACGAAGGTCGGGGTGTCGGTGCGCATCGTGCCCGGCCCGACCGGCGAGATCTTCTTGTTGGCGAGTGAGCCGGCGACCGCAAGCACGAGGATGATCGGGATGAAGCGGGCCAGCGTCATCGTCGCGCCGCCGAGCAGGTCGGCGAAAGAGATGCCGTAGGCGCCGGAGTTGCCGGGCGCATTGGGCTGGATGAAGCCGGTGTAGCCGGCGAATGCGGAACCGTTGTTGTTGGCCTGCGAGAGGTAGGCGTAGAGCGTCTCGGAAAAACCCTGCGGGCCGCTTTCGTAGATCGACCGGGTGCCGGCGCGCGTGGCCATGGCCAGCCCGGAGGTGACCAGCACCGCCAGCGGCGTGAACAGCACTCCCAGCGAGATCAGCTTGATCTCCCGGGCCTGGATCTTCTTGCCCAGGTACTCGGGCGTGCGGCCGACCATCAGGCCGCCGATGAATACCGCCAGCAGGACGAACAGCAGCATCGAGTAGAGGCCGGTGCCGACGCCGCCGAAGACGACCTCGCTGGTCGCCAGGCCGGACATCGGCACGGCGCTGCCGAGGCCGGTGTAGGACTCGTGAGCGGAGTTGACCGAGCCGTTGGAGGTGACCGTGGTGGTGGTCGCCCAGAGCGCCGACTCGGTGATCCCGTTGCGCTGCTCCTTGCCTTCCAGATTGCCACCGGTCGAGCCGTCGACGGCGGCGGTCGGGGTGCCGGCGGCGTGCTGTGCCGGGGTGCCATGCTGCTCGGCGGGGATGATCACGGCGATGAAGGCGATGTAGATCGCCAGCATCGCGGCGAAGATCGCCCAGCCCTCGCGCTGGCGCCCGGCCATGCGGCCGTAGGTGTAGGTGAGGGCAGCCGGGATCAGGATGATCGCCAGCAGCTCGAAGAAGTTGGTGAGCTGGTTGGGGTTCTCGAACGGCATCGCCGAGTTGACGTTGAAGAAGCCGCCGCCGTTGGTTCCCAGTTGCTTGATCGCAACCTGAGAGGCGGCCGGCCCGAGGGCGAGGATCTGGCTTCCCCCGGTGAGCGTGGTCACGCTGACCGCATTCCCGAGCGTCTGCACGACGCCCTGGGAGACGAGGATCAGAGCGAGGACGATCGAGAGCGGCAGGAGGACGTAGTAGACACCCCGGACCAGGTCCTGCCAGAAGTTGCCGAGGCTGGAGCCGCCGCGAGAGGTGATCCCGCGGGTCATCGCGACCAGCACGCAGATGCCGACCGCCGGGGTGACGAAGTTCTGCACGGTGAGGCCGACCATCTGGGCGAAGTAGCTGAGCGTCGTTTCGCCGCCGTAGAACTGCCAGTTGGTGTTGGAGACGAACGACGACGTGGTGTTGAAGCTGACGTCCCAGGGGGCCGAGTCGAAGCCGGTGGGATTGAAGGGCTGGATGCCCTGGGTGCGGAGGATCAAATAGAGGACGACCCAGGAGACGAGCGAGAAGAGGACGACGCTCTTGGCGTAGGCCTTCCAGTCGTGCTCTTCGGCTGGGTCGACCCGCAGCAGCTTGTAAGTGAGGCGCTCGGCGCCGCCGAGGACGGGGCTGAGGAAGACGCGCTGGCCGGTGAAGACCCTGGCCATGTAGGCGCCCAGCGGTTTGGTCAGCGCGATGACGATCGCGACGAAGACGGCGACCTGCAGCCAGCCCTGGGCCATCAGAGGTTCTCCCCGCGCAGCAGCGCGTAGAGCAGGTACGCGAAGACGACGGCCGCGACCACAAGGCCGAAGACGTCGGCGGCACCGAGGGTGGCGAGCGAGAGCGTCATATCCGGTCGATCAGGTCGATCGCCCAGTAGAGGAGGGCGAAGAGGGCTACCGCGATGGCGATCGCGAAGACGTCGGCGAGCGGGCTGCCGCCGCCCGGGAAGAGGTCGGCGAGGACGGTGAGTGAGTTGGCAGAGAGCACGAATCGATCATGCGCCCACCCCCGTCAAGGCCGCATGAACTTCACGCCGCCCCGTATACAGATTTCGTGAAGGCCCGGTCACGGCTGGCGCGGGCGCCCCGACGCACCCACAGGGCAGGTAGGTGCGCCGGGCCGCCCGCCTCGAAGCGGATCCGACATCGACCACATCAGGCTGGGGTGACCGTCGGAAGCGCTCGCGATATTGACCAGCCCCTGGTGTGGTCAATATCGCGAGCGCGTGAGAGAGCGGGTGTGGTTGAGCTTTCCCGGACTATTTGCGGAAAAGCTCAACCACGCAACCCGCGCGCCTCGCCTTCGGGGAGGGGAGGGTGCTCGCCTCCCTCCCCTCCCCC
>JBEHWY010000074.1:0-17338 GCA_048498975.1 Actinomycetota bacterium | reverse complement strand
GTGGAGCTAGCCGGATTCGAACCGGCGACCTCTTGGGTGCGATCCAAGCGCTCTGCCAACTGAGCTATAGCCCCAGAATACCGGGATTAGCAGGAGAAAAGTTGCTGCCTGCGGCCGCCTAGCGTTTCCACATTCTACCGCGGATGCGCAGGGATATGCGGCGATATGCGGGGAGTCGGGCACTCCTGGCCCTGAAGTGCCCGAAATGGCGCAGGGCGGTTGGAAAAGGTCTGCCGGCTCAAAAATCGGGGGACCAGCGCTCAATATGGAGATGCATCAATTGTTCGCCGCGCAGCGTCAGCCTGTCGATCTCAGTCCCGGACATCGGAGCGAAGTTGGTCGGGTAGGAGGCCACCTGCTCTCGCCGGACGAGGTCAGGTGGAATCCAGGGCAGCGCGGCGTCCTGCTGGCCGAGATAAGGCATCGCGAAACCAGCGAGGCGGCCGTCTGCAGCGAGGTTGCGCAGCTCGGGGCTGCCGCCGCCGAGCTGCGCCCGGGGCGCAAGGCGGTCGTTCTCGCGGTCTGGGAGCCGGTGAAGGCGATTCCCTTCCTCGGCGTCGGCGGCGTGCCGGTCGATCAGGAGGCCGTCGACGCTGTGATGTCCAGCTCTGAGGGCGGCGCCGGCGCCGTGGCGGCCGAGGGTGCCGCGCTTGCAACCCAAGCGGGGTTCGACACCAGCGCCTTGGTCAAGAGCGGCGACCCCGCCTGGCAGCCGGATCGTCGAGACCGCCGAGGAGCTCGACGCCGGGCTGATCGTGCTCGGCTCGCACGGGCGGTCAGGCCTCGGCTACGTCCTGCTCGGCAGTGTCGCGACCGCCGTCGCCCAGCACAGCAAGCGCTCGGTGATGATCATCCACCGCGACCGCTAGTTCCCCGACGAACGTTTGCGAGCGCCGCTTGGGAATGGACGCACCGACAAGTCGGCCTGGGTCAGGCCCGCTTGTCGCGATAGTAGGCCGCGTTGATCTCGATGTATTTCTGCCATTCCGGCGGCACCATGTCCTCCGGGGTGATCGCGTCGACCGGGCAGGCCTCGACGCAGGCGTCGCAGTCGATGCACTCATCGGGGTCTATGTAGAGCATCTCGTGCTGCTCGTAGTCGGGCTCATCCGGAGCCGGGTGGATGCAGTCGACCGGGCAGACCTCGACGCAAGAGTTGTCCTTGGTGCCGATGCAGGGCTCGTTGATCACATAGGCCATCGAAAACCTCCGCCGGGTATTATTTACACACTTAGCCGCGGTCTTAAGCAGCGATGGTCTTCCTTTGCGGAGGACAGAAGTTGACCTTCGGCTACCGGACCAGGCAGAGGGCGACGACGACAAATTCTTTGCCTGCCGATCCACCCATGTCAGAAGCCCACCTCACCTGCCAGGCTCGTTCGGCCGGCACCGGCCCCTGATCCACGATCCGCATGTACGGGGTGGCGGCTTGCCGCCGAGCGCCTCCGAGCCGCCAGTGATTAGCCGCTCACCTCGCTTGCATTTCGCGCGTCCGCCAGCCTCGGCGTAGATGCCGTCATGGGGCACGGTGTCCCGATCGGCGATCGGGCCTGACTTCCGAAACTTGAACTTGCCGAGGTCATTCGCCCGCACAGCTCCGGGCGCAATGTCGCTGGAATGGACCGAGTTCCGGCCCACCCCGTAGGCGACGACGTTGCCGCCGACCGCGAGAAAGAGGCCAGCAGCGCAACGGCCATCGCTGGCGATGGATGCCGTAGCTTGATTTTCATAGCTCCTCCTTACCCGATCATGGGATCTGCTCAGCGGAACTCGATAGAGCTACGGATTGTTCCAGTACGTGCTCCAGCCGGCACCCTTAAAACGTGCCGGGTGACGAAACAGTCAGATGGGGGGGCTCGAGACGTCCCCTGCGTATCCCCGGCGAGGCGGCACCGAGAAAGTTCGCCGACCCCGACAGCCAACAGCCGAGCGGCCCCGGCGAGCGCCAACCCTGCGGGATACCGTCCTCGTTGCAGCGCATCGCAAGGGCCTTGACGCCCTGCGGCGCGCGGCCCTGCTCTACGCGAAGCGCAGCGGCCATTGAGCCGATGCTAACCGCTGGTGCCCGTGGCGGACAATGGGCGCCGTCCCCCGCCGACAGCGGGGATTACCCGCCCAAACGGGGGCGCGGTGCCGGATGGCGGCTCGGGCATCAGTGCGAGAAGATGCGCCGAGCCGCTCACCGCACCGAGGTGGGCGGCAACCGAGAAATGCGCGCGAACCTTCCCACCCTTCACCCCGGGGCCCTCCTGCAGGTAGGGGCGCTCGCACCGGGCCTGGGAGTGTCGGGTGGGGAGGCCCCAGCGCCGCGAGCGGAGCCCTGATGGACACCGACTGGCTCTCGCTGCACAGCTTCGTCTTGCTCTGCCACCTGCTCGGCGCCCTGCTCTTCGTTGCCGGCTTCATCTTCGCCGGCGCGCTCTTTGAGCTGGCGCGGCGCAGCGAGCGCCCGCAGGAGGTCGCCGTGCTGTTGCGGGCGACGCGGCTCGGGGTGGTGCTCGTCGCCCTCGGGGGATTGATGGTGCCGTTTTTCGGCCTCTGGCTCGTGCACCTCGACGGCTTCGACTACGGCGCGCAGTGGATCGCGATGGCCCTCGGCCTCTACGTCGTGGCGATGATCCTCGGCGGCATCGGCGGTCAGCGTCCCAAGCGCGCGCGGATTCTCGCCACCGAGCTGGCCGAGCGCGGCGAGCCTGTGAGCGCCGAGCTGCGGGCGCTGCTCGACGATCGTCTCTCGCGGGCGCTCAACTACCTTTCCGCCGCCCTGGTATTGGCGATCTTGGTCCTGATGGTCTACAAGCCCGCCTAGCCCCGGCGGGCTGCTCTAAGGCGCCGGCCCCTACTCGGCTTCGGCGATCGCCGTTTCGATTTCGGCAGCCGAGTACGGGGTGCCAAGGCCCTGGGCGCCGCGCGGGCCCTCGACAGCGAAGGAGGGCGTGCCGTTGAAGCCGTGGGCGCGGGCCTCGGCTTCGGCGCGACTCATGCGCCGGCCCCACCGAGCCGCGCGACGGTCGCGTTCCCACTGCGCCAGGTCCCGGACGCCGGCGCCCTTGGCGACCGCCCGCAGAAAGGAGGGAGTGACGTAGCCGGAGTTCTCGGTTCCCTGGTTCTTGTAGAAGAGCTCGACGAAGTTCCAGTAGCGGCCCTGCTCGGCGGCAGCATAGGCAGCGGCGCCGGCCAAGCGCGATTCGCCGCCGAGGATCGGCCAGCTGCGGAACTCGATCCGGGCCTGCCCGGCGCGGATTGGTCCGTCGATCAGCTCGGCAACGACCGACGTCGAGTACTCCCTGCAGACCGGGCACTGCAGGTCCCCGTACTCGACCACGGTCACCGGGGCCTCCGGCCGGCCGAGGAGCGTCCCGTGCTGCGCAACTCCGGCGAGGCGCTCGGCAACTTCGTCCCCGCCCCGCACCTCGCCACCCCCCCCCGGTGCTCGCCAGGATCGCGACCCCAACCGCGCCGAGGACCAGGAGGGTCGCCGCTGCGGCCAGCTGGGTGAAGCGTCGCTGGCGGGTGCGGTCACGCTCCTGGGCCTCCTCACGATGGCGGCGCAGGCGCTCCCTCTCTTCGGCACGGCTCGCCATCGCGACGGCGCTCAGCCGGCGACGTGGACTGCCGGCTCGCCGAGCCCCCCGCGCAGCCGCACGAAGAGGACGTTGTTCTCCTCGTGGATGTGCTGGTGGAGGTCGACTTCGAGCCCGCGCAGCGCTTCCAGCAGCACGCCGTGGGTGGTGCAGAGCGCGGCAGAGGTGTCATAGCCCCCGGCAAGCTCGCGCATCCGCGCCAGGCCCTCGCCGACATTGGAATGGGCGGCCTCGTGCATCCCCAGCTGGGGGACCGCTTCAGGGCTCAGCTCGGCGTCGCCGTCGAGCCCGCGGCAGAGGGGGAAGAGGCCCTGCTCCTCACGATCGATGTGGTCGATCAGGTCGGCGTGCAGGGTCTTGAACTCGGCCTGCAGCTGGGGCAGGGTCGGCACCGTTTCCCCGTGGCGGGAGACGACCTTCTCGAGCAGTTCCTCGATGCGCGGCAGTTCGCGGCGCAGGAAGGAGTGATGGACGGAGACGATGTGATCGCAGAGCTCGGTGAAGGGCACCTCGCGCCAGTCGCGCTCGCCCGAGCCGGCCTCGAGCGCCCGCCCTTCGGCTGCCAAGACGGAGACCACGGTGCGGGGGTCGAGTCCGTGCTCGGCCGCGACGTCGGCGAGGGTCGCCTTGCCACAGCAGCAGTAGTCGAACCCCAACTCCTCGAAGGTCCGCGCCAGCCCGGGCTGCTCCACCACAAGCTCGCCGAGGCTCTTCTCAGGGTCGATCGTGTTCATCGGAGGTCTCCTTTGGAGGGGGCTCGCATCTCAGCCGATCTTCGGCGCTGGCGGGCCGGCCTCCATCCGTCGCGCCCGCGACCTCGCCGGGGAGAAACCCCGCGCCGGGCGCGGGGAAAGCCCCGCCTGGCCCCGGTGCTTTCGCGGTTTGCCGGCGGTCGGCGTGCAAATACGTTGCGGGGCCTTGTCGGCCACCGAGACGCCCCACCGCCTGCGAGTGCTGATCGACGCTGCCCTGGCGGTGGCCTTCGCGCTGGTGATTCTCGGCGGGATCGTGCGGGTCGGCGATGCAGGCCTCGGCTGCGGGCCCGCCGGCAGCGGCCTGCACGGCTGGCCGCTTTGCCGTGGCGGGCTTCTGCCCAGCGCCCACGCGCACACGATCCTCGAGTACAGCCACCGCTTCCTCGCCAGCGCGCTCACCGTCCTGCTGTTGGCGATCCTCTGGGGTGCCGTGCGCAACGCCCGCGGGCAGCGCTTCATGCTCGGCGGCGCGATCGCCGCCCTGGCGCTGATCGTCCCCCAGGCCCTGCTCGGCGCGCTGACCGTCGAGCACGGGCTGAGTACCGGGCTGGTGGCTGCCCATCTGGCGCTGGCGATGGTGCTGCTCGCGGTGCTGATGACGATGGCGCTGGCGGCGCGTGGGGCGCTCGGCGGGCGCGGATCGCCCCTGCTGCGGGGCCTGGCCGGGCTGGCCTGCGTGGCGCTGCTGGCGACGATCACCGCCGGTGGCCTCATCGCCGGTACCGAGCGCCACGGCACGCGGGGCGAAGACACTGTGGCGGGTGCCCACATGGCCTGCGGGCCCAACTTCCCCGAATGCAACGGTGCCTTCCTGCCCTTCGGCGAAGGGGAAATGGTCGACATCCAGCTCGCCCACCGCACCGCGATGCTGTTTGCCGTGGCGGCGACTTCGCTGCTGGCCTTCGGACTGTGGCGGGAGGGACGGGAAGGCCTCGCGCTGGCGATCGCCTTCGCGCTCGGCGCCCAGGTATGGCTCGGGGCGATGAACGTCTGGGCGGGGGAATCGGCGGGGCTGATCATCGCCCACCTCACCGTCGCCTCGGCGCTGTGGCTGGCGGTCGTCTCGGCGCTGGCACTGAGTGGCCTCGGGCCCCGCGGGGCGAGTGCCCGGGAGCTCGGCGCGCGGTGAAGCGTGCCGGGGCGGCGGGGATCTGCGTCGCCGTCGCGGTGGCGACGCCGTTGCTGCGCCGCCGGGCGCGGATCCCGGCGCCGGTGACGCTCCTGGCCTGCGCCCTCGGGCCCGCCGGGCTCTCCCGGCTGCCGCGCTCGCGGGGTCGCGACGTCGCCGTCTTCACGGCGCAGATGTGGGCCTTCACGATGGCCCACGAGCTCCCCTACGACGACCCTGTCGCGCTGCGGCGACGACTCGCGGTGCGCTATCCGATCGTCGTCGATCGCGCCCTCGGCGCCGGGACGCTTCCCACCGTGCGCCTGCAGCGGGCGCTGGTCGGGAGCCGCTTTGCCCCGCGCGTCGACCGCGCCCTCAGCTGGGCGCACTGGCTGTGGTTCCTCGAGCCCTACCTGGCGCTCGCCTGGGTCCTGGCCCGCGATCGCGGGCATTTTGGCATCGCGGCACGCCAGCTCGCCACCACCTTCGACCTCGGCTGCGTGCTCTACTTCGCGGTGCCGACCGCGCCACCCTGGTGGGCATCGGAGCAGGGGATGAGCGGCGGCGAGGTGCGGCGGATCATGGCCGCGCTCGGCGAGGAGACCTGGGGCCCGGCGTGGCCGGCGCTCTACCGCGCGGCCGGCGAGGGCAACCCGTGGGCGGCGATGCCCTCGCTTCACTTCGCGACGGCGCTCGTCGCGGCGATGCTGCTGGCCGAGACCGGCGGGGTGGAGGGGGCGCTCGGCTGGTCCTACGCCCTGACGCTCGGCTTCGCCCTGCTCTACCTCGGCGAGCACTACCTGACCGACCTCGCCGCCGGCGCCCTGCTCGCTGCGCTCGTCCGCCGCGCGAGCCGCTGGGGGGAGCCACGACTGGCCCCGCTGCTGTGCCGCTTGGAGGCGGGTAGAGGGTGAGGGCGTCCTGGCTCTCGCGGCTCGCCGACGCGGCGCGCGAAGACCGCCCGCCGGCGGGCGGCGACGCGTTGGCGCTGCTCGGCAGCGGCGAGGAGGAGCTGCTCGATGTGATCGCCGCGGCCGCGGCGCTGCGTCGACGCCACTTCGGCAACCGGGTGAAGCTCAACTCGTTGATCTCGATGAAGAGCGGCGGCTGCCCGGAGGACTGCGGCTACTGCTCGCAGCGGCGCGGCTCGGAGGCAGAGGTTCTGAGCTACCCCTGGCTGGACGCCGAGGAGGCGGCGCGGCTCGGCGCTCAGGCCGCCGAGCGCGGCGCCAAGCGGGTCTGCCTGGTCGCCTCCGGGCGCGCCCCCAGCGGCCGCGACCTGCAGCGCGTCGCGGCCAGCATCGCCGCGATCCGCGCCGAGCTCCCCGAGCTCGAGATCTGCGTCTCGCTGGGCCTGATCGGTGCCGAGCAGGCCGAGGCCCTGCGCGCGGCCGGGGCCAGCGCCTACAACCACAACCTGAACACGGCCGAGGGCCGCTACGCAGAGATCTGCACCACCCACGGCTACGCCGACCGCGAGGCCGCTGCCCGGCGCGCCCAGGGGGCGGGGCTCTCGCTGTGTTCGGGGGCGATCTTCGGCATGGGCGAGAGCGACTCAGAGGTGGTCGAGCTGGCCCTCGCCCTGCGCGAGCTCGGGCCCGACTCGGTCCCGGCCAACTTCCTCGTGCCCTTCGAGGGCACGCCGCTGCAGGGAGCCTGGGAGCTGAGCCCGCAGCGCTGCCTGCGGATCCTCGCTCTGCTCCGCTTCTGCTTCCCCGCGACCGAGCTGCGCCTCGGCGCGGGCCGCGAGCTGCACCTGCGCTCGATGCAGCCGCTGGCGCTTCAGATCGCCAACTCGATCTTCCTCGGCGACTACCTGACCAGCGAGGGCCAGCCCGCCGCCGCCGACCTGGAGATGATCGAGGACGGGGGATTCCTGGTGGAGGGTGCGCCGCCGGGCGGGGCGCGCGAGCGCCGCGAGCTGATCAAGGCCCGGCGCCGCGGAGCCGGGACCGAGGCGGCGGCGAACCTCTAGAAGTCCGGCACAGAGTAGAAAGCCCCCTCTCTGCATAGGCGTTAACCCGGTGTATCTGCGTGCTTACCTGGGTATAGCCTGGGTAAAGCTCTGCTAGAAAGGGGTCGTGCGTCATGCTCTGCTCACTCTCGCCGCCGCCGCTCTCACCATCGCCCTTCTTGCCGGCTGCGGCAGCAGCAGCGCCGGTGACAGACCGACGCTCACCGTGCTTGCCGCCTCCTCACTGGAATCGGCGCTGAGCGAATATGACGAGTCGTCCGGTATCGGTGTACGGGCCTCTTTCGCCGGCTCAGACCAGCTGGCGGCGCAGATCCGCCAGGGTGCACCAGCCGACGTCTTCGCCTCGGCCGACACCGAGTACCCGACGCAGCTGCACCGCGCCGGCCTTGTCGAGAAGCCCGTCGTCTTCGCCGCCAACGAACTCGTCCTCGCCGTTCCCGCCGGCAGCCCGATCGACTCGCTCGCCGATCTGACCCGGCCGGGGACGAAGATCGTCCTCGGGGACCCCAGCGTCCCCGTCGGCCAGTACACGCGCGCCGTGCTGGCCCGACTGCCGCGCGGCCAACGGCGGGCGATCGAGGCAAACGTCCGCTCCGAAGAGCCCGAGGTCAGTTCGGTCGTCGCCAAGCTCGAGCAGGGTGCTGCGGATGCCGGCTTCATCTACGTCACCGACGCCAAGGCGGCCGGCGAGGAGTTGGCGACGGTGGCGATCCCGGCTCGGTTGCAGCCCGAGGTCGCCTACGCGGCCGCCGTCGTCAGCGACAGTGACGAGCAGTCGGCGGCCCACCGCTATCTGGCCGGGCTCCTTCACGGGCGGGGGGCCACCGACCTGCGGCGAGCCGGCTTCCTACCGCCGCCCTGAGGCGAGCCGGTGCGCCGCTCCCCCTTCACCGCCCTGGCCGCGCTGGCGCTGCTGGGGACCCTCGCCTTCCTGCTCTTCCCGGTCTTCGCCGTCTTCGCCGACGTTGGACCGGGCCGCCTCTTGGAGGCGCTCGGTGAAGAGAGCGCTCGCGAAGCGCTCTGGCTGAGCCTGCGGACGACGCTGCTGGCGGTCGTCGTCGTCGTCGTGGTCGGCACCCCGGCCGCCTACCTGCTGGCGCGGCGGGAGCGGCTGCCGGGCCGCTCGCTGGTCCTCACCGCAGTCGAGCTGCCGTTGGTGATGCCGCCGGCGGTCGCCGGCATCGCCCTGCTGGCCGCGTTCGGCCCGCACGGGATCCTTGGCCCGGCCCTCGACTCGGTCGGCGTCGAGCTCGTCTTCGAGACCGCCGGCGTCGTGGTCGCCCTCATCTTCGTTTCCGCGCCCTTCTACCTGCGCCAGGCTGTCGCCGCCTTCGCCGCGCTCGACGGCCGCCAGCTTGAGGTGGCGCGAACGCTCGGGGCTGGTCCCTTCCGTGCCTTCGCCACGGTGGCGCTGCCGGGCGCCCGTGACGGCCTCGCCTCGGGCCTTGCCCTCGCCTGGGGTCGGGCGCTGGGCGAGTTCGGCGCAACCCTGCTCTTCGCCGGCTCGCTTCAGGGAGTGACGCAGACGGCGCCGCTGGCGATCTTCGCCGAGTTCAGCCGCCCCGGCGGCTTCACCGCCGCCCTTGCCCTCTCGGCGGTCCTGATCCTCGTCTCGGCGGGGTTGCTGCTGGGCGTGAAGTTGCTGGCTGGAGAGCGGGCGCTGGTGGCGCGGGTGGGTCCGTGACGGCGCTGACCGTTAGCGTCGAGACGCCGCTGCGTGACTTCCGACTGCGCGCCGAGCTGGCGGCGCGGGCGGGCGAGCCGCTGGCGCTGGCCGGGCCGTCGGGGGCTGGCAAGACGACGGTCCTGCGGGTCGCGGCGGGGCTGCTGCGGCCCGAGCGCGGCCATGTCGCTCTCGGCAAAGAGGTCTGGCTCGACACCGCCGCTGGCGTCGAGGTCGCTGCCGAGCGGCGCGGCTGTGGACTCGTCTTCCAGGATTACGCACTGTTCTCCCGCCTCAGCGTTGGGCGCAACGTCACCTACGGCATGAGCGGGCCGCGGCGTGCCCGCCGCGCGGCGGCCCTGGCGCTGCTCGAGCGCTTCGGCGTCGCCGACCTCGCCGAGGCCCGCCCCGGCGCGATCTCCGGTGGCGAGCGCCAGCGGGTGGCGTTGGCCCGGGCGCTGGCGGCGCGGCCGCGGGCCCTGCTGCTCGACGAGCCTCTGGCCGCCCTCGACCCGGTCAGCCGCCGCGCCGCCCTGGCCGAGCTGCGCGCGGTCCTCGCCGAGTTGGAGCTGCCGGCGATCGTCGTCACCCACTCCTTCGAGGAGGCGGCATTGCTGGCGGAGCGACTGGCCGTGATCGACCGCGGCGAGATCGTCCAGACCGGCGCTCCGGACGAGGTCTCGGCCCGTCCCCGCTCTGCCTTCGTCGCCGACTTCGCCGGCGCCGCCGTGCTGCGCGGCTTCGCCGCCAACGCTGGCGAGGGACTGACGCTTGTGCGGCTCGAGGGCGGCGGCGAGGTGCGCAGTGTCGACGCCGCCCACGGCGCCGTCGCCGTCAGCATCTTTCCCTGGGAGGTATCGCTGGAGCCACCCGGCAGTGGGGGCAGCGACTCGGTCCTCAACCGGGTGGCTGGCCAGGTGAGCACGGTGACGACCGTCGGAAATCGTGCCCGGGTCGGGATCGCGTTGCCGCAGCCGCTCGCCGTCGAGGTGACTGCCGCCTCGGCGGCGCGGTTGGATCTGCGCCCCGGAAGCGTCGTTGTGGCCGCCTGGAAGGCTGCAGCGACGCGACTGATCCCGCTCAGTGCTCGAGGGTAAGCATCACCGAGGTCGCCTTGACCAGGGCGGTCGCCTCGACCCCGGGCGCTAGGCCGAGCTCCTCGACCGAGTCGCGGGTGATCGCCGCGGTGATCAGGTGCGGCCCGGCCTCGATCTCGACCAGCGCCATCACGTCGCCGACCTCGACCGAGCGCACGATGCCCCGGAATCGGTTTCGGGCCGAGAGCTTGTCGCCGGTGGCGTGGCGCGGAGGCGAGCCCCGCAGCCGCTCGACCTCGGAAATCGGGACACGCCGGTGGTTTCGCTTATCGCGGGTCACCCGCAGCTTGCCCTCTTTGTCCCAGCGACGCAGAGTGTCGGGGCTGACACCCAGGGCCCTAGCCGCCTCGCCCATCGCCATGTCCTCGCTCATCGCGCCTCAGCATGACATAGCAGGGGCCGCGTTTCGCCCCGCCGCCGCCGGGTCGATCCCCGCCCGAACAGGGGCCCTCGCCTCCGCCCGCCCGGACGCTGTCCGCCCTTGGGGAGCGGAGCGCTCAGGGGCTGTGCGGCTGGCGGGGCGCATCGGCGCTGGCGGGATCGCTGCGCTCGATGATCCGCCCGAAGTCGACGCCGGCCGGCAGCGTGCCAAGGGCCTGGCCGCGATCGCCGCCGAGGCGGCTGGCGCAGAAGGCCTCGGCGACGGCCTCGTCCCCGTGGCGCACCAGCAGCGAGGCCTGCAGGGCGATCGCCATCGCCTCGACGACGCGCCGCGCGCGCAGCGCGAGCGTCGCTGGGTCGCCACTGAGCTCGGCCCGCAGGTCCCTCAAATATGCGTCCAGGCGCGGCTCCGCCCCCGCGGCGAGCTCGACCTCGGCGAGGAACGCCTCCAGCGAGTCGGGCGTCTTGGCCAGCGCCCGCAGCACGTCGAGGCACTGGACGTTGGCCGGCCCCTCCCAGATCGAGGCCAGCGGGCTCTCGCGGAAGATCCGCGGCATCGCCGACTCCTCGACGTAGCCGTTACCGCCCAGGCACTCCAGGCACTCGGCGGCGTGTGTCGGCGCCCGCTTCGCGGTCCAGTACTTGAGCACCGCGGTGGCGACGCGGCGAAAGGCGGCCGCCTGCTCGTCGCCGGCGGCGGCCTCGTCGTAGGAGCGAGCGAGACGCAGGGTCGAGGCGGTGGCCGCCTCGGACTCGATGCAGAGGTCGGCGAGGACGTTTCGCATCAGCGGCTGAGCGATCAGCGCCCGGCCGAAGGCCGAGCGGTGGGTGGCGTGGTGGATCGCCTGTGCGACCCCGGCCCGGTAGCCGCTGGTGGCGCTGATCGCGCAGTCAAGGCGGGTGTGGTTGACCATCTCGATGATCGTCTGCACGCCGCGGCCCTCCTCGCCCAGCATCCGCGCCCAGGCGCCGGCGAACTCGACCTCGCCTGATGCGTTTGAGCGGTTGCCGAGCTTGTCCTTGAGGCGCTGGATGTGGAAGTCGTTGCGTTCGCCGTTGGGGCGCCTGCGGGGCAGCAGGAAGCAGGAGAGGCCACCGGCGCTCTGGGCGAGGATCAGGAAGGCGTCTGACATCGGCGCCGAGCAGAACCACTTGTGGCCGACGATCTCATACTCGGCGCCGGGGCCCCCGCCGGCGCCCAGCGGCTTCGCGGTGGTCGTGTTGGCGCGCACGTCCGAGCCCCCCTGCTTCTCGGTCAGCGCCATCCCGCAGATCGCGCCGCGCTTCTCGGCGGCTGGAAGGCAGCGCTCGTCGTAGTCGAGGGAGAGGAAGCGCGGCTCCCACTCGGCGGCCAGCTCGGGCTGGCGGCGCAGCGGCGCGATCACGGCGAAGGTCATCGAGATCGGGCAGCCGAACCCGCCCTCGGCCTGCATCAGCAGCGAGAACATCGTGGCCCGGGCGACGTGGGCGCCAGGGCCCGGCTCGCGCCAGGGCAGTGCGTGCAGCCCGTGGCCGATCGCAACCCGCATCAGCTCGTGCCAGGCGGGGTCGTAGTCGACCTCGTCGACGCGGAAGCCGAAGCGGTCGTGGGTGCGCAGCCGGGGCGGGCGCTCGTTGGCCTGAAAGCCCCACTCGATCGCCCGCCGCGAGCCGGCGATCGCGCCGAGATCGCGGGCGGCGCCCTCCGCCCACTCGGCGCCCTCGCGGCGCAGGGCCTCGACCAGCGCCCGGTCGGAGTCAAAGCAGTTGAAGTTCTCCAGTGGCGGCGGCTGGTTTAGGACCTCGTGGGTGGGTCCGGCTCTGAGCGCGGCGCTGGCCATGCCACGATCCTGCCACCGCGCTGCGGTGGCGTGGCCCGCTCTCCGAGCGGGTCTGACCCGATCCCGAGGCGCGGGGGCTCAGCTCAGCGCTCGGCGACCAGCGCTCGCTCGCGCGCCGCGAGCGTCGCTTCGGCGACCTCCTCGCTTTGGCGCTCGATCGTCTCGCAGAGTGCGTCGCAACTGATCACCGAGTGTCGTGCGGAGCGCAGCAGGCGGCGCGTCTCGGCCGCCGCGGACTCCCGCACCGTCGCCGGCCCGGCCAGCTCTTCGATCTTCACCAGCGCTTCGACCACGCTGCCCTGGGCGGCTTGAAGTTCGGCGATGTAGGTGGCGCCGACGGTCTCGGCGAGGTGCGGGAAGAGGGCGCTCTGCTCGTAGGAGAAGTGGGCCCGGGCGAGGTGGCGCAGTTCCTCGACCAGGGTGATCACCCGTTCGGCCTGGCGGCGCTCGCTGGCCAGCTCGATCTCGGTCAGTAGCTCGAGCAGGCGCTCGTGCTCCTCGTGGGCGGCCGCGCCGAGGCGCCCGGCGGCACTCTCGGGGACCGCCGTGGGGACTGGGGCCGGCTCACCTGGGACCGGGAGCCCGCCGTGCTCGATCTCGGGGATCAGGCGCTCGAGCCAGGCCGGCAGCCACCAGGCCTGCGGTCCCAGGACCCGCATCAGCGCCGGCAGCAGGATCAGTCGCACCACGGTGGCGTCGAGGACGACGGCGAAGGCGAGCCCGGCGCCGAACTGCTGCAGGGAGGCGATGTCGGTCGTCGCGAAGGCGAGGAAGACCGAGCACATGATCGTCGCCGCGCCGGTGATCACCCCGGCGGTGCTTGCCAGGCCGCGCTCGATCGCCAGCTCGTGATCGCCGCTCTGCAGCCAGATCTCCCGCATCCGCGTCAGCAGGAAGACCTCGTAGTCGATCGAGAGCACGAACATGATCGTCATCACCCCCGCCGCGGAGATCGCGTCGATGTAGTGGGGGCCGACCAGAAGGCCGGCGCCGAAGAAGAGCTGCAGGGCGCCGAAGGCGGCGGCGATCGTCAGCGCGTTCAGCGCCACCGCGGCGATCGGCAAGAGCAGCGAGCGCAGCACCGCGATCAAAGTCAGGGCGGAGACCAGGCACAGGGCGAACGCCAGCCAGGGCACGCGGTCCATCGTCGCGTTGGTGTAGTCGGCGAGGCTCTGGGCGCCTTCGCCGACCGCGACCTCGGTGCCGCTGGCACGGGCGAGGGCGGGAAGCTGGCGCTGCAGGCGCTCGCCGAGCTGGCGCGTCGAGTCCGAGCTGGGGCCCGATTTGGGGACCACCAGCATCCGCACCGCCCGCCCGCCGCGGTCGAGGTTGAGGAGCTGGGAGACCTCTTCGCGAACGCCGGGCACCGTCCCGTCGAGCGCGCTCAGGAGCAGGTAGCCGGAGTCGATCGCCCCCGGCGAGCGCGCCTGGAACTGCCGGTACTCGCGCTGGTAGCCGGCGAGGACGAGGCCGTAGTGGCGCAGCGGCTCCTGGGGCTTTCGCAGGCCCGCGGAGAGCTTGCCGCTTTCCCCCTGGCCTGCCCGCAGGCCGCCGGAGAGGCGCTCGGCGCCGGCGGCGATCGCGCCGAGCCCGCTGCGAAGGCGCGCGCTCGGCGCCTCGGCACCGGCGAGGCCGGTGGCGAGCGCTCGCGAGCCGCGCCGCAGCCGCCGAAGCGCCGCGCCGACCGCCGCTCCGCCGCGCCGGCTGGTGCGCGCCCCGGCGGCCAGCCGTCCGCTGCCGCGGCGCAGCGCCGTAACCGCGGCCGAGAGCCGCTGCACTTCTTCGGGCAGGGCGCGCATCTGATCCAGGGAGTGAGCGGCGCGCTCCTCTACTTCACCGAGCGCCCCGGCCACCGAGCTGGGGACCCCGGCGGGCAGGGATGCTTGACCTTCGGGCGCCTGGCCCGCGGGCAACCCGACCAGAGCCGCCGCTTCGCGCAGGGCGGTGGCGAGCTGGGCGTAGCGTGGGTCTTCCCGCCCGACGGTCATCGCGTCGAGCGCCGCGATCCCGCTTTCCAGGCGGGCACCGGCAAGTTCGGTCGGGACGCGCAGCGAGCGCAGCCAGGCCGACCACCTCGCCAACCGCCCCGAGATCGCGCGGACTTCGCCGAGGGAGGAGCGCAGCTTTCGGTCGAGCCGGCGCAGGCCGCCCGCGAGGCGCCGCGAGCCGGTGACAAGGCGCCGCTGGCCCGCGCTCAGGCGCCGCTGCCCGCGTGCGGTGCGCGAGATCCCCTTCGAGAGCCGCCCGGCGCCGGCGCCCGCGCGCTGCAGCCCTGCCCCGAGGCGATCGGCGCCCGAGCGGGCCGTGCGGGTGCTCGCGGCGATTCGTGCCGCGCCCCCGGCGCCTTCACCGAGCCCCGCCCGCAGCTGCTCGACTCCGCGGCCGGCGCGCCGTAGCCCGCTGCCCAGCGCGGCCAGGTCCCGCCTCGCCCCCGAGAGCTTCGCCGGGGCCTGGCGGTAGGCGCGCCTGGCTTTTCGCAGTGGCGCTTCGGCACCGCTCAGGGAGGAGGGGCCGATGACAGCGGCGACGTCGGGATCGTCGGCGAGGCGCTCTTGCCAGTGCGAGATCGCCGCCAGGCGCCCCGGTGCGGAGATCGGGCCCTGCTTGGCGGTGGCGATGACGGCGATCGGCGCCGCCCAACCGGGCCCGATCGCCTCGCGCAGCGCCTCGAAGCCCTGCCGGGTGGGGTCAGAGGCCGGCAGCTGGCGCGGGTCGGGCGGGCCGATGTTGAGGGCGCCGGCGGGGGCCGCGATCGCCAGCATCGGCACGACGATCGCCGGGATCGCGATCCAGGGGCGGGCGATCGCCGCTCCGGCCCGGCCGAGCAGCCGGTCGCCACGGCCCCTGCTGGGCAGCCGCCAGCGCTCCAGGTGCGGGGCGAGGATCGCGAGCAGGGCGGGCAGCAGCGAGACCGCGAGCGCCATGCTGAGCAGCGTCGAGACGACGACCCCCGCGGCGACCGAGCTGAGCAGGTCGCCGGGGGCGACGAAGGCGGCGGTCACCATCACCAGGGAGAGCGTGCCCCCGGCGAAGAGGATGGTGCGCCCCGCGGCGGCGGCCGCGGTCCCGATCGCCTCCTCGATGCCGGTCCCCGCCTCGCGCTCCTGGCGGAAGCGGGAGACCATCAGCAGCGCGTAGTCGACGCCGAGCGCCAGGCCCATCATCGAGGCCATCGCCACGGCGATCGCGTTGACGGGCATCGCGTAGGTGCTGAGCAACAGCAGGCCGCGCCCGGCCGCCACCGTCGCCGCCCCCATCAGCAGCGGGATCGCCGCCGCCAGCGGCGAGCGGAAGACGAGCAACAAGACGATGATCAGGATCGGCGCGACGATCAGCTCGGCGTGCTTGGTGGCGGCGAGGGCGTTTTCCTGCAGCGCGGTGGCGATCGCGGCGACGCCGCCGACGTAGGCGCGCACCGGCCCGTGGACCTTCGCCGCGACGATCCGTTTCGCCGTAGGCACCACTTCGCTCATCGCCGCCTCTTCGGGGCGCTGGAAGCTGGCGACGAGGAGCGCCGCACCGGGGCGCGGGCGAAGCACACTGACCTCGCCGCCGCCGCGCTGCCAGGGCGACATCACGCCCACACCGCGTTCGCGGGCCAGCGCCGCGGCGAGCCTAGGACCCTGGCGGTCCAGCGCCCGTGGGGGGCCCTCGAGCAGGACGGTGACGGCGATCTGATTGCCGAACTCGCGGTCGACCATCGCGTGCGCGCGGGCCGAGGGGCTGCCGGGGACGAGCAGCGAGGTGGGCGCCAGGCGCGCCGTTATCCCGGTCCCGAGCAGTGCCAGCCCGGCGACGGCCACCGCCCAGGCCGCGACGGTGGGCCAGGGCCGCCTGGCGGGGAATGGCAGGCGGCGCATCTCGGTCCCCGCCTAGCTCCGGGCCCGCGTGGCGCCGTGGCGCAGGCGATCGAGCGCTCCCGCCAGGTGCGCCGCGCGGCGCTTCTCGCGGGCAAGCTCGGCGGCGAGTGACTTGACGTCTTGGGAGAGCCGCGCGGCATGGGCGCTGCTGCGCGCAAGGGCGGAGCGACCGGCGGCGAGTTCGCGCCCGAGCCCCGCATATTCGGGGTCGAGCGCGGTGCCGGTCAGCGGCTCGGTGCCGCTCGCCGCCACATAGGCCCGCCCGACCGCCATCAGCGCCGGTAGATAGTGGGGGTCATAGCTAAGCACGCTCATCTGCTGCAACTGGCCCAGGGCGACGCTCAGCTGTTCTTCGGTGGTCGCGGCGGGCCCAAGCAGGGAGTCGAGCTGCTTCGCCGCCTTTGGCAACTCTCCCGCCAGGCCGCTCGCCTCCGGGCCGAGCCGCACCCTCGCCAGCCGCGCCGAGCCGGCGATCGCGGAGCTGAGGCGGGCGGCGTCAGAGGCGGTGCCCGCTGCGGTGGGGGAGGCAGCCTGTGCGAGCGCCGCCATGACCAGCGCGAGGCAGAAAACGGCGGCGGCGAGGGGGCGGCCGCAGCGCGCGCCTGCTCGGTGACTGCGATCTGGGCTCATCGGCTGTCGCCTCCTCCTATACATACGTTCGTATAAATCTATACGGGTGTATAGTCCGTCCTGTGCCGAGCGACCGTGATGGCAGTCACAGAGAGCGGCTGCTCGAGGCGGCGATCGAGTGCCTGCAGACGAAGGGCTACGCGCGCACGACCGCCCGCGACCTGGTCGAGGCCTCCGACACCAACCTCGCCTCGATCGGCTACTACTTCGACTCCAAGGAGCACCTCCTAAACGTCGCTGTCACCGAGGCTTTCCAGCGCTGGCTGAAGCCGCTGGTCGCGCTCGCCGCCGAGCCGGGCCCGGCCACTCCGCTGGAGCGCCTCGGCCGCACCCTGGCCGGGGTGATGGGCACCCTCGAGGAGAACCGGCCGCTGATCACCGCCTGCCTGGAGGCCTGGGCGCAGCTGGCGCGCTCGGAGGACCTGCGGGCCGAGATGCTGCTCAGCTACGAGGACTTCCGGATGG
>JBEHWY010000073.1:0-17357 GCA_048498975.1 Actinomycetota bacterium | reverse complement strand
GGGGCAGGCGCCGCCGGCGGGCGGCCCGACGCACCCACAGGGCAGGTAGGTGCGCCGGCCCGCCCGCCTAGAGCCCCGCCCCCGAAAGTCGTGGTTCCTTTTGGACCTCCTGGTTCCAAAAGGAACCACGGGACGACGGACCGGCCCGAATCTCCATCCCGTGGTTCCTTTGTCCTGCCTACGCGGACAAAGGAACCGCGCGATCCGCGCCACGGGGCTTGTACGCCAACTTCCGGGGAGGGGAGGGTGCTCGCCGCCCTACCTGCCCACGGAGGGTGGCGAGCACCCTCCCGGCGCGCCCCGGCCCGAATTCTCTTGGCCAGGCGTGGGGCCGATCGCTTGGCTCGCCCTCTACAATCCGCGCTTCAGAAACCAACCCCCGTTCGAGTGCGAACCGGATCCTGCCCGACCGCCAAAGAAGGCTCGGGTCCCGGCCAGCGGAGCGGGGCGATTCGCCCCAAAACCAAAGGAGAAGCACCCATGGCAGAGGCAGGCTTGCAAGAGCTGCTGGAGGCCGGAGTTCACTTCGGCCATCAGACGCGCCGCTGGAACCCGAACATGCGCCGGTTCATCTTCGGCGAGCTGGACGGGATCCACATCATCGACCTGATCCAGACCGAGGCCCTGCTGGAGAACGCGCGCCGCTTCGCCGGCGAGCTCGCCAGCGGCGGCGGCACGGTGCTGTTCGTCGGCACCAAGAAGCAGGCACGCGACACGATCCAGGAATGGGCCGACCGCTGCAAGATGCCCTACGTCAACAAGCGCTGGCTGGGCGGCCTGCTGACCAACTTCAACACGATGTCGGGCCGGATCGCCCGCCTCCACGAGCTCAACTCGTGGAAAGAGGAAGGCAAACTCGACCTGCTGCCGACCAAGGAGCGGATGGGCCTGGAGGCCGAACTCGCCAAGCTCGAGTACAACCTCGGCGGCGTCCGCGACATGGAGCGGCTGCCCGATGCGGTCTTCGTCACCGACCTGAAGACCGAGGAGATCGCCGTCCACGAGGCCGCCCGCCTGCGGATCCCGATCATCGGCCTGGTCGACACCAACTGCGACCCGACCCCGGTCGACTACGTCATCCCCGGCAACGACGACGCGATTCGCTCCTGCCAGCTGGTGATCGGCACGATCGGCAAAGCGGTCGAGGACGGCTCCAGCGCCTGGCGGGTGCAGGAGGAGAAACGGCTCGCCGAGGAGATGGAACGCCGCAAACGCGAGGAGGAAGAGCGGCGCAAACGCGAGGAGGAAGAGAAGGCCCGCGTCGCCGCCGAGGAAGCGAAAAAAGCGGCTGCGGAAGCCGAGGCGGCCGCAAAAGCCAAAGCCGCGGCCGAGCAGGCTGCGGCGGCGCCCGCTCCCGCCCCCGAGGCGGCTGCCCCGCCGGCACCTGCCCCCACGCCCGCCACGCCTGAGGCGGCCCCCGAGACTGAGAACGCTGAGAAGAAAGAGGAGGAGTCGAAATGAGCGGCGTCACCGCTGCCGATGTGAAAGCGCTTCGGGATCGCACCGGGGCGGCGATGATGGACGCCAAAGCGGCGCTGGTCGAGGCCGAGGGCGACGTCGATCGCGCGGTCGAGCTGCTGCGCGTCAAGGGGCAGGCATCCGCCGCCAAGCGCGAAGGTCGCGGCACCAACGAGGGTGTCGTCGCCTCCTACATCCACGCCAACGACAAGGTCGGCGCGATGGTCGAAGTCCAGTGCGAGACCGATTTCGTCGCCCGCAACGAGGAGTTCCGCGTCTTCGCCTACCAGGTCGCCCTGCACGCGGCGGCGACCGCGCCGAGCTACGTCTCCACCGACGAGATCCCGGCCGAGGAGCGCGAGGCCGAACAGCGGGTCTTCGAAGAGAAGGCGCGCGAAGAAGGCAAGCCCGACAACGTCGTCGAGAAAATCGTCCAGGGCCAACTCAACAAGTGGGCCAGCGAAGTCGCCCTGCTCGACCAGACGCACGTCAACACCGAGAAGCACGACTCGAAAACGATCGAGGAGCTGCGCCAGGAGCTGGCGGCGAAAACCGGCGAGAACATCCGCATCGCCCGCTTCGCCTACTTCCGCGTCGGCGAAGACTGAAGACTGACTAGAGTCTTCGTCACGTGACCAGTCCTCCCGAGCCACGATTCGGGCGCATCCTGCTGAAGCTCTCCGGCGAGGCCCTGATGGGCGAGCTGGAGTACGGCACCGACCGCGCCGAGGTCGAGCGCATCGCCCGCCAGGTGGCGGCGGTGCGCGAGCGCGGGGTGGAGGTGGCGATCGTGGTCGGCGCCGGCAACATCTATCGCGGTCTGGACGGCGCCGCCAAGGGGATGGACCGCGCCACCGGCGACTACATGGGGATGCTGGCGACGGTGCTGAACGCGCTGACCCTGCAGGACGCGCTGGAGCGGGTCGACCAGTACACCCGGGTGCTCTCGGCGATCGACGTCAAGGAGGTCGCCGAGCCTTACATCCGCCGCCGCGCGATGCGCCACCTCGAGAAGGGCCGGGTCGTGATCTTCGCCGCCGGCACCGGCAACCCGTTCTTCACCACCGACACGGCGGCGGCGCTGCGGGCGCTGGAGATCCACGCCGAGGCGATCCTGATGGCCAAGAACGGGGTGGAAGGGGTCTTCGATTCCGACCCGGCGACCAATCCGGACGCCAAGTTCATCGCCGCGATCACCCACCGCGAAGCGATCGAGCGCGGCCTCAAGGTGATGGACTCGACCGCGCTCTCGCTCTGCATGGACAACGATCTGCCCATCTACGTCTTCAACATGGCCGACGAGAGGAACATAGATAGGATCGTCAGCGGCGAAAAGGTGGGAACGCTGGTCTCCAACGGGCCGGCCGCAGACTGAGGAGCCAGAACCGGTGGAGCTGATCGACGAACTGCTCGCAGACGCGAAGGAGAGGATGGCCAAGTCGGTCGAATCGAGCCGCGGCGAGCTCGCGACCGTCCGCACCGGGCGCGCCTCTCCGCACCTGCTCGACCGCATCGTCGTCGACTACTACGGCAGCCCGACCCCGCTGAAGCAGCTCGCCAACGTCGCCGCCAGCGACGCCCGCCTGCTGACCGTGACCCCGTTCGACAAGGGGGCGCTGGGCGGCATCGAGAAGGCGATCCAGGAGTCCGACGTCGGCCTGACGCCGAGCAACGACGGCAACCTGATCCGCCTGCAGATCCCGGAGATGACCGAGGAGCGCCGCCGCGAGATGGTCAAAGTCGTCCACGGCGTCGCCGAGGAAGGGCGCGTCGCCGTCCGCAACGTGCGCCGCGACGTGATGCACGACCTGCGCGAGCTGAAGAAGGAGGGCGAAGCCGGCGAGGACGACGAGCGCCGCGCCGAGGCCGCCCTGCAGAAACAGACCGACGAGGCGGTTGCCGAAATCGACGCGCTGCTCAAAGGCAAGGAAGAGGAAATCCTCGAGGTGTAGCCCGCCTCACGGGATTTCTCGCTCGTGGCAACCCCTCGATACGTGGCAATCATCACCGACGGCAACGGCCGCTGGGCGCAGCGACGCGGCCTGCCGGTGATCGAGGGCCACCGCGCCGGCGCCGATGTGGTCAAGGAACGGCTGCGCGACGCGGCCGAGCTCGGGGTCGAGGAGCTGACCGTGTTCTCGTTCTCGACCGAGAACTGGAGCCGCTCCGAGGAGGAGGTCGCCGGCCTGATGCGCATGTTCGGCGAGCGGATCGCCTCCGAAACGCCCGAGCTCGATGCCGAAGGCGTGCGGATGCGGTTCATCGGCCGCCGCGAGGGGGTGGCGCCGGAGCTGGTCGAGCAGATGGAATGGGCCGAAGCGCAGACCGCCGCCAACGACCGCATCGTCCTCTTCGTCGCCTTCAACTACGGCGGCCGGGCGGAGATCGTCGACGCGGCGCGAAGCTTTACCGGCACGACGGAGGAGGAGTTCCGCCGTCACCTCTACGCACCGGACATGCACGACCCCGACCTCCTGATCAGAACCAGCGGCGAGCAGCGGATCTCGAATTACCTGCTCTGGCAGTGCGCCTACTCGGAGCTCGTCTTCCGCGAGGAGCTCTGGCCGGACTTCGACCGCGCCGCCTTCGAGTCCTCGCTGGCCGAGTACGAGACGCGCCAGCGCCGCTTCGGAGCCCGCACGTGACCGTGGAACTTTTCGACGACGAGATGCTCGAGCCGGAGCGTCCGCAGAAACCGCAGCCGCCGCCGCCGCGCGAGCCGCGCCCGCGCGGGCTGCGCGGCGAGACCGCGAAACGGGTGCTGGTGGCGCTGCCCTGGATCGTCTTCGCGATCGCGATCACGGTCGCCGGCGGCCTCGTCTTCGCCGCCGCGATGATCGCGATCGGCGTCGTCTGCCTGCGCGAGTACGTCGACCTGACCGAGGAAGCGCGGCCGCTGGCGATCCCCGCCTTCGTCGCGGTCGCGGCGCTGGTCGTCGCCGCCCACTTCGGCACCGCCTTCAACGTGCTGATGGTGGTCGCCGCGATCTTCCCGCTGCTCTTCGCCTTCGCGCTGCGCAGCCACCACCAGCACGGCTTCACGATCGGCTTCAGCGTCACCCTGATGGGGATCCTCTGGATCGGCGTGCCGCTCGCCCACGCCGTCCTGCTCCGCGACCTCCCCAGCCACGGCGCGGCGCTGCTCGTCGACGTCCTCGTCGGCACCTTCGTCACCGACACCGCGGCCTACGCGACCGGGCGCATGTTCGGCAGCCACAAAGTGGCGCCGACGATCTCGCCGAACAAGACGATCGAGGGCCTGGTCGGCGGCTTCATCATCGGCACCATGGCCTTCTGGTTCGCCGGCCTCTACCAGGACTGGCTCTCCGGGGTCGACGCGCTGATCATCGGCGCCGCGGTCGCGGCCCTCGCGCCGGTCGGCGACCTCTTCGAGTCGATGATCAAGCGCGACATGGGCACCAAGGACACCGGCACGATCTTCGGCCCCCACGGCGGCATCCTCGACCGCCTCGACGCCGTCCTCTTCACCGTCGTCGTCGGCTATTACCTCGCCGTCTGGCTCGTCTACTGACGAGACTGCGAAAAGGCGCCTATATGGCGCCGTTTCGCAGTCTCGGCACCCTTTAGAGGACTCGCAGGGTCGCCTCCGTATCCTCTGACGAGGATGAAGAAGGTGTTGATACTCGGGTCGACGGGCTCGATCGGGACCCAGGCTCTGGAAGTGATCGCCGCCTCCGAGGAGCTCTCGGTCGCCGGCCTCGCCGCCCACTCCGACTGGGAGGGCGTCGTGCGCCAGGCGCGCGAGTTCGGCGTGCCCGTCGTCGCCGTCGCCGAGCCCGACGCCGCCGCGCGGGCGGCCGAGTCGTGGAGCGGGCGCGTCCTGCACGGCGAGGAAGGGGTGCGCGAGCTGATCGCCGCCGCCGCTCCCGACCTCGTCCTCAACGCGATCGTCGGCGCCGCCGGCCTCGCCTCGACGGTCGTCGCCCTCAGCGAGGGCATCGACGTCGCCCTCGCCAACAAGGAGAGCCTGGTGCTCGGCGGCGAGCTGGTGATGGCGCTCGCCGAGGCGACCGGGGCGCGCCTTTTGCCGGTCGACTCCGAGCACTCGGCGCTGCACCAGCTGATCGCCGCCGAGGCTCCCGGCAACGTGCTGAAGCTCGTCCTCACCGCCTCCGGCGGGCCGTTCCGCGGCCGCGATGACCTGACCGGCGTCAGCGTCGAGGATGCGCTCGCGCACCCGACCTGGCGCATGGGCGGCCGGATCACGATCGATTCGGCGACGCTGATGAACAAGGGCTTCGAGGCGATCGAGGCGCACCACCTGTTCGGCGTGCCCTACGAACGGATCGGCGTCGTCGTCCACCCGCAGTCGCTGATCCACTCGCTGGTCCAGCTCAACGACGGCTCCTCGCTCGCCCACCTCGGCCATCCGGACATGCGGGTGCCGATCTCCTACGCGCTGCACCACCCCGAGCGAGCCGACGTCGCGGTGCCGCAGCTCGACCTCGCCGCGGTCGGGGCACTGACCTTCGAGGAGCCCGACCTGGAGACCTTCGCCTGCCTGCGCCTGGCGCTCGAGGCCGGGCGGACGGGGGGGACCGCGCCCTGCGTGCTGAACGCCGCCGACGAGGTCGCCGTCGCCGCCTTCCTCGCCGAGCGCATCCCCTTCACCGGGATCGCCGCCGTGATCGAGCGGGTCCTGGAGGAGATGCCGGCCCGTCCGGTGACCCACTTCGACGACCTCTTCGCCGCCGACGCCGAGGCGCGGGAGCGCTCCGAGCAGCAGGTTCGGGGGTTGACTCCAGCATGAGCTGGCTTCTCGTCTTCCTCGGCTTCTGCCTGCTGATCATGCTGCACGAGGCGGGGCACTTCTTCGCCGCCAAGGCGACGGGGATGCGCGTCGAGCGCTTCTTCCTCTTCTTCGGCCCGACGATCTGGTCGTTCAAACGCGGCGAGACCGAGTACGGGGTGAAAGCGATCCCGCTCGGCGGCTACGTGCGGATCACCGGGATGAACCCCGAGGAGGAGATCCCGCCCGAGGTCGAGCACCGTGCCTACTACCGGCAGAAGACCTGGAAGCGGATCGTGGTGATCGCCGCGGGGCCGGCGGTGAACATCGTCCTGGCGCTGGTCATTCTCTTCGCCGTCTTCAAGATCGGCGGCCTCGAAGACGTCCGGCCCGTGGTCGGCCAAACCGTGAGCGAATCGCCGGCGGCGCAGACCCTGCGGAAAGGGGACCAGGTCATCGCGGTGGACGGTCGCTCCTTCGCCGGTCTTTCGGGCATCGACCGGATCGAAAAGTTCGGCCGGATCATCTCCTCCCACAAGTGCGCCGGGGCGCAGACCGATGGCTGTGCGGCGCAAAAGCCGGTTTCGGTGACGGTCCGCCGCGACGGTCAGCTGAAGACCTTTGAGATCTACCCGACCTATGACGCGAGCGAAAAACGGATGCTGGTCGGCGTCCGCTGGGGCGGGGACGGCCACTGGGTTCCGATCAGCGCTTCGCACGCGGCCGACAAGGCGGTCGACTCGGTCTGGCAGGTGACCAGCGGCACCGTCTCGGTCTTCGCCCGCATCTTCGAAGCCGACAAGCGCAAGGAAATCTCGGGGATCGTCGGCACCAGCGACGTCGGCCACTCGGCGGTCGAAGCCGGCTGGCGCCAGGCACTGCTGCTGCTGGCCATCGTCAGCCTCTCCCTCGGCCTGATCAACCTGCTGCCGATCCTGCCGCTCGACGGCGGTCACATCTTCTGGGCGATCGTCGAGAAACTGCGCGGGGCGCCGGTCTCGCTGCGGGTGATGGAACGGGCCAGCATCATCGGCTTCGCGCTGGTGATGATGCTGTTCGTGATCGGCCTCTCCAACGACATCGGGCGGATCACCGGCGAAGGGTTCAACGTTCGGTAACGGGTCGCCGCCGGCGCCCCTATAACCTCTGCATATGGCCTCAAAACGCCAAATCTTCGTCGGCGGGGTGCCGATCGGCGGCGGTGCGCCGGTCGCGGTGCAGACGATGACCAAGACCGAGACCGCCAACCTGGCGGCGACGATGGAGCAGATCCGCAAGGTCGCCGACGCCGGCGCCGACCTGGTCCGCTGCGCGGTGCCGCGCGAGCAGGACGCCGAGGCGCTGAAGACGATCGTCAAGGAATCGCCGATCCCGGTGATCGCCGACATCCACTTCAACCACACGCTGGCGCTGAAAGCGATCGACGCCGGCGCCCACTGCATACGGCTCAACCCGGGCAACATCGGCGGCCGCGAGAAAGTCGCCGAGGTCGCGGTGCGGGCCAACGAAAAGGGCGTGCCGATGCGGATCGGGGTCAACTCCGGCTCGCTGCCCAAGCACCTGCACGAGCTCGAGCGCGAAGCCCCGGTCGAGGCGCTGGTCGCCGCCGCGGTCGAGTTCGTCGAGCTGATGGAGGGCCTCGACTTCACCAACTTCAAGGTCTCGATCAAGTCGACCAACGTGCCGTACACGATCGCCGCCAACCGGCTGCTGGCGGAGAAGATCCCCTACCCGCTGCACCTCGGCGTCACCGAGGCGGGGACGAAATGGTCGGGCTCGCTGAAATCGGCGGTCGGGCTGGGGACGCTGCTCGCCGACGGGGTCGGCGACACGATCCGAATCAGCCTCTCGACCTTCCACGCCGAGGAGGAGGTCAAAGTCGCCTGGGAGATCCTCAAGGCGCTGCAGCTGCGCGAGCGCGGCCCGGTGCTGATCGCCTGCCCGACCTGCGGCCGCCTGCAGTTCGACATGGACTCGGTCGTCGCCGAAATCGAGCAGCGCCTGGAAGCCTACGAGGAGCCGGTCGAGGTCGCCGTGCTCGGCTGCGCGGTCAACGGCATCGGCGAGGCCAGCCACGCCGACTTCGGCATCGCCGGCGCCAAGAACGAGGGCCTGATCTTCGCCGGCGGCAAACCGCTGCGCAAGGTGCCGCAGGCGCAGCTCGTCGACACCCTGTTCGAGGAGATCGACAAGTCGCTGGACCGCGGCGGCGAGGTCGAGTTCGACGAGGCCGAATCGCGCGAGGGGGCCGAGTGGGTGGCCACGATCGAGCGCGAAAACGCCGGCGACCTGACCCCCGAGAAGATCGCCCAGATGGAGCACGAAGCTGCCGAAAAGGGCGAGTCCGACCGCGTCCTGCTCGACGAGGAGTCCTCGCCGACCGCCGGCCGCCGCTTCACCCGCGCCTAGCCCCTCGCGCCGGCCGACTCCGAGGCGCCGGGCAGCTTCGCTGCCTCAGCCAGCAGCTCGACCGAGCGCAGGCGGTTGGCGACCGAGTCGGCGTAGTGGACGGTGATCAGCTCGTCGGCGCCCGTCTTGCGCTGGAACTCCTCCAGGTAGGCGACGACCTCGGCGGCGGTGCCGACTCCGGTGTAGGTCAGCATCTCGTCGACCACCGCCCGCTGCGGTGAGGCGAGGATCGCGTCGACCTCCTCGCTCGTCAGCCGCCGCTCGCCGCGGCTGAAGATGTTGCGGGTGCGCGAGCGGCGGGTCGTCTCCAGCTGCCCCGCCGCGCTCTCGGCGCTGTCGGCGGCGATCACGCCGACGCCCGCCATCACGTAGGGCTCGGCGAGCTGCTCGGAAGGCGTGAAGCGCTCGCGGTAGATCGCGATCGCGTCGAACAGCGCCTGCGGCGCGAAGTGGGAGGCGAAGGCGTAGGGGAGGCCCAGCGCCGCCGCCAGCTGGGCGCCGAACAGCGAGGAGCCGAGCATGTAGAGGGGGACGTGGGTCCCGTGACCGGGGATCGCCCGCACGCCGGGGATCGGGCTCTCCTCGCTGAGCAGCCCGCGCAGCTCGACGACGTCCTCGGGGAAGCGGTCAGACGCAGTCGGCCCGCGCCGCAGCGCCCGCGCCGTCTCCTGGTCGCTGCCGGGCGCGCGGCCGAGGCCGAGGTCGATGCGGTCGGGATGCAGGGTGGCGAGGGTGCCGAACTGCTCGGCGATCACCAGCGGCGAGTGGTTTGGCAGCATCACGCCGCCGGCACCGAGCCGGATCGTCTCGGTGTGGGCGGCGATGTGGGCGATCAGCACCGCGGTCGCCGAGGAGGCGATCGAGCGGATGTTGTGGTGCTCGGCGTACCAGACCCGCCGGTAGCCGCCGCGCTCGGCGAGGCGGGCCAGCTCGACACTGCCGGCGAAGCTCTCGGCGATCGACTCGTCGCGGCCGACCGCGGCGAGGTCGAGAATCGAGAGCGGCACGGAGACCATGCCGGAACGATAGGGAGCCCGGCACCTCGGCTCGAAGCGCTGCCTCCGGCACGAATAGACTCGCGCTTCATGTCGCGTCTCAGCCAGACCTTCCTGCCGACCCTGAAGGACCCGCCCGCCGACGCGGAGGCGGTCTCGCACAAGCTGATGGTGCGCGCCGGGCTGATCCGCCAGGTCGGCGCCGGGCTGTGGACGTACCTGCCGGCCGGCTGGCGCTCGGTCCGCAAGGTGGAGACGATCCTGCGCGAGGAGATGGACGCGATCGGCTGCCAGGAGATGCTGATGCCGGTCCTGCAGCCGGCGGAGAACTGGCAGAAGACCGGCCGCTACGCGATCGACGAGCTGTTCAAGCTCGAGGACCGCAAGGGCTCGCCGCTGGTGCTGGCGATGACCCACGAGGAGGCGGTCACCTTCCACGTCGCCCGCGAGGTCCGCTCCTACCGCGACCTGCCGCTGATGCTGTTCCACCTGCAGACCAAGGAGCGCGACGAGCCGCGGCCGCGCGCCGGCGTCCTGCGCACGCGCGAGTTCACGATGAAGGACGCCTACTCCTTCGACCGCGACGAGGAGGGGCTGAGCCGCTCCTACGAGCTGCAGGCGCACGCCTACGGGCGGATCTTCGACCGCTGCGGCCTGCGCTGGTACCGCAGCGACGCCGACGTCGGGATGATGGGCGGGATCGGCGCCCACGAGTACATGGCGCCCTGCGCGGCGGGCGAGAACGAGGTCGCGCTGGCGCCCGGTTACAGCGCCAACATCGAGGTGGCGACGGCAACCGCGCAGCCGGTCGAGCTGGCGCCGGCCCTGCCCGCCCCGGAGAGGATCGAGACGCCGGGCCTCGGCAAGGTCGAGGAGGTCGCCGCCCACCTCGGGCTGCCGGCCGGCGCCTTCATCAAGGCGCTGCCGGTGATCGTCGAGGGCCGCGGCATGGTCCTCGTCCTCGTCCGCGGCGACCACCGGCTCGAGGAGGTCAAGCTCCAGAACGCGCTCGGCGCGCCCTTTCGCCAGGCCGGCGCGGAGGAGATCGCCGCCGAGATCGGCCCCGCCGGCTTCATCGGCCCGGTCGGCGCGCAGGTGCCGGTGATCAAGGACGCGGCGATCGACGGCGACTCCTACGTCACCGGCGCCAACGAGGCCGACTTCCACCTGCGCGGCGTCCAGCCCGGCCGCGACTTCCAATTCGAGGAGCTCGACGTGCGCCGGGTCGAGGTCGGCGACACCGCCCCCGGCGGCGGCACGATCGAGATCGAGCCGGCGATCGAGATCGGCAACATCTTCAAGCTCGGCACCCGCTACTCGGTGCCGCTCGGCGCCACCTACCTCGACGAGAACGGGGTCGAGCAGCCGATCGTGATGGGCAGCTACGGGATCGGCCCGGCGCGGATCGTCGCCGCCGCGATCGAGCAGCGCGCCGACGAGCGCGGCATCGTCTGGCCGGCGGCGATCGCCCCCTGGCAGGTCCACCTCGTCTCGCTCGCCAGGGCGGGGGAGCCCGAGCGCGAGGCCGCCGACAAGATCTACGAGGAGCTGCTCGCCACCGGCCTGGAGACGCTTTACGACGACCGCGACGCGGGACCGGGGGAGAAGCTGACCGACGCCGAGCTGCTCGGCTGCCCGCTGCGGATCGTCGCCGGCCGCCGCGGCCTCGCCGAGGGCGTGGTCGAGGCCTCCGAGCGCGGCAGCGGCGCCGAGCACAAGCTGCCGGTCGAGGAAGCCGCGGCGGCGGCGGAGCGGCTGCTCGCCGCTCTCGACGGTCCGGGGACGGACGGCTGAGATGCCCGACACGGCCCCATTCGGCCGTGGTCGCCTCCGCCGCCGCTTCGGCCTCGATCGCAGCGCGCCGCCACCGCGGGAGACCCGCAAGGGCGCGCCGCTGCACCCCTGGACGCTGCCGAACCTGGTCGGCTACCTGCGGCTCGCCCTTCTCCCGGTCTTCCTCGTCCTCGCCTACTCGACCGAGGACGGCACCTCGTTCGCCTCGGCCGCCGTCTTCTGGCTGATCGCAGCCGGCGACTACCTCGACGGCTTCCTCGCCCGCGCCACCGGCCAGTACAGCCGCCTCGGGGCGCTGCTGGACCCGGTGATAGACCGCCTCACGATCCTCTCCGGCGCCGTCGTCTGCTGGAGCTTCGAGCTGCTGCCGCGCTGGGCGCTGGCGCTGCTGGCGCTGCGCGAGCTGACGATGCTGGCGCTCGGCTGGTACGGCCTGCGCCACGGTGTCGACATCGAGGTCAACTGGCCCGGGCGGATCTCGGTCTTCCCGATCATGGGCGGGATCTTCCTCGCCCTGCTGGCGCCGGGCTGGGTGGCGAGCGCGCTGCTGATCTGGGGACTGGCGATGGCGATCCTCGCCACCGTGCTCTACGCCCGCGCCGGGCTGAGGGCGGTGCGGGCCCAGGCCGCTGCAAGCTGAGGCCCAGCCGCAGTCAACCTTCAACCTACAGTTGAACCTTCGGAGGCGGGGTATCTATACTCGGCCTTCGCGCAAACGGAGGCGTCGAGCCTTCCCCTAGTCAGGAGCAGCCATGGAGGACACCTTTCCCGATCTCGGTTCCCTCAGCGACAAGGAGCTGAAGGACTTGATCGACAGCCTGATGGCGGAAGAGAACGAGATCTCCTACAAGCGGCGCGTCCTGCACGGCAAGATCGACATCCTCCGCGCGGAGCTGGTCAACCGGCTGCGCCAGAAACGGGAGGGCGGCGAGGCACTGATCTCCGGTGACGACGTCGAGCAGCTGACGGAGATCCTCGCCGGCAAGGCGAAGGCGGGGGACGGGGAGCCCGCCGCCTGAGCTGAGAGCGGAGCGATGGCCGTCCACTGTCCCGAGTGCGGGTTCGCCAACCCCGAGGGCGCTAACTACTGCCAGAAATGCGGCGCCTACCTCGGCGGCCCGGCGGAGAGCGGCGAGGACCCGACGACGATGACCTACCGGGTCGACGAGACCGGCGAGATGCTGCCGGTCGACATCGACCAGGTGGTCGAGACCTCGGGCGCGGCGCTGGTGATCCGCGCCGGCGGCGGCCGCGCTGGCGAGAGCTTCAGCATCGACGAGGACCGCGTCTCGATCGGGCGCAGCCCCGACGCCGGCGTCTTCCTCGACGACGTCACCGTCTCCCGCAACCACGCGCTGCTCGTGCGGCGCCGCGACGGCCTCTACGTCGACGACCTCGGCTCGCTCAACGGCACCTACGTGAACCGGCGCCGGATCGAGTCCCACCGGCTCGCCGACGGCGACGAGATCCAGGTCGGCAAGTACAAGCTGAGCTACCTGGAGCGCTGAGCGATGGCCGTCTCCGAATCGCCGGCACGGACGCCGGAATCCCCCAGCCGACCCCGCAAGGCGCTGACGATCGGCGCCGTCTGCAAGATCCTGCAGAGCGAGTTCGACGACGTCTCGATCTCGAAGATCCGCTATCTCGAGGACCAGAAACTGCTCAGCCCGCGCCGCACCTCGGGCGGCTACCGCCTCTACAGCCAGTCCGACGTCGAGCGCCTGCGCACGATCCTGCGCCTGCAGCGCGACGAGTTCCTGCCGCTGCGGGTGATCCGCCAGGAGCTGGCGGCTGGCGGTGACCTGGTGCTCGGCGGCGACGGCGAGCGCAAGCCCGCCGCCGGCCAGGTGCGGCGGGCGATCCTCGTCGACACCTCCTCGCGCGCCTTCCTAAACCTGGAGGAGGTCCTCGAGGAGACCGGTGCCCGCGAGGAGCTCGTCTCCGAACTCGAGAACTACGGCATCGTCCAGCCCGAGAAACGCGAGGGGAAGATCGTCTACGACGAGACCGACCGCGAGATCGTCCGCGCCGCCAACGAGCTCTCGCGGGTCGGCGTCGGCGCCCGCAACCTGCGCGTCTTCCGCTCCTCCGCCGACCGCGAGGCGCAGCTGCTGGAAGCGCTGCTCGGCCCGTCGCTGCGCTCGCGCAACCCCGAGCGCCGCAAGGAGGCGCTGCAGAGCCTGGAAAGCCTGGCGGCGACCGTCAGCCACCTCAAGCACCTGCTCTTGGTCCGGGACCTGCGGCGCCTGGCCGGCGACTGAGCGCCGGCGCGGCGTGGCCCGGGTTACCCGCAAGCGGACCGTGGCGGCGCCGGTCGCCGAGGTCTGGGGCCTCATCTCCGACCCCTATAGCCTGCCGCGCTGGTGGCCGCGGGTGGGGCGGGTCGAGAACGTCGACGTCAAGCCCGGCGGCAAGCGCAGCCAGTGGACGAAGGTGCTGGAGACGGCGGAGGGGAGGGGCGTGCGGGCCGACTACCGCTGCCTCAGCTCGGCCGAGAACGAGCGCTTCGTCTGGGAGCAGCAGCTCGAGGGGACGCCGTTCGCCAAACACCTGCGCAGCTCTGTGCTCGAGATCGGGCTGCGCCGGCGCGAGCCGGGGACCGAGGTCAGCCTCACCGCCGCCCAGACGCTGCGCGGGATGTCGCGGATCGGCTCGCCGATGATGCGCCACGCGCAGGGCTCGATCCTCGACGAAGCCCTCGATGGCATCGAGAGGGCGCTGACGTGAGCGGCGAGGCGCCTTTTATGTCCAAACGGGGTCAAAAGGCGCCTTGACCGCGCCGCGCCGCGATTCGAAGTGGTGGGGATGGGGCGACCCGTCCGTGGAGCCGAGCCTCGACGAGGAGGCGCGCGGCGTCCTGCGCGAGCGCCTCGGCGAGCTCGAGCCCTGGCCGCTGGCGCGGGCGCTGGAGGAGTTCGAGCTGCCGCCGGCGCAGCCGCTGCCCGCCGCGGTGATCGCCGCGGTCGGCGAGGACAAGGTCTTCAGCGGCGCCGAGGACCGGCTGCGGCACGCGACCGGCTGCGGCTATCCCGACCTCGCGCGCCTGCGCGGCGGGAGCCTCGAAGCCGCACCGGACGCCGTGCTCGTCCCCGCCGACGCCGCCGCCCTGCGCCGCCTGCTCGACGCCTGCGCCGCCGCCGGGGTCGCTGTCGTGCCCTACGGCGGCGGCACCAGCGTCGTCGGCGGCGTCGAGCCGCTGCGCGGCTCCCACGAGCGCCTCGTCAGCCTCGACCTCGGCGGCTTCCGCGAGGTAGCCGTCGACCAGCGCTCGCTGACCGCCCGCCTCGGCGCCGGGCTGCGCGGGCCGGAGGCGGAGGCGGCGCTCGGCGCCGCCGGCCTCACCCTCGGCCACTTCCCGCAGTCCTTCGAGTACGCGACGGTCGGCGGCTTCGCCGCGACCCGCTCCGCCGGCCAGGCGTCGAGCGGATACGGGCGTTTTGACGCCCTCGTCACCTCGGTGAGGCTCTGCGCCCCGGCCGGGGACATGGAGACCCTCCAGACGCCGCACACGGCCGCTGGCCCGGCCCTGCGCGAGCTGATCGTCGGCTCCGAGGGGGTGCTGGGGGTGATTCCCGACGTCACCGTGCGGGTGCGGCCGGCGCCGGCGGTACGCCGCTACGAGGCCTGGATCGCCGAGAGCTTCGCCGCCGGCGCCGAGGTCGTCCGCTCCCTCGCCCAGGGGCCCGGCCTGCCCGACGTGATCCGCGTCTCCGACGAGGAGGAGACGCTCGGCTCGCTGGCGCTCTCCGGGCCGCGCGGGGCCGCCGGCCGCGCCTTCGACGCCTACCTCGGGCTGCGCCGGCGGCGCGGCGGCGCGCTGATGATCGTCGGCTTCGAGGGCGAGGAGGAGGCGGTGGCGCGGCGCCGGGCCCTGACCGTGCGGGCGCTGCGCGCCGGCGGCGCCGCCTACCTCGGCCAGGGCGCCGGCCGCTCCTGGGAGCACGGCCGCTACCAGGGCCCCTACCTGCGCGACCTGCTGATGGGGATGGGAGCGATGGTCGAGACGCTGGAGACCTCGCACACCTGGAGCCGGCTGGGCGAGCTGCACGAGGGGGTCGGCGGTGCGATCGCCGCGGCGCTGGCCGAGCAGGGGACGCCGGGGCTGGTCTGGTGCCATCTCTCGCACGCCTACCCGGACGGCGCCTCGCTGTACTTCACCTTCGCCTCCCGCGCCCGCCGCGGCGCCGAGCTCGAGCAGTGGCAGGCGGTGAAGCGGGCCGCCTGCGAGGCGATCGTCGCCTGCGGCGCGACGATCACCCACCACCACGCCGTCGGCCGCGACCACGCCCCCTACATGGCGGCTGAGGTGGGGGAGACCGGCCTCGACGTCCTGCGCGCGGTCAAGGCGGAGCTCGACCCGGCCGGGATCATGAACCCGGGCAAGCTGATCCCGCCCGCCTGAGCTTCGGGGCTATTCGCCCTTTTCTTCGGCTTCGCGTTCTTCGAGGCGCTGGGCGGCGCCGACGATCGGGCCGGTGACGGTGCCGCGCAGCGCTTCGCTGCCGGTGTATTCCGTCGTCGAGGACTTTTCCTTGACCGCCGCTTTCAGCGCCGCGTTGAGCGAGGCGGTGTCGGTCAGGGTGACGGCGATTTCGGTGAAGGTTTCGTCGGCCAGGTAGGCGAGGACTTCGGCCGGGACGGTGATCTGCGCCGCGATCCTGCCTTTCGGCGCCTTGACCGACGCCAGCGGCAGCATCTTCTGCGGCGACTGCGAGAGCCAGACCGTGTATTCCTCGCCGCTGCCGGTCGGCTGCAGGCCTTCGGCGGCGATCTCCAGCGCCAGCGACTTCTTCACTTTGCCGAAGACGACGACGCCTTCGGCCTTGCCGCCGTCGACCGGTTTGAGGATCGCTTTCGTCACTTCGTTCGCGTTGCCAGAGCCTTTGCCGGTACTGGTTTCGGCGGTCGCGGTCGTGTCCCCGGAGGTACTGGTGTCGCTTTCGCCGCCACCGCCGACGATCAGCGCGATCACGACCAGGGCGACGACGATCGCGGCGCCGGCGATCGCGGCCCGCAACACGGTGCCGGAGGGCAGGCCCGGACGGCCGCCGCCAGGTGGCTTGCGCGGCGGCGCGGGAGGTGGGGGAGGCGGCGGGACAGCGGCGGTGAGCCGGGCCTCGGGCTCCTTGGCGGGAGCGGGCGGCGACTCGACCTTCTCCGCTTTCGCCACGGGCGACTCGGCGGCCGGCGACTTCTCGGCCCCGGCCAGCGCGCCTTCCTCGTCGAGCTCGGCCAGCGCCGCGGTGACCTTGGCGCGGACCTCGTCCACGCTCAGCCCCATCAGCGCCGCGATGTCCTCGTAGCCCTGCTCGCCCCGCTGGGCGACCATGCGCAGCATCGCCCTCTGGTCGTCGCTCAGCCCCATAGCCAGCCGCAACCCTACGACGCCGGGAGGCGCGATTGATCGCCGCGGCGCCGGGCACGCGAAAACTTAATCTCAGGCAACGTTAGGGTTGGCGGCGCCAATGCCCCCCGATCGCCCATCGCTGCCGCCCCCCTTCGACGCGATGCGCTCGCCGTTCGACGAATTGATCGGCGCCGAGCTGCTCAGCGCCGACCCCGACGACGCCCGCATGCGGGTGCCGATGCGCGAGCAGCTGGCGCAGCCGTTCGGGCTGATGCACGGCGGCGTCTACTCGACCCTGGTCGAGGGCCTCTGCTCGCTCGCCACCGCGGTCGCGGTCTGGGAGGACGGCCGCATCACCGTCGGCCAGTCGATCAACGTCAACTTCCTGCGCCCGGTCACCGCCGGCCACGCCGAAGTCCGCGCCCGCGCCCGCCACCGCGGCCGCAGCTCCTGGATCTGGGAGGCCGACGTCCTCGACGACGACGAGCGCCTCTGCGCGATGGCGACGATGACGATGGCCGTGCGCCCCCGCCCCGAAGACTGACCGCGTGGCAATCCTTTTCCAGGAATAGCCCGGAAAAGGACTGCCCCGACGAACAGCGGG
>JBEHWY010000072.1:0-17381 GCA_048498975.1 Actinomycetota bacterium | reverse complement strand
GATGAGCGTGCCGTCGATCATCGAATCGGTGGTCTTCATCCAGCCGGGCGTCCTCGTCGGTCGGATCGACGAGGACGCCGCCGGGGCCGATCGCGTCGGGGGCACCGCCGGTGCTGGTGCCGATGCTGGGCAGACCGGCGGCGGCGGCGTCGACGTAGGCGATCCCGAACGGCTCGTACAGCGAGGGCATCACGAAGCAGGTCGCGCTGGCGAGGATCTCGGCGTAGCGGCGCTGGTCGGCCGCCGAGTCGAGCCGCAGATGACCGTGGCTGACGACCCCCTCGAGGTCGATGCGCGGGTGGCGGCCGACGAGGTCGAGGCGGGCAACCGGGTTGTGTTCGCGCAGCGCGGCGAAGGCGGCGACGACGGCATCGCCGCGCTTGCGCTCCCAGTCGACGCCGGCGAAGACGAAGCGCGGCACCGTCCAGTCGCGCTCGGCCGGCGGCGCCGACCCGGCGTTGCGGCCGAAGCCGACGACGTGGACGCGCTCGGCGGCGACGCCGTAGTCCTCGCGCAGCGAGGCGGCGGTCCAGTGGCTGGCGACGCAACAGGCGCTGCTGGCGGCGTAGACGGCGCTTTGCCGCGCCCGCCAGCGCTCGATAGCGCGGGCCGGCAGCGAGGCGTAGACCTGGTCGCCGGTGGCGACGGCCTGCGCCACCGTCATGTCCTCGAAGGTCACGGTCGGCATCCGGGCGGAGAGGGCGAAGCCACTGCCGATCGCGATCGCGCCGTCGGCGCTCAGCCCGCGCAGCGCTCGGCTCGCCCGGGCGCCGCCGGCCGCGGCCAGGACCGGGTTGCTGGCCGCCTGCGCCCAGGACATCCGCAGCAGGTGGGCGATGCGGCCGGCACCCGGGGCGCGGGCGTCGACCGCGACCGTCTCCGCTCCGGCTTCGGCGAGGCCGGCGGCCAGCCCGGCCGGAACCCCCGACCAGGCATTCGGGTCGGCGGCGTCGCCCTGGAAGACGATCGCGATCCGCGGCCCCACTCGATGCTCCCCTGCGTCGTGCACGGGAGCATCATCTCGCAGCAGCTGGTTCAACCGCCGACCGAGGCGCGGGTGCTGCCGACCTTGAGGGCGCCGAAGTAGACGGTCGCCGTGCTGAACATCCCCGCCTGGCGGTACTGCATGATCTTCGCCGCGTTGGCGCCGCCGTTGTTCGAGGAGTCCATCGTCTTCATCGTCAGGTGTTCGGTCGCCGCGTGGTGGCTGGGGTTGTAGCCGCTGCCGGCGAAGAACTTGATCGGTTCGCCGTTGATCCACATCTCGACGAAGCCTTCGGTGCCGAAGCGCTCGTGCAGGAGGACGGTGGTCCAGCGGCCGCGGACGAACGGGGCCTTCCAAGGGGTGTCCCAGTTGTAGCTGGCGTTGCGGTCCCAGCTCAGGTTGGTGCCGTCGATCCCGATCTGCCAGGGGCTGGAGCCGGCGAATGGCGGGCCGTAGATCGAGACCAGCGACAGCCAGCCGGGAACCGAGGCCGGGAAGTCCTGCGGGATCAGGAATTTGGTCGAGAGCCAGAATTCCTGGCCGGATTTGATCATGTCGGGCGAGAGCGCCTGGGCCCGCGGGTTCTCGGTCGGGGTGAGGGGGTAGACGTCGCTGTCCTTGACCGTCATCTTCAGCACCGTCTGGCCGCCGCCGAGGGGGTCGGCGACTTCGGTGATCGCGTTCGGGGCCGACTGGATCAGGGAGAAGTCTTTGATCTTGGCGCCGCTGAACAGGAGCCCGGCCGTGCTGCTTTCGGTCGGCGTCGGTGCCGGAGCCGGCGTCGGTTCGGGCGTCGGGATCGGAGTCGGTTCCGGGGCCGGGGTGGGGGTCGGTTCCGGGCTCGGCGTCGGGGTGGGTTCCGGGGTCGGAGAAGGAGTCGGGGTCGGCGCCGGCGCCGGGGTGGGCGTCGGCGTCGTCGTCGGCGCAGTCGAGCCGCCCGAGCCACTGCCCGGCTTCTTCTTGCCGTGGCGGCGGCCGACGACCTTGGTGCGGTCGAGACCGAGATGCTTCATGGCGCGCCCACGATGGCCGGTCATCCAGGACGCCTCGGAGCGGCCGGTCGCCGCGTGCGAGCTTTCCGCGCTGGCGACGACGAGCACGGCGACGAGGACCGTCGCCACTGCGAGCAGGCGGAAGGGGAGGAGACGGGACTGGGTGGGCTTTGCCGGATCGGTCATTCGATCCGTTTCGTCGGCCCACCGCCCCGGCCGGAGCAGGACAGGGGAAGATCGGACGCCCGTCGCCCGCCGAGCGGACGGTTGTCCTAGTACTGGCTGCTGAAGATCGGGGAGAGGGGGTTCAGCGAGCGCGCCTTCTCGTAATCGCGCACCGCTGCGTCGGCATTGCCGCGCTGGGCTTCGATCCGCGACAGCACCATCCACAGGCGCCAGTTGGTCGACTCGCGCTCGGTCGCCGCCCGCGCCGCCGCCGCGGCGGCGGCGAGGTCGCCGGCGCTCTCCAGCACCAGCGCCTGCTGCAGGCGGGGGCTGGCCGCGCCGGGCTCGACGTTCTCGGCCGAGCGGGCGTCTGCCAGGGCCGCTTCGAGGTCACCGGCACGGGCCTCGTCCTGACTCTGGCGCACCAGCGAGGTCGAGGCCAGCGGTACCGCGACGACGACGATCGCGACCAGCGAGAGGACCGCGATCGCCACCCGCACGGCCGCCGGGAAGGGCCGCGGCCGGCCGTCGCCGTTCCCTCGCGTGACCAGCACCGAGCCGAGCAGCAGCGTCGCCACCGGCAGCACCGGCACCTGCCACACCCAGTCGAAGGCCGAGGGGAAGAAGAAGGCCGCGCAGCCGGCCACGGCCGCCGCCAGCGGCGGCGCCCGACCGGGGTCGCCCGGCCGCAGGGTGGCGACGGTGCCGCCGGCGAGCAGGGTGAGGAGGAAGGCGACCAGCAGTGCCAGGCCGACGATCCCGAGCTCGCCGAGGGTCTGCATGTAGAGCGAGTGGGCGTCCTGGACGACGTCGCCGGTGTCGCCATCGCGGGTCCACCAGAAGCGGAAGGTGCCGGCGCCGGTGCCGGTCAGCGGCGCCGACTGCATCTCGCGCACGGTCGCGCTCCAGAATTGGTACCGGCTCTCGCCCGAGGCCTTGCTGAGCCGTTCGGTGCCGCTGCCGGGGACTTCCGGTCGCTTGAATTCATCCCAGGCGTTGGAGGCGCGCGAGGGGGCGTCGACGGCGACCAGCCCGACGACGACGAGGGCGGCGGCGACGGCGAGCCCGATCCGCGCCGTCCGCGGGGGGATCCGCGTCCAGCCCGGCCGTAGGCCGCGCTGGAGGCCGACCGCGATCGCGTACTGGACGAGGCCGACGAGGAGGCAGACGACGATCGTCCAGATCAGCATCTCGGTTCCCTGCGAGTGCGCGGTGGAGGTCGAGAGGCCGTGCCGGAGGTCGTCGCGCGCCAGCGCCCCAGCGACGAGCACGGCGCCGCCGGCGCCGGCGACGAGCAGGGTCAGCAGCTTCGGCAGGCGGTCGGGGGTGAGGGCGAGGAAGATCGCCAGCGCCACCAGCGCCGCGGCGATGCCGCCGCGCGAGAGGGTGAAGACCGCAGTCAGGATCAGCGCCGGGATCGCCGCCGCGGCGAGCGGCCGCAGGACGAGCCGGCGGGCGTCGCTCGCCACCTGGGCGAGCAGCGGCAGGCCGACCGCGATCAGCGCCGCCAGCGCGTTCCAGTAGTTGAGCGGGTAGCCGAGGCGTTCGCGGCCGATCTCGAGGAAGCGGCCGGTCTCCTCGCCGGCCGGGAACCACGCCGGGTGCAGGCGCGAGAGCAGGGCGACGATCGCGATCGTGGCGATCGCGGCGGCGACGGCGCCGACCATCCGCCGGGCCCCGCCCGGAGCGCGGGCGAGGAGGGCGAGGCCGAAGACGCCGAGGTAGGTCGCGACGCGGGCGAGTTCGGTCGCGGTCTGCTCGCTGCTCTCGGTCCAGGTCAGGCTCAGCGCCGTCCAGGCGGCGAGGGCGGCGAGGAGGCCGGCGGCGGCCCAGCCGAGCCTGCCCAGATCCTGCCGCGGCAGCGCCCCGACGGCGACGGTCGCCAGCAGCACCCACCAGACCGCGATTCCGACCTGGTCGCTGACCAGCGGGTCGAAGCCGCCGCCCTTGAGCCCGAGATAGGTGACCAGGACGAAGCCCAGCAGCCAGCTGCTGACCGCGTGCCAGTCGAGGCGCAGCGGTTTCGAGCTGCCGTCCATCGCCCCCTTATATACGCGGCGTCCCTCAGAAAGCCGTGCAACTGGCGACGCCGGGCGGCGCGGCCCGTACTATCCGAGTATGCGCAAGCTGATCCTGATCGCGACCCTGGCCACGATCGCGTCGTTCTCGGTCCTGGCCGGGAGTGCCGCCGCGGAAACCTTCGTGCCGCCCGGCAACTCGGCCGCCTCGCAGTACACCGAGGCCTTCCCGACCTCGAAGGGCGAAGAAGACTCGCAGGGCAAGAAGCCCCGCCACGTCACCCCGGCCGAGGTCCTCGGCCCCGGCAAGGCGCACAAGCTCGAAGAGCAGGGAGCCGCCGGCAAGGCGGTCGCCGCCTTCGCCGCCGAAACCGCACCGGTCGCCAGCGGCGAGGAAGGCGGCTCCGGCCAGGAAGAAGGCGGTTCCGGCCAGCAGGGCGCCGGCGGCGCCGGCGGCAGCGGCGGCTCGGGGTCCGGCGGCAGCTCGGGCTCTGGCGGTGGCTCGGGGTCTGGCGAAGGGTCGGGCACCTCGACCTCGGTGCGGATCCCGTCCGGCTCCTCGGGCGCCGGCGAGGTCGCCAGCCAGGCGACCGGCCTGTCCTCGGGAACGCTGGGCGTCTTGTTGCCGCTGATCCTCGTCGCCGTCCTCGTCTGGGCCGGCGTCTACGTTTGGCGCAACCGGCAGCAGCAGCGAGTCGTCTAGGCCGCGGCCGGGTTCTCAACGTAGATGCATCGCTCAGCCCACCAGCCACGCGTTCCCCTGCGCCGCGCCGCCATCGGCCTGCTGGCGCTGCTCGCCGGCGCCTTCGCCCTGCTGGGCGCCGCCCGGGCCGAGGCGGCGCTGCCGCGGCTCAATACCGGCGTCTCCTACGTCTACGGCAACGACCCGGTCGAATTCCAGCACGTCGTCGCCACCGGTTCGAACTTCGTCCTGCGCCCGGTCAACTGGGTCGACGTGGCGCCGAAGGCGCTGCCCGACAGCTGGAACCCCGAAGACCCGGCCGATCCCAACTACCACTGGGAATTCTTCGACATCTGGGTCAAGAACGCCGTCGCCGCCGGCCTGACCCCGGTCCTGCAGCTGCGCGGAGCGCCGCCGTGGGCGCAGAACTGCCCGCAGCCCTACCCCTACGACTCGCCCTGCAAGCCCGACCCGGCCAAGTTCGCCCAGTTCGCCAAGGCGGCGGCACTGCGCTACAGCGGCAGCTTCGGCGGCCTGCCGCGGGTCGAATACTGGCAGGGCCTCAACGAGCCCAACCTCAGCCTCTTCTTCAACCCGCAGTACGAAGGCGAAACCGCGGTCTCGCCGGTTCTCTACCGACAGATCCTCAACAGCTTCTACGCGGCGATCAAGTCCGTGAACCCGTCGAACGTGGTGATCGCGGCCGGCCTCGGGCCGATCGCCGTCCAGAAGTACACGATCGGGCCGATGGCGTTCGCCCGGGCGATGCTCTGCATGGCCGGGCGCGAAAAGCCGCACCCGATGCCCGGTGACTGCGAAGGGGGCGTCCACTTCGACGTCTTCGACATCCATCCGTACACGACCGGCGGCCCGACCCACCAGGGCGGGCCCGACGACGTCGAGCTCGGCGACATCCCGAAGCTGCAGCGGCTGCTGAAGGCGGCCGACAGCGCGGGCCGGATCCAGAGCAACCTCTACCGCCGCACGCCGCTGTGGATCACCGAGCTCTCCTGGGACTCCAAGCCGCCGGATCCCGGTGGCCTGCCGATGAAGATCGAGCAGCAATGGACCTCCGAAGCGCTGTACCGGACCTGGAAGGCCGGCGTCCGCCATTTCTTCTGGTTCAGCATCGTCGACTTCGAACCCGACGGCCGGCCGTACAACGAATCGCTCGAGTCGGGCCTCTACTTCTGGAATTCGAACGTCGCGAGCCAGCAGCCCAAGCCGGTCCTCAACTCCTACCGCTTCCCCTTTGTCGCCTTCCCCGGCAAGCGCGGCCTCTACGTCTGGGGACGGACCCAGGCCGGCACTGCGGGCAAGGTCGCGATCCAGGCCCGCAAGGGCAAGCGCTGGCGCACGATCGGCAGCGTCCGTGCCAACGCCGAAGGCATGTTCAGCGCGACGCTGAAGTCAGGCTACGGGCGCGACAAGAAGGGTGCCGTTCGCGCCCGCTATCAGGGCGTCAACGCCGTTCCCTTCCCGATGAAGCCGGTCGGCGACTTCTACCACCCGCCGTTCGGCTGATCGTTCCCGCTCAGTGCGCCTCGCCGGAGGCGTGCGCCGGGGGGCGCGACTCCTCCGCCAGCGAGGTGATCTCGAGCTGGCCCTGGGCGGCGCCCTCGAGCACCTCGCTCGCCTCCTGTGCCGAGCGCGCGTAGAGCTCGACCAGCAGGTGGACGACGACCTGGTCCTCGTCGTGCTTGTGGAAGCGGACGTGGGTGAAGAACTCGCGCACGCCGGCGTCGCCGAAGGCGCCGTAGGTGAGGAACTCGATCGCTTCCGGGCCCGAGCAGGACTCGATCCGGTCCTGGTCGACGGTGACCGTGCAGGAGGCGACCCAGGGGGTGCCGGCCACCATCCGCGGCCAGCGGTCGTCGATCGGCACCACGCGGTCGTCCTCGAAGCTGAGGTGGGGCTGGTCGTGCATGCAGTCGAGGCACTGGACGACCGCTTCCTGGACCTCGTCGACGCCTTCGGTCAGCGCCCCCGACTCAGGATCGATGCGACGGATCGCGTCGTAGTGAAGCTGGATCTCGAGGTTCTGCGACCAGCAGCGATAGCAGCGCAGCCAGGCCGATCGATCTCCGTTCATCTCGCTCACCCCTCCATTGTTGCGAGCGGCTCGGCTCGGCGTCAGGCGGCACCGTCGGGCAGCAGCAGGCGCTGCCCCGTTTCGGCGGCCACGTCAGGGGTGACGAAGGCGTTCGTGGCCCGCAGCTCCGCCTCGGCGACGCGCAGCTCGCTCCAGTCGATCGCCGCCGCGTACTGCTGCAGATGGTCGAGCACGCGAGCGAGTGGACGGGGGTTCTGGTTCCGCGACAGGGCGCGCAGCGCCTGCAGGTAGTTGTCGCGGAAGCAGAGGGGGATGACGATGCGCTGCTCGCCGGCGGCGCTGAGCTCGGCGTTCATCAGGACCCGGGCGACCCGGCCGTTGCCGTCCGCGAAAGGGTGGACCTCGGCGACGAGGAACATCATGAAGGTCGCCCTCGCCAAGCCGGCGGGGAGGGCCTCGTAGTAGCGGTATCCCTCGACCAGGGTGCCGACGACCAGATCGGGGTGGACGAAGGTGGTGCCCCCGGCGCGGTTCGGTCTCTGCTTGAACGAGCCCGGGCCTACCGCCGGGCGCCTGGCCAGCATCACCGCATGGTGGGAGCGCAGCAGGGCGACAAGGTCCTCTGGGCCGGTCGGCACGCGAGCCCGCACGGCGGCGTCGTCGACCAGCTCGAAGGTGCCGAGCACGTCGTGGGCGTCCTCGACGCGACCGGCCGGGACTGCGCCCTCGAAGACGATCTCCTCCGCCTCCTCGAGCTCGAACTCGGTGCCCTCGATCCAGTTCGAGAAATAGGCCTCGATGAACGAGAGGGAGGGGAAGGAGCCGGGTCGCTCGGGCCGCGTCGGCAGCGGCGTCTGCAGGAGGTGGGCCTGCAACTCCTCGAACAGCTCCAGCCGCCGCGGGTCGAAGCCGAGTTCTTGGCTTTGGGCACGTGCTGCAGCGGTCTCGAGCCGGGCTTCCCCGGTGCCGAGCACGGCGGCGATCAGACTGTCGAGGGCCTCCATCTCCGCTGCGGCGTCGAGCGGCCCGGCAACCTCATGGGCCTTGTCGCGGAGGTCGTTGAGCGACCCGGTGCCGCGCAGCGAGGCAAGGCGGACGAGCTCGTCCTCGATCTCGGCTCGCGACAAGGTACGGGCGACACCGATTTTCCCGGCGCGGGAGGGTCGCATGTTGTCGAGGAACTTCCGCGCTGGACCGGAGAAGTGCAGGCCGTCCATGAACGGCATGTCGCCTGCGATCGGGCCAGGGCCGCTGCGCGGACGCAGGGTCAGGCCCGGCAGGCGGATCGGCTCGCGGCGCATGCGGGCGGCGCCGACGTCGAGGAACAGCGAGCCGTCGTCGGCCGGCCTGGCTTCGAAGGCGCTGCGGTCGGCGACGACGGCGCCGGGGAAGTAGAGCGCCGCGATCCGCTGCCAGTTGCGCCGGACCACCCGGTCGAGGGGCTCCTCGACGTTCCGGGTGTAGAGGCGCCGTCCGATTTTTCGCGCCCGGCCCGCTTTGACGGCGGTGCCGACGGCGCGCGAGGTGCTCGCGTCGCTGAGGAAGACCTCAGGCTGGTCCGGCTGCAAGAAAGTGCGCGTAAGCGCCGCCATGGCGCCTCATGATGTCAATAAAACGCGCTTAAGAGGCAAGAAACTGCAAGAAACCGTACATAAGCTTAGGCAGCTGCTGCAGCGCGCTCGCCGACCAGGTCGACGATCTCGCCCATGATCCGGTTGACGTCGAAGTCCTTCGGCGTGTAGACGCCGGCGACCCCGGCCTCGCGCAGGCGCTCGGCGTCGGCGCGGGGGATGATGCCGCCGACGACGACGGGCACCTCGACGCCCTCGTCCCGCAGCAGCCGCACGACCTCGGGGATCAGCTCCAGGTGCGAGCCGGAGAGGATCGAGAGGCCGACCACGTCGACGTCCTCCTGAAGTGCCGACTCGGCGATCTCCTCGGGCGTCAGGCGGATCCCCTGGTAGATCACCTCCATGCCGACGTCGCGGGCGCGCAGCGCCACCTGCTCGGCGCCGTTGGAGTGGCCGTCGAGGCCGGGCTTGCCGACCAGGATCTTGATCCGGTGGCCGATCCGCTCGGAGACCTCGTCGACCCGCTCGCGAATCTGCGCCAGCTGCTCGCGGTTGGCCGGCGGCGCGGCGCCGTCGACGCCGGTCGGAGCGCGGTAGGGGCCGAAGACCCCGCGCATCGTCTCCGCCCACTCGCCGGTGGTGGCACCGGCCTTGGCGGCGGCGATCGTCGCCGGCATCACGTTCTGGGAGTCGTCGGCGGCGACCCGGGCGAGCTCGGCGAGCGCCGCCTTGACGGCGTCCTCGTCGCGCTCGGCCTTCCACTGCTCCAGCGCCTCGATCCGCTCGCGCTCGACCTCGGGGTCGGGGGTGAGGATGCCGCCGTCGGCGCCGGCGGTGAGGGGGGAGTCCTCGCTCTCGGTGAAGCTGTTCTGGCCGATCACCTTCTGCTCGCCGCTCTCGATCCGGGCGACGCGCTCGCGGTGGGACTCGACCAGGCGCGCCTTCATGTAGGGGACCGCCTTGACCGCGCCGCCGTGCTCCTCGACGACCGCCATCTCGGCGCGGGCGCCCTCGGTCAGCTCGGCGACGAGGCCGTCCATCACCACCGAGCCGGTGAAGAGGTCGGGGTACTCGAGCAGGTCGGTCTCGTTGGCCAGCACCTGCTGGATCCGCAGGCTCCACTGTTGGTCCCAGGGGCGCGGCAGGCCCATCGCCTCGTTCCAGGCGGGGAGCTGGATCGCGCGGGCGCGGGCGTCGCGGCTGAGGGTGACGGCGAGCGCCTCGAGCACGATCCGCTGGATGTTGTTCTCGGGCTGGGCCTCGGTCAGGCCGAGGCTGTTGACCTGGACGCCGTAGCGGAAGCGCAGCATCTTCTCGTCCGTGACCCCGTAGCGCTCGCGGCCGATCTCCTGCCAGAGGGCGCTCATCGTGCGCAGCTTGGCGATCTCCTCGACCAGGCGGATGCCGGCGTTGACGAAGAAGGAGATGCGGCCGAAGACCTTGCCGAAGTCCGCCTCGGCGACCTGGCCGCGGGCCTTGACCTCGTCGAGCACGGCGATCGCGGTGCTGAGCGCGTAGGCGATCTCCTGCACCGGCGTCGCCCCGGCCTCCTGCAGGTGGTAGCTGCAGATGTTGGTCGGGTTCCAGCTCGGCACCTCGTTGACGGTGAAGGCGACCATGTCGGCGATCAGCCGCAGCGAAGGCTCGGGCGGGAAGGCGTAGGTGCCGCGCGAGAGGTACTCCTTGATGATGTCGTTCTGGGTCGTGCCCTTGAGCTGGTCGCGGGCGACGCCGTTCTCCTCGGCGACGGTGACGTAGAGGCCGAGCAGCCAGGCGGCGGTGGCGTTGATCGTCATCGAGGTGTTCATCTCGTCGAGCGGGATGCCGTCGAGCAGCTGGTGCATGTCGCCCTTGTGCGCGACCGAGACGCCGACCTTGCCGACCTCGCCGCGGGCGAGGACGTGGTCGGGGTCATAGCCCGTCTGCGTCGGCAGGTCGAAGGCGATCGAGAGGCCCGTCTGGCCCTTCGCCAGGTTGCGGCGGTAGAGCTCGTTGGAGCGCTTGGCGTCGGAATGGCCGGCGTAGGTGCGCATCACCCACGGGCGGTCTGGCTGGGGGAGACGGTGATCGGTCATACCCCCATCCTAATTGGGAACTCGTGTGATCTTCGTCGCGGCGCGGCTCAGGGTTCGACCGATTCGCGGGTCGCGCCCAGCGTCAGGCCGCTGAAGTAGACGGTCGCCCGCCTGAACATCCCGCGCTTGCGGTACTGCATGATCTTGGCCGCGTTGGCGGCGCCGCCGTTGGAGCGGTCGACGGTCCGCATCCGCAGGCGCTCGGTCGGGCGGTGGTGCGAGGGGTTGTAGGTCCCGCCCGAGAAGAAGCGGACCGGACGGCCGTCGATCCACATCTCGACCCAGCCATCGACCGCGAAGCGCTCGTGCAGCAGGAGCTCGATCCAGGCTCCGCGTCGCAGCGGCTGCGCCCAGGGCACGTCGTAGCCGTAGTCGCGGTTGCGCACCCAGGAGAGCTGGCGGCCTTCGAGCCCGACCTGCCACGGGCTCGACCCGTCGAACGGTGGGCCATAGATCGAGACCAGCGACATCCAGCCGGGGACGCGGGCGGGGAAGCTCTTGGGCAGGAGGAATTCGGTCCGCAGCCAGAATTCGTCGCCCGGTTTGATCAGCGCCGGCGAGAGGGCCTGGGCGCGCGGATTGCGGGTCGGGGTCAGCGGGGCGACGTCGCTGTCGGAGACCGTCATCTCCAGCACGCGGGCGCCGCTGCCGAGCGGGTCCGGCACTTCGCTGATCGCCGCCGGTGCCGCCTGGATCTTGGCGAAGCTGCTGATCCTGTCGCCCGTGAAGGTCGGAACTGGCGAGTGGGCCTGGACGAGGGAGACGCCGAGCAACGCCAGTGCCGCCAGCGCGACGGCAAGGGCGGCGGTAGCCCAGCGGTGGCCGCTGCGGCTGCGATCCGCTTTGCGCCGTTCCCGAACGATCGAATCAAGGTACGCCATCGGCGTCGCCGGCCCCGCGGAGCGGCCGAACGATGTCTCCCAATCGTCTCCGCCGCCGCATCTTTTCGCCTCCGTTGTGTTTAGGTTCGGGCCGTGAAGAGCCGGATCGCCCTCATGCTCGCCGTCGTCGCCTGCGGCGGCGCCTTCGCCTCGCTCGCCGAGGCGCAGATGGTCGGCATCTACCGCAACGGTTTCGAGACGCTCGCCCAGCGCAGCCAGCTGGTCAAGCTCTCCGGGCGCAGCTGCGCCCGGGCCGGCGTCGAAGGCGTGCTGCGGATCACCGCCGGCAAGGCCACCGACGCCTGCGCCTACCGCACGCCGGTGTTCGGCCGCGACCTCGAGATCGCCGCCACCGAGCGGCTGCTCAGCGGCACTCCGGTACCGGTGCAGCGCAAGGCGTACCTCGGGGTCGAACTGCGGGCCGGGGGCGGCGCCAAGTACCAGCTGCTGGTCTATCCGCTGCAGCGCAAGGCGCAGCTGGTCAAGGTCACGGCCGAACAGACCAAATACCTGGCGATCGTCAAGAACGAGGCCGCGGTCAAAGGCGTCAACCAGGCCAACTCGCTGCGCCTGAGCGCCGTCAACGTCACCAGCGGCCCCGAACGGGGCCAGGCCAAGCTGCTCGCCTACCTCGGCTCCAAACTGGTTGCCGAAGCGACCGACGCCGCGGCCGGCGACCTGCAGGGGCGCGCCTCGGCGATCGTGGTCGGTGCCGGCGCCAACGCCAACGGCCTGATCGCCAGCGTCGACGACGTCGTCATCCGGGTTCCGAGCCCGTTCTAGCCGAGCGATCCCACGCCCCCGGCCACCGAGCGGCGTGGCAGTCCTTATAGGTCCATAGGACCCAAAAGCTCAACCACACCGCCCTCCGAAGTCGTGGTTCCTTTTGGACCTCTTGGTTCCATAAGGAACCGCGGGATGACGAAGCGTCTGAAATCTCCATCCCGTGGTTCCTTATGGACTCTCTGGGTCCGAAAGGAACCACGGGATCCGCGCGCCTGGGTCGGCGCCGCGTTTGAACCTAGGGCGCGCCTTTGCCTGTGTTGGGACTTTGACCCGGGAGGGGAGGGTGCTCGCCGCCCTACCTGCCCAAAGAGGGTGGCGAGCATCCTCCCCGGCGGCACTCAGTCGCGGAGCTGTTCATTCCGCCGTTCCCTTCGCCTTCCCCTGCCGCTTCTGCGTCTTCATGGGCGGCCGCGGCGGCGGAGGGAAGGCGACCTTTTCGCGCACCGCTTCGTTGACCAGGCGGGCGTAGAGGCCGGCGGCGGCGGGCTTGAGGTGGATCCCGTCCCAGAGCTCGTCTTCGTGGGCGGCGGCAACCGGCGCCCAATCGATCAGCGTCGTGTGCGGCCAGTCCGCGGCCGCTTCCTCGAGCGCCTGGTTGGACTCGTCGATCCAGCTGACCGGGGCGTGGTCGGTGATCAGGAACAGCTCGCCGACTTTGTCGGTCGCCTTCTGGATCGCCGCCATGTCTTCGCCGTAGAGCGGCCCGTTGTTGCCCATCTGGATGATCAGCGCGTTGGGGTGGTGCCCTTCCCGCTTCAGCTGCTGGACGAGTTCGACGAATTCGCTTGCCTGGCGGCCGACCTTGGCGTTCATCGAGAAGCCGGGGCCGAGCCGCGCCTTCAGGTTGGCGGCGGCGCCGATCATCACCGAGTCGCCGAAGGCGACGATCCGCGGCGGGTGCCTGGCGGGCGCCAGCGGCTGCGCGGAGCCGGTGGCGCCCGTCGTCCCCGCCGTGCCGGGGCCCGGTTCGGTCGCCGCTTCGCGCGACGGCGGCTGGCGCACCGGTTCGGCCTTCACCCGGGCGACGGTCGGGGTCGAGGCGGTGGCCGACTCGAGCTGCCGGCTCTTGCTGGCGAAGAGGCCGCTCCAGCCGACGAGGAGGACGACGGCGAGGGCGCCGGCGAGCAGCGCCGGCCGCGCTACCCGCAGCCAGCGGTCGGACAGCGCCGGCAGCTTGGCGCGGCCGCGGAAGGGCAGCTCGACGAAGCGGTAGGAGAGGTCGGCGAGGACGAGGACGGCGAGCAGCTGCAGCGGGATCAGCACGCCTTTGGGCAGGTCGACGTCGATGCCGGGGCGGGTCAGGGCAAGGACCGGCCAGTGCCAGAGGTAGAAGCTGTAGCTGCGCAGCCCGAGCCAGAGCACCGCGGGCCGGCCGAGCAGGCCGCCGAGGCGGGCGGCGGGGTGGGCGAGGACGGCGACGAGCAGCGCCGTGATCAACGCCAGCCACAGGTAGCCGCCGTGCCACAGCGCCAGGTCGTAGTCGTGGACGTGGACGAAGCTGAGGACGACGTAGGCGAGGCAGAGGATGCCGACGACGTCGAGGATCGGGCCGACGAGTGGGCCGGTGCGGCGGCGGCGCAGCTCGATCGGGCTCCAGACGAGGGCGAGGGCGACGCCGAGCAGCAGGCCGACCGCGTGCGTGTCGGTGCCGTAGTAGACGCGCGAAGCGTCGTGGCCGGGGTCGAAGAGGATCCAGGCGAGGGCGACCGAGCCGAGGGCGCCGGCGAGGACTCCCAGCACCAGCCTGCCGCGACCGAAGAGCTTCATCCCGGCGGCGAAGACCAGCGGCCAGAACAAATAGAACTGCTCCTCGACCGAGAGCGACCACAGGTGGGTGAACAGCGACGGCGCCTGGAACTGTTCGAAGTAGGAGACGTGGCCGAAGATGAAGTGCCAGTTGGCGAAGTAGAAGAGCGAGGCGAGGGCGTCGCTGCGCATCGCGTCGATCCGGTCGGGCTCGAGGATCGCGGCGGCGATCATGCAGACGGCGATCAGGACGCCGACGGCGGGTAGCAGCCGCTGGGCGCGGCGCAGCCAGAAGCGGCCGAGGTCGACGCGGCCGCCCTTGCGGAACTCGCGCAGCAGCAGCGAGGTGATCAGGTAGCCGCTGATCACGAAGAAGACGTCGACGCCGAGGAAGCCACCGGGCATCCAGGTGACGCGGGCGTGGTAGAAGAACACAGCCAGCACCGCCAGGGCCCGAAGAGCGTCGATCCCCGGCAGATAGGGGAAGCGGCTGTCCTGCGGTTTACTGATGCATTGCATAATGGCGAGCGATGTCCACGACCACGGTCGAGCGGACGCGCGATGCAGGACCTGGTTCAGGTTTGGGCGGGAGCTGGCGCGTGATCGTCCGCAACGACAACCACAACACCTTCGATCACGTCGCCCAGACGCTGTCCCGGGTGCTGCCCGGCGTCAGCCTCGAGCAGGGGCACCGGCTGGCCGACAAGATCCACAACAGCGGCCAGGCGATCGTCTGGTCGGGCCCGCGCGAGCCCGCCGAGCACTACTGGGCGCAGCTCGACGCCGCGGGGCTGACGATGGCGCCGCTAGAGCGCGAGTGAGGGCCTCGCGGGCGGGCGTCGCGCTGGCCCTCTGCGCGCTGGCGGCAACCTTCGCGCTCGGCGTTCCGGGCGCCGCCGCGGTGCAGCTGCCCAGTGGCTTCCGCGACCGGATCGTCCTCTCCGGCATCGAGGAACCCACGCAGGTCCGCTTCGCTGCCGGCGGCCTCGTCTACGTCGCCGAGAAGACGGGGATCATCCTCGCCTACGAAGGGCTGGACGACCCGATCCCGACCGAGTTCGCCGACCTGCGCACGGAGGTCTACGACACCTTCGACCGCGGCCTGCTCGGCCTTGCAGTCGACCCCGGATTCCCGGCGCGGCCCTACGTCTACGCGCTCTACACCTACGACCACCTGCTCGGGGCGCCGGCGGGGGAAGTGCCGAAATGGGGCCATCCCGACCAGAGCGGCGACGGCTGCGACGCGAAGCCCTCCGGCACCGGCGTCGACGCCTGCCCGGTCAGCGGTCGCCTCGTGCGGCTCGTCGCCGACCAGGCGGACGGCTACCGGACGGCGGTCGCCAGCGGCGGCGAGCCGCAGGAGGAAGTCCTGGTCGAAGGCTGGTGCGCCCAGTTCTCCTCGCACTCGATCGGCGATCTGCAGTTCGGCCCCGAAGGCGCCCTCTACGCCAGCGGCGGCGAGGGCGGCGACGCCAACAACGCCGACTACGGCAAAGCCGGCTGGCCCAGTCCCAACCAGTGCGGCGACCCGCCGGCCGGGCTCGGCGGCGAAGAGAAACCGCCGAGCGCCGAAGGCGGGGCGCTGCGGGCGCAGGACGCGCGCACTCCGTTCGACCCGCTCGCGGCCAGTCCCGACCCGACCGGGCTCAGCGGCTCGGTGATCCGGATCGACCCCGACAGCGGCGAAGGCTGGCCCGGCAACCCGCTGCAGGCCAGCGTCGACCCCAACGAGCGGCGTCTGGTCGGCTACGGCTTCCGCAATCCCTTCCGCTTCGCGATCGATCCAGAAGGGGGCGAGCTCTACGTCGACAACGTCGGCTGGAACAACTACGAGGAGATCGACCGCTTCCTGCCGAGCTCGGCGCGCGCCTTCAACTCGGGCTGGCCCTGCTACGAGGGGCCGGGCCGCAATGCCTCCTACGAGAGCCTGGGACTGACCCTGTGCACGAACCTCTACGCCGACTCCGGCGCCGTCACGCCGCCGTTCTTCTACTACCGCCACGGGGTCGGCGTCACCCCCTCCGACCCCTGCTCGCCCCTTGAAGGGTCGGCCGTCTCGGGCAACGTCGTCTACCGCGGCGGCGCCTTCCCGCCCGCCTACGAAGGCGCGCTCTTCTTCGCCGACCCGGTGCGGGGCTGCATCTACGCGATGCTGCCCGACGAGGAGGGCGACCCGGACCCGACCGCGGTCACGACCTTCCTCTCCGAAGCGGGTCGCTACCCGGGGGTCGATCTCGAGGTCGGGCCCGAAGGCGACCTCTACTACGTCAGCCTCTTCAACGAAAACCTGCCCGGCGAAGAATTTGGCGCTGGCGCCGTGCACCGGATCTCCTACGACCAGGACGCGCCGACGGCGCGCCTCGCCGCGACCCCGCGCTACGGCGCCTCGCCGCTGCCGGTGCAGCTCGATGCCGGCGGCTCCACCGACCCCAACGGCGAAGCGCTCGTCTACGAATGGGACCTCGACGGCAACGGCAGCTTCGAGACCGTCGGCGGCGCCACTCGCTCGCACACCTACGCCGGCAGCGAAAACGTCGACGTCGGGGTGCGGGTCGAAGACGGCACCGGCCGCACCGACGTCGCCCATCTCACCGTCTTCCCGGGCGACACGCCGCCGCAGCCCGAGATCGCCGAACCGCTCGAATCGCTCAGCTGGCGGGTCGGCCAGACGATCCACTTCGCCGGCTCCGCCACCGATGCCGAGGACGGGGGAGACCTGCCGGCGACGAGGCTGTTCTGGCAGACGCGGCTCTACCACTGCCCGCTGACCGGGTCGAGCTGCCACGTCCACCCGCTGCAGCCGTTCCCGGCGGTGGCCGGCGGCTCGCTGGTCGCACCTGATCACGACTACCCGTCGCGGATCGAATTCAGCCTCACCGCGGTCGACTCACGCGGGCTGACCGCGACCAGCTCGATTCAGCTCTACCCGGTCGAGGTCGACCTCGGGATCGCCAGCGACCCGCCCGGGCTCAGCCTCACCGCCGGGGTGCGCAGCGAAGCGGCACCGTTCACGCTGCCGGCGATCGCCGACGGCCAGGTCCTGCTCTCGGCGCCCGCCACCCAGCAGCTCGCTGGCCGCACCTACACCTGGCAGGGTTGGTCGGACGGCGGCGAACGGGTCCATTCGGTGACCGCCTCGGGCCCGGCCACCTACACCGCCGTCTATGCCGCCGCGGCCGAGCCGCCTTCGGGCTCGACGACGACGCCGCCGCGAGCGCTGATCCGCAAGCGCCCTGCGGCCCGCACCACCCGGCGCAGCGCGCGGTTCGCCTTCGCGGCGTCGGCGGCCGGCGCCAGCTTCGAATGCAGGCTCGATCGCGCTCCGTTCAGGGGCTGTCGCTCACCGCGCAGCTACCGGCACCTGGCGCTCGGCCGCCACTTCGTCCGGCTGCGGGCGCTGGGGCCCGACGCCGGCGTCGGGCCGGTG
>JBEHWY010000071.1:0-17749 GCA_048498975.1 Actinomycetota bacterium | reverse complement strand
ACACCTGCTTCGATTCGGCCGCGGGCTCTGGCAGTGGCGCCGTCGGCTTTCGCAGCTTGACGGTGATCAACTTCAGGTCGCTCGTGTCGGAGTCCCTGATCGGAGCTTCGATCGTTTCGACCAGATAGCGAGCGCTTTCCTCCTTTGGCGCCACCCGCCCTTCGCTGAGCCCTGGCTTACCGGTCCGGAAGGGGTCGCCCTGGCCGACGCTGAAGGGCCCGTAGCCCGCGAGCGTCGCGACACCTCCGGGCGGCACCACCCACTGCGAGGCGAAGGCCGTCACAGTGATGTCCGTCGCCGGGCGATTCTGGCGCCAGGAGCCGGTGACCTTCTGGATGCCCGGCGTGCCGCGGCCGATCGCCATCCGTACCATGCCCCGCAACAGTTCGATGTCGTCGATGAAGAAGAAGGTGTCGCCAACCCAGAAGGCGCGCCAGTTCACCTGCTTGGCAAGTTCCTTGATCCCCTTCCAGTAGTCGACGCCCTTGTCGATTTTGAACTCGTAGGGCTCCGTTACTTCTTCGCTGGTGCCCGCGAATTCGCCGCCTTCGTAAGCGTCCACAACGGCGCGCGCCTCGTCGCCGAACTTGCCGTAGTTGGCGGCGCCGTTCGTCGATTCGCCCGCGCCCGACGCCTGTACTGCCTGGCAGATTTCGTAGAACTTCGCCTCCGGGTGCGCACGGTGATAGGCGACGGCGCTCGTCCCGGTCCACGTCGGCTTGCCGAAGAGGAAACCGCTGATCTCTTCTGCCGCCGGTCGGATCTTCGTATACGGTTCCAGCGCCTCCAGCACATTGTGAGGTTCGGCGTCGCCCAGCCCGGTCTCATCCATCAGCGCGGCGATCACCGCGACCGCACAGATGTAGGGGGCGTTGCCGGACTCGGCGATGCGCAGGGCTTCGTCAGCCAGGGCGAGCTGGGAGGCCGTCAGCGGGGCTCCGTCCATAGTCAGTCCCTTGCCGCTGCCGAGCCCCTTCCCCCGCCTTTCGCTCGCTTCGGCCTTGGCCTGTTTGGCCTGCTTGGTCGTTTCGATCGGCTGAATTTTGTGGAGTTGCGGGCAGACGATCTTCGCGTGCGGATGGACTTCTCGCACGCGGGCGACGATGAACTCTGCCCGCGTCATATCCCTCCGAAGCGCCGAGATCGGCCCCTCGTGTTCTTCGAGCAGGGCGATGTTGCGGTCCTTCAGCGTCAGCTTGATCGATGACTCGCCCAGGTCGGCGCCGATATAGCGGAACCAGAGACCGTCGAGCTGTGCATCGAACTTCTTCGCAAGCAGGTCGACGTCGAGGAAGCCGAGCTCGTGGTCGTGGATTTCCAGCTCGAGCGAGCTGCCGCCGCCGATGGTGCGTTTCAGCGTCGGCGTCCGCAGCACGCGCCCGCCTACCTCGACTACGACCTGCCGCCCGTCGCGCAGGGTCAGGTCGTGGAGACTGGAGTCGATCGCTTGAACGCGCTGCGTGCCGCCGCGCAGAGGGGCCGGGCTCAAAGCTTCAGCACCTTGCCCGTCGGCAGCACACGGTTCGGGTCGGTCAGCCCGTTCTTGCGCCCGATCTCCCGCCACTTGTCGGCGTCACCCAAGAGGTCGGCGGCGATCGTCTTCAGCGTGTCGCCCTTCTTCACCTTGTAGGTGGAGCCCTTGGCAAGGCGAGCTTCGCTGACGCCGATCTTCTTCTTGCGGCGAGCTCGGTTCTTGATCACCTCGGGGGCGATGTACTCGACCAGGTGCAGGACGAATTCGATCCGCAGCAGCGCGCCGTCGCCGTTGCGCTTGACGATCTCGTCGGGGATGACCTCGATCCCCCCCGCCGGCAGCACCCACGACTTGCCCTCCGGCGCGTCCAGTGGCCCCCAGACGCGGAAGACCGGTGGTTTGCGCTCGTCACCGTTGGGGTCCCGGCCGAGCTTTTTCACCGTGTTCCACTGGCGGTCGACCGGCTCGTCGTCTTCGAGTCCGTTCAGCAGCAGCGGCACGTCTTCGCGCAGGGGTTCCTGGCCTTCCCAGTCCACGGCTTCGATGCCGTCCTGCAGGGGAACGGTGACCCAGCCGCCGAAACCGCCGACCGGGTAGGCGGGGCCGTCGCCCATCGGGATGGTGATGTCGATCGCCGGGTCGGTGGCGATGATCCGGACGGGCTTCACTGGAGCGATTCGGCGTCTTCGGTGGCCTGCACGACCTGTTCGGCGAGGACATCGCCATTGGGCAGCACGAGCTGGACCAGGAGCGGGCGTTGAGGGGGGCCGGCGCCGCTCAACGCGGAGCCCAGATCCAGGCGCGAGCTTTCCCCGGTGCCGACCCTGCCCAGTCGGGAGCTTTGCTTTTGCTTGTGGTGCTGGTGCTTAGGGTGGTCGATGTGTCCACCGGGCCGAACTGGCTTCCCGCCGGGGCCTTCGATGAAGCCTTCTTCCATCAGCCGGTGGGCACGTTCTTCCTGCTGCTTTACGGGATCGTGGAAGTTGACTTCCCCGACTTCGCCGATGTTTGGGGCTTCCACGCCGAAAACTGCGAGCGCGTTGGCATCGTCAAGCGTCTGGTTGATTTCCTGGATGGCCACGTTGATGACCTTGATCAAGCCGTTTACGAAGTTCTGTCCGGCGTTGACCGCCCAGTCGTACACCGCCTGTTTGGTCCCCTCGCTGAGGTGCTCGTAGATTTCGTAGCCGATCACGGCGGCGACGATCCCGACGCCGATCTCGGTCCCCACTTTTCGCCCGATCATGCCGCCGACCCTCGCTGCCTGGGCCTTGATAAGCGCGTCGCCCCCCATCGCCTTCAACAGCCACGCCGAGATGAGCAGTTTGCCCTCGAAGTTCGTGTGGATGAAGCCGTGCCACACGGCGCCTGCCATCATCAGCCCGAGCTGGCCGGCATGTTCGGCCACCTGAGGTAGTGCACGTTCGATCACCCGGATCAGATCGCGCTCCAGTCCTTCGAACTGCTCCTCGATTCGGCGCACCTTCTGCTCGGCAGATAGGTTCGGGTCGTTGAGGGTCTTTATGAACTCCTTGACCTGGTCCTCGCCCGCCTCGATCGCGGGCATCAGCGCCCGCGTCATCGACACCTGCACGCCGAGCTGCGCCATCTTCAGTTCGCGCTGGCTCGTGACCATCTCCATGATCGCGTCGGTGGTCGAGCCCGAGAGGGTGACGCCGTATTCGTCGGCCCAGTGGAGCTGTTCCTGTAGCCCTTCGGCGCCTTCTGAGAACAGCGGCAACAGGGTCGCGTAGCCTTTGCCGAGCAGCGCTTTGGCAGCCGCGGCGCGCTTGGCCCCGCCCTCTTCTTCGCCGAAGGCCTGCGCTACCCGCATGATCCCCCACTCGAAGTTGTGGGCGCCTTTGGCGGCGTCTTCCTGGGAGAGGCCGAGCTGGTGGAAGGGGAGCAGCGCTTTGCCGCCTTCGCGGGCGGCCGCCGTCAATTTGGTCGAGAGGGTGACGAACGTCATTCCCAGCGCTTTGGAGTCGATCCCGCGGGCGTAGGCGATGGCGCCCCAGCGAGAGGCGACGTTGTTTTGGAGGTCGAAGTTGCGGACCAGGCCCGCGGTCGTCTTCCCGAGTTCCTCGGTGGAGTGAATCGCCGACTCGACGGCGAATAGGCCGCCAACGCCGAGGAAGCCGAGGGCGAGCTTGGCTTTCGTGTGCAGGTCGCCGTAGGCGCGGCTGAGGCTGAGCTGCTTCTTCGCGGATTTCTCGGCGGCGTCGCCCGTCTTCTTCGTCTGGGTGCCGAGCCCCTTCTCGGCCTCCACCGTCTCCTTGATCCCGGCGACGGTCTGAGCCTGGCCCTCCAGCTCCATCCGGATTTTGATCAGCTCGTCCTCTACGCCCACGTTCTCACCCCCTCTCGCTCATCAGCGGATCGACCGCGCGAGCACGTCGATCGTCCGCACCGCCTGGTCCTGCCTGTCGTCGCCTCGCAGGCGCTCGGCCGCGTCGATTTCTGCGGCCCAGATCGCCTGCTTCACCGGGTCGCGCTCGGCCCGGTATGCCTCTCCGTCGAAGCCGTGAAGCCTCGCCAGCGCGACCGCCCTTACTCGGGGGTCGCGGGCGAGGCGTTCGGAAAATCGGTCCGGACTTCCCGCAGGGCGCGGGCCATCCAGACCTGGACCTGCTGCGCGTGCTCGGCGACGAGACGATCGTCGACCAGGACGTTGCGCAGGATGAGCCGCGCGGTCGGCTTGTCGGGCAGGGCGATGCCGAGCCGCTGGGCAAGGCGCTCATCGCCCCAGCGGATCGGCATTCCCTCCAGCCCGGGAGCCGACTCCTCGAGCGGCACCAGCTCGCCGTCGATCTCGGTGTAGATCCGGATGCAGGCGGCGATCAGCGTGTCGATGGAGGCGATGAACATGACGTCCTCAACCTTCCCGTAGCGCACTTCCTCCGCCACCTTCGTGGCGATTTCGTCCTGTTCGCCGGAGAGCAGCACGCGGTATTCGACCTGGAGCTTCTTCCGCCAGCCCGGCAGCTCGAAGACTTCCGGCTCGCGCTCGGCGACCAGGCCGGCGTGTACGGCGCGCAACTCGTCGTCAATGCTTACCCCTTGCGCAGGGGCGTTCGTGCCGCCTGCGGCGGCGACGTCGTCACTCATGGTGTCTCCTTGAGAGTGGGGCGGCTAGCCGAGATTGCCGTCGGTGGACTGCTCCAGCACGAGCTTGGTTTCACCCTCGTCGTCGTTGGAGTCGGTGTCGGGGCCGGTGACGGTCTTCAGCTTGCCCGTGTAGATGATCGGTTCGCCGAAGGCGTTGCCGTCGTCGTCGAGCGCCTGTTTGGTCACGATGAACCTCCGCCCGCGCGCGTTGTCGAGGGCTTTGAAGATCACCCCGTCGCGTTCGGCGCGGAAGAGACGTTCGACCGAGACGTTCGAGCGCATCCGCGCGCCGCCCAGCACCGTCTGGTCGCGGGCGCCGCCCTCGCGGTACTTCTTCTCGGCCGATTCGCCGGCGCCGCCGCTCGACTGGTCGAAGGCGCCGAGGTTGCCGAGCCCGTCAACCCAGGCGGTTACGAGCCACTGGTTCTTCAGTACGCCGCTCACAGCGCCTCCTTCGTGTAGACGATCTTGACCTGCTCGGCGTAGGGGGAGCGCTTCGCCCCGATCTGGGCGACCACCTTGCCTTCGGCGAGCTGTTTGACGGGGTTGACCTGTTCGCCGACATCGACGCTGTAGGCCGTCCCTTCGGGCTTGTCGAAGAGCGCCCCGATTTCGGTGTAGGGCTTCAGCACCCGGCCGATCAGTTGCGAGGCGAATTCGTTCAGCACCCGCCCGCGGCCATCGACATCGCGGAACTCGAAGTCCTCGCCGATCGCCTGCGCGGCGGCGAGGATCGCCATGTCGATCCGGCGGTTGTTCAGCCGCAGGTTCAGGTCGTCGGTCGTCGGGTTGGTCAGCGTGCGGTACCCGTAGGTGACAACGCTGCTGTGGATTTCGCGGATGACGTTGACGCCGGCGTTGTTCAGCGTTTCGCGCTCGGCGTCGGTCCACGGTTCCTGCGAGAGGCGAGTCGCCACCCGCGAGACGCCGGCTTCTTCGTGGGTGCCGGCGGCGGGTTCGTTGGGGTTGCCGACGCCGAGCTCGGCTTTCACCGTGGCGAGGTCCCGGCGGGCGATCAGCGCCGCCTGGATGATCGAGTAGGGGATCGTCCGCTCGGTGCTGGCGGCCGTGCCCGGCACCACCGCCCACGGCGCGAACATGCCGCCGAAGGTGGCGAGGTCGCCGCCGAGGGCGCGCAACGTGGCGGCCGCGCCGGTCAGCGTCGCGACCGTGTGCGTGTCGGCGCCGTCGAGGAGAGCGATCCGGTTGTGCGCCTTCGCGTGTTTGAGCAACGCTTCGTACATCGCGGTCGTGGTCGCCCCCGGCCAGAGGACCTGACCCGGGCCCAGATCCTTCGTGAAGAGAGCGAGGCAGGCGGCGCGGTCTTCGTCGGTGATCGATCCGCGGTCATCATCGCCGCCGGCGAGGGAGACTTCCTGTGCCGAGGGGTCGCCGCCGCCGAGGTCGGTGAAGCGGACGTATTCGGAGGCTTTCGCCCACGCGACCGCTTCGGCGTTGGTCCCCAGCGCCGGGGACACCTCGACCGTCGTGCCGCGGTACTTCACCGTGTAGGTGACGTTGCCGCCGCCGACGGTGGTCACCACGTCGATGTCATCGCCCCATTCGCCGGGGTCGACGGCGTCGACCTGCAGGGTGTCTTTGCTCCCGTCGGTGAGTTTCGCCGTCGAGACCGCGGCGTCTTCGCCGACGCAGCGGATCGCCCAATAGCCGGCCGCACTCTCAGCTGGCAGGATCCGGGCGGCGTCGGAGAGGTAGCCCGGCGCGAAGTCCTCGCCGTAGATCGCCTCGTGCTGTTCGGGCGTGGTGATGAAGACGGGCCGGTCCACCGGTCCGCGTTCGGCCAGCCCGCCGATGAAGGCGGTGGCGGTGTCGAGTGGAGGCCCGGACGTACCGACGGCATCCCGCTCCTCGTAGGTGACTCCGGGTAGAGGCGTCACTTCGTCTCCTCCTGATTGTCGTGGATTCGTTCAACGTCTGCGACGACGATCGCGCCGCGTGCACCCGAGCCGATGCCGATCTGCTCAAGGTCGACCCCCAGCTCGGCGGCCTTCTCGCGGACCGCCTTGCTCACCGCCGGCACCGCGCGCTCCTGGATCTCGACGAAGAGGCATTCCTCCAGCTTGCGCGCGTCTTCGGGGTTGGACGGGTCGAAGCCGACCGCCTCCTCGCCGGGTGCGAAGGTGGCGCCGGTGTGGATCTCCTCGGCCTTCGTCGAGGCAACGCGGTAACGGTTCACTGGATCTCCTCGGGTTTGAGGTCGACTTTGACTTCGGTGATCTCCGGCAGCTCGACCGGGTCGTATGGTTCGTCGGGCGGGGTCCGCAGGCCGGCGCCCTTCTGGGCGACCTGGTCGACGGTGAAGGTGAAGACGTTGGTTCCGGCCGCCTGGGTGCGTTCGCCGTCGGGGCGCAGTTCGTCGGTGCGTTCCCCTTCCCACGCGCTGCCGAGGGCGAAGCCGCCGAGCGTGCCGTTGTGGATCAGCAGCAGCCGCAGCGCGGTGGTGTAGTAGGTGGCAAGGTCCATCGTCGTGCCGTGGTCACGCGCGGAGACGATCGCCGCCACGTTGACCAGCCAGGGCACCCGGTACATCCCATCGCCCTCACGCTTCGGAGCCCGGCGCGTGCCGGGGCTCAAGATGACGATGCAGGGCAACGCGTTCTCAGGCTGCTTGTCGAGGGTGCCGTCGTCTTTGAAGACGTACTCCTTCGGCACCGGCAGCGCGTGCGACGGTAGGCCGTAGGTGCGCTCGACGAGGGCGAGATAGGTTTCGATCCAGTCTTCGATCGTCGTGGCGATCGCTTTGCGCAGGTCGATCGGCGAGCGGACCGGGCCGAAGACGGGGTCGGCGCTCACGTCGTGCCCTCGGCGAAGTAGCGCTGCAAGGTCCTGATGAAGCCGCGGCGGTCGAGCTCGGTGAAGTCGACGGGCTTGCGCACCGGCAGGCGAGAGGTCCCCTTCTGGTGGTACTTGCCGTAGGGGTTAGACGACCCGAACTCAAGGAAGCTGTCGCCGACCTCCTCGATGTGTTCCCCTCCAGGGCGGATCAGAGAGTTGATCAAATCGTGGGTGGCCTGGAGGATGTGGGGGTCCAGCCCGGCGGCGGCCTTCGCGGCGATCGTCGTCGCCTGCAGGGGCGCCCAGCCGCCGGAGCCGCGGCCACCCTCGGTGGCGAACTGCTCGGCGATCTGCGCCCTCATGTCCTCGGCGATCTGGTGGAAGGCCGGACGCGGGGAGCCGACATACTCCGAATAGCGCAGCAGCTCACGTCCGATCTGCTCCTCGCCGAAGATGTCGAGGGTGAGCTTCACCACTCGCTCCGGCCGATACCGCTCGGCGGCGGGAAGCAGGACCTGGGCATCTGCCCGGCGCCGCCGACCGATTCGCCGGCACCGTCCGAGCTGCCGCCGCAGTGCTCCGCGACGGACTCCACCAGGACCTTGATCCCGTCCTTGAACTCCTCGTATATCGCCGTGTAGGGCGAGCGCTGGGAGCTGACCTGGTCGGGGAAGTAGGAGCGCTCTGCGAGGCAGGCCGTGTAGAGCGCTGCGAGCGCCTTGGCGCTCTCATAGAGCGGCGCCTGATCGTCGCCCTCGCAGATCGAGACGCCGATCGCGGACACGATCCGCCCGACGCCCTGGGGGATCAGCAGTTCGATCTGCCCTTTGGTCGGCTCGGTCTCCTCGGTGAAGTCGGGGAACGTCTCGCCGAACTCGCCGCGCAGGCGCGCCCGCATGTGGACGGCGACCTCGGCGGTGCTCGGCGTGAAGTCGGAGGCAGCCACGGCTCAGCGCCCCGCGATCCGGTTGTCGCGGGGCGCTGCCGTGGACACGGCTACTCCCCCGTGCCGCTCCCCTCGCCGGCGGCCCCTTCGAGGCCTGCGACAAGGGATTTGCGCGGGGACCCGGCCGCCTTCTCCAGCTCGAGCAGGAGGGGGGCCACGTCGGGTTCGGACTCCACGCGCGCCAACACCTCCTTGACCGTGGCCGTGCTCAGGTAGGCGGCGAGGCCGACCTTGTCCTCCTCGGGCTCGGGGCTCGCTTCCTCCCCCGTGCCGCTCCCCTCGCCGGCGGCCGGCACGTTGCCGCGAGCTGCTTCCTCGGCGGCGTGCTGCGCGGCCAGGTCGTCGGCGAGGACCTGCGCCTCGTCGCGCGTGTCCGCGTTGCGGTCCTTCGGGACCCCGTAGACGCCGAGCCCGGCGAGGCGCTCGGCCTCGCCGGGCAGCACATCCTCCGGCAGAGCATCGCCCTGCCGGAGGATCTTGCGACCCCGCTCGGTCTTGACGGTGGCCGAGAGGCCGGTGATGACGCGTCGGCTAGGAGCCATCGGCGTCCACCCCCGTCACGCGGAGCACCCCCGCGGCGTTGTCGGCGACCCAAACCGGGACGACCTCCAGCGTGTGCTCCTCGGTTTTGCGCCGGGCGTGGTACTCGGTCTCGACTTCGAGCGGGACCTCGAAGCCGATGTAGCCGACCTTGCCACCGACGCACCAGATCGGCTGGCCCTCCGTGACGTGCGGGGAGATCCGCAGGTGCTGGATCCCGTAGCTCTCCAGAAGGGCTTTCAGCTTGCCTTCCGGGTAGCCGAGCCGCAGGTAGAACGCGTCGCGCTGGTTGACGATGAGCGTGTCCGGTTTTTCGCCGGCCTTGTCCTCGATGAACTGCTCCTCAACCGCGGCGAAGTCCGCCTCGGGCCGGAGGGCGGGATCGGTGTTGATCACGCCGTCTTCAGCCGGTTTGCGCCAGCCTTCGGTGCGCGTCGCGATGACGCGATCCCAGGCGCTCACGGCGCCGTTCAGCGTCTGCATGCCGCGCGTCTGCAGCCGGTCGGCGAAGGTGTTCGACGCCTGTTCGAACTGCCGCTGCACGGCGCGGACCTGCATCCGCCGACGCATCTCTCTGGTGACTTCGATCGTGCCCGACCAACTCTCCGGCCGCACCAGTTTCGGTGCCCGGCGAGTCGAGCCGATGGTCGGCGCGTTGGCGCCCGGCGCCCGTGGGGCGATCGTCTGGTCGTCGGGGAGGAAGTGATCCTCGGGGAAGCTCTCCGTGAAGATGACCGCCCCGCCCTCGACCGTGAAGCCGGGCACGTGGAAGACTTCCTCGATGAAGTAGCCCTCGTTGTCGGCGACCAGGTCGCGGACGATCTCCGGGATCCGAGTCGGCGGGTTGACGTAGTCGTCGATCGTGACGAGATTTCCGTCAGTGGTCGCCGACCCGAGTGGCGTTTTGACCGGGTTCTGTTCGCTCATGGTGTGGGCCTCCTATCGCCCTAGAAGAGCTCGCACTCGGCGATCTCGTCGGTGTCTGCCGCGGTGAGCGCCTTCGCCACTGCGGGGCCGGTTGCTCCGGCGAGGTTGGTTTTGGCTACCGCAGTCACGACGCCGGCACCCGAAGACGCCCCGGTGTTGGCCACCGTGACGAGCTGGGAGGCGGTGTCGTGCTCCTGGATCGCCGCGATCACCTGCGCGGCCGTCGAGGTGATTTCCCCGGCGCCGGTGCCGTTGGTCGCCAGCGTCACGGTGATGACGTCGCCATCGACGTCGACCGCGAGCGCTTTTTCTTTCCCGGTGTTCAGCATCTCGACCTGGATGCTGTCCCCCGGGGTGTCGCTCTTGCGCGAGGACCAGGTGATCGCGTTGTTCGACCCGACCACGCCGGTGGCCAGCGTCGCCGAGTCGACCGGGACAGCCTTGCCTTCGGCCCCCACCGCGAGCAGGTCGCCCGCTGCGATTTCGGCTCCGGCCCGGACCCGCGCTCCGACCGTGCCCGGTCGGATGCAGTTCAGTCGCCGCTCGATCGAGAAGGCGTCCTGCGTCGTGGGGCCGGAATCGCGCTCGGCGATGCCGAACGGATGGGCCTCGCCGACGCCCGCGTGTTCGACGCGGTAGTCGCCCTGTTCGCTCTTGCCCGACAGGACCTTCAGGAACCGCCCTGCCAGGACCTGCGCCTGTGCGAAGACGGGGATGTTGTCGCCCGGGTTGAAGCGGGCAAGCTGCTCAGTCATTGCTCATCTCTCCTTTGGAGTGCCCGCCCTAGGCGGCGTTGCGGTTGCGGCGGCCGGGGAAGGACCCCATGACGCGGTTCTTCCACGAGTCGTCGGACTCGGCGGCGACGCCGATCTCTTCGACCGGGACCGTCCCCTCTTTGAGATCGGCGATGAACTGCCTCGTCGCCGCCTCGATGTCGCCGCCTTTGTCGAGCTGCTTGCGGTAGCTGGCCGCGGCCGACGGCGGGAACTTGCCCTTGCCGAGGGCCGTGTCGATGATCTCTTTCCGCTCCGCGGCGAGCTGGGTCCGGCGCGCCTCCCGGCCTTCGGCGGCTTCTTCGCGGAGCTGCGCGGCGGCGGCTTTGTCCATCACCTCGCCGTTCTCGGCGGCGACGCTGGCTGCGACGGGCTCGGCCTCGACGGCCGGCTCGTTCTCCTCGTTCTCCTCGATCCCTTCTGCCGGGGTCTCCGGCTCGGCGTCGAGTGCCTCGTTGATCTGCTCCTCCGTCGCGTCGTCGGGCAACCCGAGTTTGCTGCGGAGTTTGTCGAGATCGATGTCCATCTCGTTCGTCTCCTCGTTGTCGTCGGGCTGCGAGGACGCAGCCGTTTTGCGGTCCGGCTTCTGTGGCCGGTCCAGGTTGGAAGCCAGCACGCGCTGATCGGCGCGCTGGCGGAAGCTGGCGGCGACACCTTCGGCTGAGGCGCTAATCGGCACGAACTCTTCGCGGACCGCCACCGGCTCGCCGAAGGTCACTTCGTCTTTGCCGTCGGTCTCGAAGGGGACGCTGTAGGTGTTGCCCTCGCCGTCATCGGCGATGATCTCGTTCGGGTCGACCCGAACGTCGCGTGCCCACCAGTAGTAGGTGTCCTGCTCGACACCGTTGTCGGGGTTGGTCGCCCAGTCCCAGTTGAAGCGTTCGCGGATCGTGCCGGTGGCAACGCTCGCGTCGATCTCCATTCCTTCCTCCTTCGGGGTCTGCGAGGCGGCGGTGACCGCTTCGCCCGGCCCCTCTACGAGGAACCGTTCGAGATCAGCTAGGTCTTTGACGGCCGGGATCACCGGGCCGAGCAGCGCGACTGCGGTGACGACGGCGCTGTAGGTCTTGTTGCCCTCGGTGGTGACCCGCGTCTCGGCCTCTATGGAGCGGCTCGGGTAGGCCGACGGCATAGCGAGGGCCAGCCACTCGGGCACCTCGATGAAGTCGGCTACGAGCTTCGTGCCGGAGTTCGCCGCACGCAAGTTGACCGCGCGGCCGAAGGCGGGTTCGGCGTCTTCGAGATCCGCGAACGGGTTGACGTAGCGAAGCTCGCCGTTGATCAGGGCGACGTGGCCCAACTTGACGCGGGGGACCAGGATCAGCGGGTCCTCGTTGGCGGCCGTGATCGCGTCGGCGATGTTCTCGAAGGTGCAGGTAAACAGTCCCGTGCTGGCCCGCCACTCCATCCCGACGCTGACCAGCTCGACACCCTCGACGGTGCGGTACTCCATGCTCGGGTGCCTCCTCTCAGGCGCGTGGGTAGTCGACCAGGGACCAGTCGATCTCGTAGAACTCCTCGATCTCGTCAGCCCCGCCGGCCGAGCACGTCAGCCACGGCTCAACGCAGGGGCCGTAAGCGCTCACTGGCTCGGCGCCGCCTCTTCGGAGTGGACCGCGACCAGCGTCCCCCTACACCGCGGCCCGCCGAGGCATTCGCAGTAGCCCCCGGTCGGGTAGTCGGCCTCAGCTTCTTCGAGGGAGTCGTATTCGGTCCCGTCGATTTCGACGCAGTTTTCGCAAGCGTTGTCGTCCAGCAGCTCGGAGGCGTAGAGGTACTTCGGCGGGTTCTCCGCGAAGACCGCCTTGCGGCCCGTGTTCATGGCCTGCACCGTGGCGCCGGAGAGCTGTTCGGTGAGGTACTGGTCAGAGAGACCCGACAGGTAGTCGCTCACCTGCGAGGCGACTTCGGCGGCGCTGAGGGCGCCCGATTCGGAGGTGAGGCTGAGGGCTTTGCGCCCGGCCGCCTCCGAGAGCGAGCGGGTCAGCAGCGTGTCGACGGCGCTCGCCCGAGCCTCCAGGCCGGCGGTGTCGAGGTCGGGCACCGGCAGGGTGACGCCCTGGCGCGCGGCCTCCCCCACCGCCTGCTCGACCCCCTGCGCGGCCATTTCCAGCATCTCCTGCTGCAACGTCTCGGCGAAGACGGGCGAGGTCTCCACGGCGGCAAGCTGCTCGAGGTCCCCCCCGGCAGCCTCGATCGCTTCGGCGAGCTCGGCGATCTGGCCCTGCTGCAGCTCCTTCACTTTCCCGACCAGCGAGTCGATGCGCCCCTGCACCTGCGCGTCCATCAGTTCGTAGTCGACCTTGGCCGCGACCTCCTGGCTGTAGGGCTGACGGCGCAGTTCGCGGTCGGGCAGCGGCACTTCGGCGTCGGCGGAAGCGGCGACGCGGCGCAGCTTGCGCCCGCTGGCGGCGACGGGTTCAGCCGGTTCCGGCGCGGGCGGTTCGGGCGCCGGCGGCGTCGGGGGCGTGTTGGGATCGGGGGGCGGGAACCCGTAGACATCGCGGAGCTGCTCGCGAATCCCGTCGTCGACCTGCACCGCCTCGGCTTCGACGAGCGTCTTCAGGTCCTGCGCGGACAGTTCCCGCGGCTCCCGTCGTTCCCAGCCGATCAGCGGTGCGCTCTCGTCCGCGGTGAAGTTCCAGTCGACCCAATCCCAGAGGGCGTGTTCGGTCGTGATGCCCGCGTGCCAGTTGGCGATCGCCTCCTGGCCCATCGCCAAGTAGTCGATGAGCGTGTCGCCCAGCGCCCTGGAGCCGGTGTCACTGTTGCGGCCGAGGTCGGTGACCGTCTGCAGCATCGCGATCGACATCTGCTGGTCGTCGTAGCGAACTGAGGCGATGAGGTCCGAGAGCGAGCCTTCGACGCCCTTGATCTGCAGGCGTCCGGGCCCGGCGCCGCCGGACTGTTCGCCCGCGCGCAGCCGCTCGGCAGTCTCGGCGAGGCTGTTGACCACCTCCTGCGACAGCTCAGGGCCGGTCTCAAACCAGGGGACGCCCATCGAATTGCGGGCGTGGCGCATGACGTCGAGCCGCAGCAGTTCGTCCTTGCGCAGCCAGTCGCGGTAGAGCGGGCGCAGCAGCGAGCGCCCATACCAGTTGGCGCCCTCCTGATTCCACACGTAGGCGACCAGGCGGTTCACCGGGATCGGCTTGCGCTGCAGGCCGAACCCCTGTTCGATGCCTTCGAGTCCACCATCGGGGGCGACGAGCACCCGACCCCCTTTGGCGAGGGTGTAGGGCGGGCGCGGCGCCAGCTTGCGCAGTCGCCATTCGCCGTCCACGATCTCGCCGACCTGCTCGAAGTAGTAGTGCCCGTAGGGCGCCGGCGCCCGGAGCGTGTGCGCCAAGTGGCGGTCGTGATTGAAGCGGCGCCGATCCCGGCCGGCCGAGGGCGCCGTCTCCTCGCCCTTGATCGGGAGGTTGAAGTTCAGCGCCGCCTTCTCGACGACCTCGTCTCGGGCGCCATTGGGGTCGACGAACCAGTGGAAGCGGCGGATCTGGAGGAAGAGGCCGAGCATCAGGCCTGCGACCTGCGCGTCGTTCTCCATCTTCTCGCCGACCTCGATCCAGCCCGGCCAGCGCAGTTTGCGCGCGTACTCGCGCTCGTCGATCGCGGCGTTGGCGTTGCCGAGTCGCCCCCACCCGGGGAGCGTCTGGCCGAGGCTGGCCTGCCCGATCTCGTTGGTCGGAGCGCTCGGGCTCACCATTCCTCCTTCATCAGCTTGGTTGCGGGATCGGGTTTGCGGGGGTGCTGCGGTTTGCCGACGGAGCCCGCTCGCGCGGGCGAGAGCTTGGAGAGCGCCTGGCTCAGTCCGTCCACCTGGTCGTCGTTGGCGCCGTTGGGGAAGGAGCGGTGCTCGCCTATGAATTCCTCGGTGCGGGTCGGCTGGTAGCCGGCGGGGGCGGGGATGACGCCCTCCGGCAGGAAGACGTTTCGCCCCTCGACCTGCGGGGTGACGGCGTGGGCGCGCGCTTCCTTGCTCCCTTCGGGCTCAACCGCAACGAGTCCCTGCACCACGCCGCGCAGGTCGCTCAGGATCGCCGACCCGTTGGCCTTGTCCTCGACGTAGACGCGGTGCCCGCTCGGCGCGATGCCCTGCGCGTGCACCCAGCCGGTCAGGGCCTTCAGCGCCGCCTTGGTCTCGGTGAAGCTCATGCGTTGGCGGATCTGCGCCAACAGGTAGCGGTCCGCCCCCTTGCAGCCCCACACCTGGCCGACCACGTAGTCGGTGTCGGACTTCTTCTTGAAGGCCATGTCCCAGGACTGGACGACCGTGTCCAGTAGCCGCGGCCACTGGTAGGCCTGGTATAGCTGCCACCAGGCGTCCTTGAAGATCCCGCCCTCCACGGGCGCAGGGCGCTGCTGGTAGAGAGCCTCAAAGACGTAGGTGCCGACAGCGACGCGGATGCGCTCCAGCGTCTCCGCGTCGTAGCGCTCAGGCCACAGCGCCGCGCCGGGCTCGCGCCCCAACGGGTCGTCGCGCTCGGCGAGCGCCGGTAGGCGAACGACGTGCCACTCCTCCCCGCCCGCTTCCATCTCGGCGATCAGGCGCCCCGCTAGGTCGTCCTCGTGCCAGCGGGTCTGCATCACGACCGCGATCCCGCCGGGCTCCAAGCGGGTGTACGCGGTGGACTGCCACCACTCCCACGCTCGTTTGCGGTAGGTGAGCGAGTCCGCCTCCTCGCGGTTCTTCACTGGGTCATCGACGATCAGCAGGTCGGCGCCCTTGCCGGTGAGCGGTCCGCCCACGCCGGCGGTGATCATGCCGCCGCCGTCGGCGATCCCCCAGTCGAAGAGGTCGGCGTCATCGGGGGTCCAGCTGAGGCGCGCCTCCCAGAGGTTCCGGGCCCGGACGTCTTCGGCGACGTTCACCCCGAAGATCGGCTGCCCTACCCCCTCGACGATTTCGCGGGCCTTGCGCCCCCACGTCGCGGCGAACTCGGCCTCATAGCTGGCGAGCATCACCCGGCGGTCGGGGAACGTGCCCGCGTACCAGGCCGGCGTGTATTTGGAGACGAGCTCGCTCTTGCCGTGGCGCGGCGGCGCCTCGAAGATGATCCGCGGCGGCAGCACCCCCGCGATCGCGTCGATGATCGTGTTGTCGATCAGCTCGACGTGAGCGGGGTACTGAAAGCGGCGGTCAGTCGCTAGAGCGAGGCCCGCCGGACTGCTCCGCGCGAGCAACACCGACTCGTTTACGGAGTCCGGCTGCGTGCTTGCGAGCGTCGGCGTCGCTGAGGATGGCGGCACCGGTCACCTCCAGTTGCAGGGGCGCGCCATCGGGGCCACTGACCTCTTGGCGGGGCCGGCCGTAGGCGCGGTCGAGCGCGATCGATAGGGCCTTGAGGCGGACGGCGTGATCCTCGACTTCGATCGGTTCGGCCATCTCGCCCTCACCGAGGACGCCGACGACCTTGACCGCGACGCGCGCGTCTTGCAGCACGTCGAGCCACTGGTCGACCTCGTCCTCGATGCGGTCGCGCAACACGTCGACCACCCGCGGTTTCCGTGGCCGACCGGCGCCGGGCTGCGCCCCACCAATTCTGGCCTTATCTGGCAGATTCGGGTCGTGCTGGCGGCACCATTCCCCGGTGACGAAGACACCTTCGATCTCGGTCCCGGGCTTGAGCGGGTTCGCCCCACAGGGGCCGCCTCGCTTGTTCTCCCCCCGGCACTTGCGCTTCGCCATCAGCCCCGCCCCCACCGCGCCACCGGGCGGCGCCCCTCGTCGTCGCTGGTCACCACGCGGACCACGCGCCCCTCTGCCTCCAGGTCCTCCAGTACCGGAAGCACCTCCCGTGCAGTAGGAGCCCCTACGGGGGTGCGGGGGTAGCCGAGGCGGCCTGCGACCTGCGAAGCGGTCATGCGCCCTGAGAGGGCGTCGAGCACGCGGTCGGCTGGCAGCATCGGGTGGGGTTCCTTTCGTGGTCGAAGTTTTCTCCGGGCGGCCCTCGATAGTGCGCGCGCAGGGATCGGGTCGTTTGGTCCACTGGCGGTTCCCGCCGCCGCGGCCCGGCTTGAGCGATGTGAACGCGGGGCTGCTTCCCTCAGCGCGCCGCGTCGACTAGGCGTGTTCGTCCCGCGGGGAAGCTCCTGAGGACGATCCGCGAGGTGAAGTGGTGGCCCAGCAGCGCGCAACGTCAGCCCGGTGGGGCCAGCGCTGACTCACGGGCCAGAAGGCTTCCGGCGCTCCGCCACCCCTGGTTGGCGCCGGTAGCGGGCCAGGGCGCGCGGTGGTTGCCTCTGCCCGAGGCGGCGCGACTCCCTGCCCTGAGATCGGCTGAGGGCGTAGTTCGCCCACTGCGATCAGGGGGGAATGCTAGATGCTCCCCCCGGACGGAACTATGCCGCCGCCCGCTCTGGGGCGAGATAGGGCTTGATCGTGTTCTTGTCGACGCCGAAGTGGCGGGCGAGGGCTTTGGCGCCGAGCTCGCGGCCAGTCGCCATGCGCTCGCGCGCCCGCAGCAGGCCGATCTGCCGGCGGCGTTCGGCGTCATCCCATTCGAGGAACGGTGCCCGCACACGGCCGTCGTCGGGGTTGCGGCCGAGCGCTTTGCGCGCCTTGCGGACCCAGACTTCGGTGGTGTTCTCGATCACCGCGACCTCCAAGGCCGAGATCCCCTCATACCATTCGACAACGCGTTCGGCCGCGGCGTCTTCGGTCTCCTGGGCCGGCGCCACGCGATCAGTGTCGTCGCCGTAGGCCCGGCCGACGAGCGGGATCGGCGATGGCCACGCGACGCCGGCCTCCTGCCGTTCGCGTGGCGAGTCCGGGTTGTCGAGCGTCCCTGCCCGCAACAGGGTCCGCTTCGGGGCGTGGACCACGCGCAGTTCGTGTTTCACCCTGCCGACCCGCACCAGCTTCTCCAGCTTCTCGGTGTCGTCAGGGGGGACGTGTTCGAGCTGCCAGACGAACCAGTCGTAGAGGCTGCGCCCCTCCGGCGGGCAGCAGTCGACCCTGCTGATCACCGGGCGCTCTTCGGCTACCCCCGGCGGCGGCTTTGACGGCGACTTGCCGTGCGAGGTCCGCGGCTCAAGCGCCGATGCCTTCGCCTCCGAGAGCATTGACAGCCGCGCCAACAGGTCGCGGATTTCCCGCTCGAGGTCCGGGGTGATCACCAGCTGTTACCTCCGATTCGGTCAGCCGCGGCCCGCCCAGCCGCAGTCAGGGTCAGGTGGCGC
>JBEHWY010000070.1:0-17805 GCA_048498975.1 Actinomycetota bacterium | reverse complement strand
GTCGGCGACCTGACGGCGACGATGATGGCGCCGACCGGGCGCAACCGGCGCGCCGGCGAGCTGCTCGGCGCCGGCACCCCCGCGGCCGAGATCCCGGCCCTGATCGGGCAGGCCTCCGAGGGTCTCGACACGACCCCGCTGCTGGCCGAAGCGGTCGCCGCCTCCGGCGCCCCCGCCGAGGCGCTGAAGGGTCTCGCCGAACTGATCGCCGGCGAACTCGACGCCGCCAGCTGGGTCGCCGGGCTGCGTCGGGCCGAGCGGGCGAGGCGGGCAGCCTGATGTCACTAGTCTGGGCCGGTGAGCGGTGCTTCGGAGAACGTCGAGCCGGCCGAGATGGAGCCGGCGCGCAAGGCGGAGCTCGACCGTGCCTTCGAAGAGTTCTACCGCCAGTACCTGCGCGACGTCTATTCCTACTCCTACTACCGGGTCGGCAACCACCACGACGCCGAGGACCTGACCGAGCAGGCCTTCCTCCAGGCCTACCGGCACTTCGACCGCGCTCGGCGCGAGTCCGACGGCCGGCCGCTGCGGCCGTGGCTGATCCGGATCGCCCACAACCTCGCCTCCAACTACTACCGCGACCGCTCGCGGCGGCCGCAGACGCCGCTCGACAGCGCCGACCCGATCGCCGCCCGTCACGACACGGTGGCGATCGCCGAGGGACGGGAGGAGCTGCGCGAGGTGATGGCCAACCTCGACCATCTCTCCGAGGATCGGCGCGAGGCGCTGATCATGCGCTTCGCGCTCGGCATGGACAACCGCGAGATCGCGCGGGCGATGGGCAAGTCCGACGGCGCCACCAAGGTCCTGATCCATCGCGCGATCAAACAGCTGCAGGAGGAGATGAGCGATGACTGACGTCGAGAGCCTGCTCGCCGACGCGCTGGCGCCGATCGAGCCGCCGGAGCGCCTTTCGGGCCGGATCGAGGACACGCTCGCGGCGATCACGCAGGCGGCCGCCGAGGAGCTCTCCGACTGGGCCGAAGAGCTCTCCGAGGAAGAGCTGCACGCGCTGCGCGACCCGCGCAACTGGGTGCGGCCGGTGGTCGCGGTCGGCGCCGGCGGCGTCGCCACCGGGGCCCTGGTTCTGCTCGAGCTGCGGCGCCGCAGCCGCCAGAAGAGCGAAAGCGGCCTACGCGCCTTCGCCGGCGGGATTCGCTCGCGGCTTTGACCGCGGCGCGACCTGGCGCGGCGTAGCCGCCGCGGCGGCGAGGCCGAGCAGGCCGAGGGCGAGATGCAGAGCTTCGTCACCGCCGGCGGCGGGGAGGAAGCCGAGGATCGCGGTGCCGGGGGCGAGGGCGAGCCCCCAGATTCCGAGCACGGTGTAGAGGGCGCCGACGAGCAGCGCGTAGCGGCGCGAGGCGACGCCGGCGGCGAGCAGCCCGAGAACGCCGGTGGCGAGGTGCAGGAGGTTGAGCCAGCCGTTGACGCGGAGCACGCCGAGCGCCGGCTCGACGTCGCCGGGGGCGCCGAAGCTGGCGCTGTAGAAGAAGCCGAGGATGCCGAGCGCGACGAGCAGCACGCCAACCGCGGCGGCATAGAGTCGGGCGGGGCTGGCGGCCTCCATCGGCGCCGATTGTAGGCTGCCTTCTCCGATGGCCCAGACCTGTTACCGCCACCCCGACCGCGAGACCGGCGTTTCCTGCTCTTCCTGCGGGCGTCCGATCTGCCCCGACTGCATGACGCCGACGCCGGTCGGGATGCGCTGCCCGGAGTGCGCCCGGCAGAAGACGAAAGTCGTCCGCAACCCGACCGGGACCCCGGGCCAGATGAGCGCCTACCCCGCGACGATGGTCCTGATCGCGATCAACGTCGTCGTCTACCTGATCGAGGTGGCGGGGGGCGGAGGCGGCCTCGGCGAACAGCACGGCAGCCTGATCGTGGACTACGGGCTGTTCGGCCCCTCCGTCGCCGAAGGCGAGTGGTACCGGCTGATCACCTCGGGCTTCCTCCACGCGAGCCTCATGCACATCGGCTTCAACATGGTGCTGCTCTTCTTCCTCGGCCGGCTGCTCGAGCCGGCGCTGGGAACGGTGCGCTTCGTCGTCCTCTACTTCGCCTCGCTCCTGGCCGGCTCGTTCGCGGTGATGCTGGTTGACCCCAACGCCCTCACGATCGGCGCCTCCGGGGCGATCTTCGGCCTCGCCGGCGCCACCTTCGTGATCGCCCGCGGCCGCGGGATCGATGCCCTGGCGGCCGAGATCGGCTTCCTGATCCTCTTCAACCTGGTCCTCGGCTTCACCCTGGCCCGGGTCAGCATCGGAGCCCACATCGGCGGCCTGATCGGCGGCGCGATCTGCGCGCTGGCGATCGTCGCCGGCGAGCGCGGCATGCTCGGCCGCCAGCACCGGGTGGCGGAGCTGGCGGTGATGGTCGTGGTCGCCGTCGTCTCCCTGCTCGGCGGCATCGCTGCCGCCTGAGCTACCGCCGCGGCATCGGCGCCCGCAGCGCCTCGAAGCCTGTGCCGCCGCCGGGCGGGTCGACCAGATCGGGGTGGAGGATGTGGGCGAGCAGCTCGACGCCGTCGACCAGCCGCGGCCCCGGCTCGGTGAAGGCGGCGTCGGCATCGACGGCGAACAGCCGCGAGGCGCCGAGGCCGGCAACCTGCTCCCAGTGCTCCATCGCCTGCGCGTGGGCGTCGGCCAGCGAGCCGTCGGGCATCACGATCACCACCGCCGGGGCGAGGCTGGCCAGCTCTCCCCAGCCGACCTCGGGCGGGTCGAGGCCGGGGTCGCCGGCGACGTCGATGCCGCCGGCGATCGAGATCATCTCGGGGATCCAGTACCCCGCGGCGCGGGGAGGGTGGAGGCGCTCCAGCGCCACGACCCGCGGCGCCGGCGCCTCGGCGACCGCCGCCCGCACCGCCGCCAGCCGGCCCTCGAGCTCGCCGCGCAGCTCGTGCGCGTGCTCTTCCATCCCCGTCGCCTCGCCGAGTCGCACTACCTCTTCGAGCATCTCGCTGAGCGTTGCGACCCGCATTGCTCGCTCAATATCCCACTTATCGAAAGTGACGCGGGGCGGGCAGCTATATTCCGAGAGCCTCATGGCCGAGGACGTCCCAGCCCGAAGTACCGGGCCGCATAGCTGATGAGCGTCCTCCTGCTCGTCTTCCTGCTGCTGCTGATCGCGATCAACGGCTTCTTCGTCGCTGCCGAGTTCGCGATCGTGCGCTCGCGCCGGGCGCGGCTCGAGCAGCTGCGCGAAGAGGGCGAGGTGAAAGCCAGGCTGGCGCTGGAGCTGATCGACCACGTCGACGAGTACGTCGCCACCTGCCAGGTCGGGATCACGCTCGCCTCGCTGGGCATCGGCTTCCTCGGCGAGCCGGCGCTGGCGACCCTGTTCGAGCCGCTGCTCGGCAACGTGCTCTCGCACACCGCGGCGGCGGCGATCGCGATCCTGCTCGCCTTCACGATCGTCACCTTCCTGCACGTGATCCTCGGCGAGCAGTCGCCGAAGATGGTCGCGATCGCCCGCGCCGAGCCGGTCCTGCTCGGGGTCTCGCGGCCGCTGCGCTTCTTCCGCGTCGCCCTGCACCCGCTGATCATCGCCACCAACGCGCCCGCCAACTGGATCGCCTTCCACGTCTTCCGCGTCAACCCCGACGAGGTCGCCGAGGAGACTTCGCCCGAGGAGCTGCGCCTGCTGATCTCGCGCGGCGCCCAGCGCGGTCGCCTCGACCCCGGCGAGGCGGGCATGCTCGGCGGTGTCTTCCACCTCCACGAGCAGGAGGCGCGCGAGGTGATGACGCCGATCCCGGCGGTGATCACCGTCGACGCCTCGGAGACGGTTGAGGCGGCGCTGCGGCGCTGCGTCACCTCCGGCCACACGCGCCTGGTCGTGATCGAGGACGACAACCCCGACCGGGTGAAGGGGATCGTCCACAACAACTCGCTGGCCCGGCTCTACATGAGCGACGGCCCCGACGCGGAGATCGCGACGGTGATCCGCGACGCCCTGATCGTCCCTGAGACGCGCCCCCTCGACGACCTCCTGCACGACCTGCAGGTGCAGCGGACCTCGCTCTCGGTCGTCGTCGACGAGTACGGGCGCACGGTCGGGATCGTCACCGTCGAGGACATCCTCGAGGAGGTCGTGGGGGAGATCGAGGACGAGACCGACCCCCGCGCGGCGGCCCTGCGGCAGCTGACCAACGGCGACTGGTTCGTCCGCGGCCACGTCTCGCTCGGCGACCTCGCCGACGCCGGGATCGAGCTGCCGGTCGACAGCGACGCTTACAACTCGGTCGGCGGCTACGTCTTCGGCGAGCTCGGGCGGCTGCCGAAACGGGGCGACTCGATCGTCGCCGACGGCTACACGATCCGGGTCGAGGCGGTGCGCGAGAACCGGATCGAGGCGGTGCGGATCAGCCGTTCCGTCCGTCCCAGCGCCTAGCTTCTCCGAGCAACCCGCGATCCCCCGAAAGTTGGAGGTACGGCATGTGGGTTGTGCGCCTGACCGACAAGCAGCTCGAGGTCCTCAGAGCCCTGCTCCGCGCCGAGGAGCACCTGGGCCCGGCGCTGAAGGGCTCGATCGAGGCCCTGGACCTCGCCCGCTGGGACGATCTCCCCGAGGCCGAGTTGCCCTGGGACCAGGTCGAGGAGATCGCCCGCCGCCAGCGGATCTCCGAGGCTGACGTGATCTGGGACCTCTCCGGAAAAGGTAAGACGGCGAAAACCGAGTAGTTCAAGGACGCAGGGAGCGACGTGTGCTCTGCACACGAGCGACCGAGGACGCCGAAATACGACGGTTTGCAGCCGTCTCAGTCGTAGGAGTAGAAGCCTTGGCCGGACTTGCGGCCGAGCTTCTCCTCGCCGATCATCTCGACGATCAGCCCGGGCGGTTTGTGCGCCTGGTCGCCGGAGTCGGCGAACAGCGCGTCGCCGATCGCCTCGGCGACGTCGAGGCCGACGAAGTCGAGCAGGGCGAGCGGGCCCATCGGGTAGCCGGCGCCGAGTTTCATGCAGGCGTCGACCTCCCCGGCCTCCATCCCGGTGCGCTCGACCATCCGCACCGCGTCGAAGAGGTAGGGGAAGAGCAGGCGGTTGACGACGAAGCCGGCCTGGTCGGGGACCTCGACCGCGGTCTTGCCGAGCGCCGCGCACCAGGCGAGCGCCTGCTCGCGGGCGTCGGCGGCGCCGTCGGGGAAGCAGACCTCGACCAGCTGCATCCGCGGCACCGGGTTGAAGACGTGCAGGCCGAAGACCTTGTCGGTGCCGGCGGCGGCGGCGATCGCGGCGATGCTCAGCGAGGAGGTCGTCGTCGCCAGGTCGGCGTCCGGACAGGATTCCACCAGCGTCGAGAGCAGCTCGCCCTTGGGCTCCAGCTCCTCGACGATCGCCTCGACGACGACGTCGCAGTGCGAGAGGTCGTTGGGGTCGGTCGTGACCCGCAGCCGCGAGGGTTCAGCCCCCTCGATCTTGGCGCAGAGGCCGACGACTTTCTCCTCCGCGCGCCAGGCCGAAGCCTCCGAGCGCGCGAGCAGGATCGTCTCCGCGGTGGTGGTTGAAACCGCGGCAAGACCGGTGGCGATCGCCCCGGAGCCGGCGATCCCCGGACTCTCGTACCCCTGTTTGGTGGTCATCACAGCCGGGTTCCTATCACGCGCCGTGCAGTGGTGCCCTGAGGTTGTGTAATCCCGTGTGGTGACCGATTGACACGTCAGTCGGGAGCTATCATTCGATCAGAGTCGGTTTCATCACAAAACTTAGGAACGGAGAGAAGCGATGGCGAACGGAGAGGGACAGTTCGGCGGCCGCGAGGTCGTAATCGTCGAGGCGACCCGCACGCCGATCGGCCGCGGCCACCCCGAGAAGGGCTACTACAAGGACACCCACCCCTCGACCCTGCTGGCGCGAAACCTGCAGGAGCTGATCAAGCGCGCCGGGATCGATCCCAACGAGGTCGGCGACGTGATCGGCGGCTGCGTGCAGCAGTTCGGCGAGCAGACCTTCAACATCACTCGCAACGCCTGGCTGCAGGCAGGCCTGCCCGAGGAGGTCCCGGCGACCACCGTCGATCGCCAGTGCGGCTCGGGCCAGCAGGCGGTCAACCTGGCGGCGGCGCTGATCGCCAGCGGCGTGCACGACGTCGTCGTCGGCTGCGGCGTCGAGCACATGGGCCACAACTCCTTTGGCACCGGGGCGAAGGTGATCGAGGAGTTCGGCGCCCCCTTCACCCCCGAGCTGATGGAGCGCTACCAGCTGATCCCCCAGGGCCTCTCGGCGGAGATGATCGCCGACAAATGGGAGATCCCCCGCTCTGAGCTAGACGAACTCGGCGTCCGCTCCCAGCAGCTGGCGATCAAGGCGACCGAGGAGGGCCGTTTCGAGCGCGAGATCATGCCCTTCCAGGTAAACGGCGACACCTACGTCACCGACCAGGGCCTGCGCGAGACCACGCTCGAGAGCCTGGCCGCCCTGAAGCCGGCCTTCAAGCCCGACGGCAAGGTCACCGCCGGCAACTCCTCCCAGGTCTCCGACGGCGCCGCCGCGGTGCTGCTGATGAGTCGCGAGAAGGCCGATCAGCTGGGCCTCACCCCCAGGGCGCGGATCTACGACCAGACCACGGTCGGCGTCGACCCGGTGATCATGCTGACCGGCCCGATCCCGGCGACGCAGAAGCTGCTGGAGCGCAACGAGATGGCGATCGACGACATCGACCTGATCGAGATTAACGAGGCGTTCGCCTCCGTCGTCGCTGCCTGGCGGCGCGAGCTCGATCCCGACATGGACCGGGTCAACGTCAACGGCGGCGCGATCGCCCTCGGCCACCCGCTCGGCTCCTCCGGCGCCCGCCTGATCACCACCCTGCTGCACGAGCTGGAGCGCGCCGACAAGGAGATGGGGATGGTGACGATGTGCTGCGGTGGCGGCCTCGGCACGGGGACGCTGATCCAGCGCGTCTAGAACACCGGGCCGCCTGACGGCCCCTCCGCCTTGACTCCGGCGAATCCGGCGGTAGGTTTGTCGATTAGTCAATCTTTTCGACTCAAGGCGGAGGGGAAGTCATGCGGCTCAGCGTCATCTTGTGCGTGCTACTTGCAGTGGCCGTGTTCGTTAGCGGCTGCGGCGGAAGCAGCGGTTCCGGCACTACCGCGAACGGGACCGGCGTCGGCAAGACCGACTCGGAAAGCGGGCAGGGGAAGGGTGCGAGCGGGAAGCAGGGCGCTAGCGGTAGGCAAAACGCCGCGACTAACGAAGAAGTCGCGGGCGGCAGCGGTGGAGAAACGTCGGAAGGCAAGGGTGAAGCCGGCGGCGCTCCAGAAGTGAGGATCTTCATCAAGGAAGCCGACGAAATCTGCAACAAGGTCCCGGAAAGCTACGGCAAGAAGCTGAAAGCGCTGGAAAAGGCCAAGGGAGGAAAGAAGGTCTCGACCAAGGAAGGGAACCTCAAGGCGGCGGTCCCGCCCCTCTACACGGCTGCCGAAGAACTGGAAGCGCTGACGCCCCCAAGCGGTGATGAGGAAAAGATCGAAGCGATCATCGACGCTCTCGAAGCGGCTGCCAAAGGCTTGGAAGCCAAGCCGGAATCCCCGCTGTCGGGGCCGAAATCGCCCTTCGCCGAATTCCAGAAGCTGACCCAGGAATACGGGTTCAGGATCTGCACCGGCCTCTGACAGGCCGACGGCGGGCACTGGCCAACCGGCCAGTGCCCGATATGCTGCCGCGTCGATGGACCTGACGCTGTCGCCATCGGAGGAGAGGTTCCGCGACGAGGCTCGCGCCTGGCTGCAGGCAAACAACCCCGGGCCCGAGCCCGAGGGGGGGCTCGACGAGGTGATGGAGTTCCGCGGCGAGTGGCAGCGCCAGTTGCACGCGGCCGGCTGGGCCGGGATCTCCTGGCCGCAGGAGTACGGCGGTCGCGGCGCGACGCTGATCGAGCAGGCGATCTGGGTCGACGAGGCGACGCGCCAGGAAGCGCCGAGCCCGGCCAACGTGCTGGGGTTGGCGATGGGCGGGCCGGTCGTCATCGCCCACGGCACCGACGCGCAGAAGCAGCGCTACCTGGAGCCGATCCTGACCGGCGAGGAGATCTGGTGCCAGGGCTTCTCCGAGCCCGAGTCGGGCTCCGACCTCGCCTCGCTGAAGACGCGCGCGGTCAAGGACGGCGACGAATGGGTCGTCAGCGGCCAGAAGGTGTGGACGACCTTCGCCCAGTACGCGAAGTGGTGCATGCTGGTCGCTCGCACCGACCCCGACGCCCCCAAGCACCAGGGCCTCACCTACTTCCTGATGGACATGGAGCAGGAGGGGGTCGAAGCGAAACCGCTGGTTCAGATCACCGGCGAGGGCGAGTTCAACGAGGTCTTCATCAACGAGGCGCGGATCCCCGACGAGAACGTCGTCGGCGGCGTCGGCAACGGCTGGACGGTGGCGATCACGACGCTGATGAACGAGCGCGCCGGGCTCGCCTTCGGCGCCATCGCCCAGATCCAGAACGCGCTGGCGCGGCTGGCGCGGCTGGCGACCGAGGTGCGCGAGGAGGGCGGTGGCTCGGCCGCCGATGACGCCTACTTCCGCCAGCGGATCGCGCAGCTGCACATCGAGGCGGAGGCGATGCGGCTCGGCGCCTACCGCGGCTTGACCAAGACGATGCAGTCGGGCATCCCCGGTCCCGAGGGCTCGCTCGGCAAGTGGCAGTGGGCCGACCTCAACCAGGGCCTGACCGAGCTGGCGCTGGAGATCGAGGGGGCCTACGCGCCGCTCGCCCGCGGTGCCGAGCACGCCGTCGCCGGCGGCGCCTGGCAGTACGGGTTCCTGCGCTCGCGCGCCAACTCGATCGAGGGCGGCACCACCGACATCCTCAAGAACATCATCGCCGAGCGGGTGCTCGGCCTGCCGCGGCTGCGCTAGGACCTGACGCCATGTACTTCGACCTCACCGACGAGCAGCAGGCGATCAAATCGACCGCGCGCGATTTCCTCGCCTCGCGCTTCAAATTCGACCGCGTGCGCGAGATCGCAGCCAGCGAGAGCGGCTTCGACGCCGACGGCTGGGGGCAGATGGCCGAGCTCGGCTGGACCGGCCTGGCGCTGCCCGAGGAGTGGGGCGGCCAGGGCCTCGGGATCGTCGACCTGGCAATCCTCTTCGAGGAGATGGGCTACGCGCTGGCCCCCTCGCCGCTGCTCTCCAACACCGTCGCCGGCCTGGCGCTCGCCCACTGCGGCTCCGACGACCAGCGTGAGCGCTACCTGCGGCCGCTGGCCGCGGGCGAGCGGCGCGGCACCCCGGCACTCTGGGACGCCGGCTCGACCGCGACCCCCGGCGCCTTCAAGATGGCGGCGCGCAGCGAGGACGGCGCGACCGTGCTGGACGGCGAGAAGGTCTTCGTCCTCGACGCCGCCAGCGCCGACTTCTTCCTCGTCGCCACCGCCGACGGGCACCGCCACCTGGTCGAGGCCGGCGCCGAGGGCGTGACGATCCGGGAGGAAAAGTCGATCGACCCGACCCGGCGGATCTCGAGCGTGCGCTTCGACGGCGTCCGCGTCGCGCCCGAGGACACGCTGCCTGCCGCGGGCCGCGAGTACGAGGCGGTCTTCGACCGGGTCTGTGTCGCGCTTGCCGCCGAGTCGACCGGAATCGCCCAGCGGTCGCTGGAGATGGCGGTCGAGTACGCCAAAGACCGCCACCAGTTCGGCCGCCCGATCGGCGCCTATCAGGCGGTCTCCCACCGCTGCGCGCAGATGCTGCTGGAGACCGAGAACTCGCGCTCGACCGTCTACGGCGCCGCCTGGGCGGCTGACGCCGAGCCGGAGTCCCTGCGGGTCGCTTCCTCGATGGCGAAGGCCTACTCCTCCGACGCCGGCTGGCGCGTGCCCAACGCCTCGATTCAGGTCCACGGCGGGATCGGCTTCACCTGGGAGCACGACCTCCACTTCTTCCTCAAGCGCGGCCGCGCCAACGCCGCCACCTGGGGCGACGCCAAGTGGCATCGCGAGCGCGTCGCCGAGGCGGTCCTCGCGCGCGCCGCCGCCTGAGTCGCCGCCGATGAGCGCCCTGCGCCGCGTCTCGGTCGCCGCGATCGGCAACTCGGTGGCCGAGCTCGAGGCGGAGACGCTGCGGGCCGAGGCGGCCGGCGTCGAGTGCGTCTGGGCGCCGGAGCTGTTCCGCAGCGCCGTCACCCAGGCCGCCTACCTGGCGGCGAAGACCGAGCGGATCGGGGTCGGGACGGGGATCGTCTGGGCCTTCACCCGCAGTCCGTTCATCGCCGCGGTTTCGGCCCTCGACATCGACGAGATGTCCGGCGGCCGCTTCCGGCTCGGCATGGGGGCGGGGGTGAAGCGGCTGAACGAGACCTGGCACAACGCCGACTACGGCCGCCCGGCGCCCCACCTGCGCGAGGCGATCGAGGCGACGCGGCTGATCATGCGCCAGGCCTCGGCCGGCGAGCCGATCCGCTTCGAGGGCACCTACTACGACATCGACATCAAGGGCTGGGTGCGGCCGCACCCGCCGGCGCGCGCGGCGGTCCCGATCTACGCCGCTGCGCTGCAGGCGGGGATGGCGCGAATGGCGGGCGACGTCGCCGACGGCCTGATCGGCCACCCGATCCAGAGCCTGCGCTGGATCGACGAGGTCGTCGTCGACGCCTTCGAGACGGGTCTGAGCCGCAGCGGCCGAGAGCGCCGCGACTTCGACTACCTGCCGACCGTCTGTTGCGCGATCGACGAGGACGAGGGGCGAGCGCTGGAGATGGCGCGGCGGACGATCTCCTTCTACGCCACGGTCAAGACCTACATGCCGCTCTGGGAGATGCACGGCTTCGGCGCCAACGCGGTCGAGGCGGGCGCCGCCTTCCGCCGCGGCGACCTCGCCGGCGTCCCCGCCGCGATCAGCGACGAGATGGTCGAGACCTACTGCGCCGCCGGGCCGCTCGACAAGGTGCGGGCGCGGGTCGCCGAGACGGCCGAGCGCGCCGACGGCCTCTTCCTCACTCCGCCCACGTACTTCATCTCCGCCGAGGAGCTGAGCGAGTTCCAGAACCGGATCATCGACGCCTTCGGCCCGGAGGCGTGAGCGGCTCCGACGGCAGCCGCGAACTGGAAGTGCTCGAGCGCGTGCGCGCGATCCCGCCCGGCTACGTGCGCAGCTACGGCGACGTCTCGCCGGGGGCGCCGCGCTTCGCCGGCTCGGTCCTGTTCGGCGCCGAGGAGCCCGACCTGCCCTGGTGGCGCGTGGTCCGCGCCGACGGCTCGCTCGCCAAGGGCTCGCGCCAGCGGGCGCTGCTCGTCGCCGAGGGCGTCCCCTTCAAGGGCGAGCGGGTCGACATGTCCCGCGCCCGCCTGGTCAGCTGACGCGGCGGCGGGCGGGGCCGCCGGCGGCGATGCACAGCTCGGGAGCGGGGCCGAGGACCATCTGGCGCTGCCAGATCGCGGCCTCGCTGGGCGCGTCAGCCAGCACCGCGTCGAGCCCGCGCCCGCGTGGCTTGTGGCGCCAGCTCGCCGCCGCGGGGATCTCGGCGACGCCGCGTACCAGCGCGTAGACGCCGCCCCAACCGGCGCCGACCAGCGCCGCGGCGCGGTCGTGGCCGGGGCCGCGGACGGCGTCGATCGCCGCAGCGTTCAGCCCCCCGAGCGCCGACCAGTCTTCGACCAGGTACCAGTCCTCATAGCCGGGGCCGGCGTCGAAGGGGAGCTCGGCGACGTGGAAGCAGGCGGAGGGGACTTCCAGCCCGGCGTGGAACTCGCGCTGGGCCGCCTCGTACTCCTCCGCCTCGACGCCGGGCGCGGGCCGGTGCCAGAAGAGGTAGGCGAGCACCAGGGCGCGCTAGCCGTTGCGCATCTCGCGCTGGACGTCGTCCTCGGTGATGCGGTTGCTCGGCCCATAGGCTTTCCAGCCCTGGACGACGAGGCCGATGGCGACGCCGAGGATGACCCAGACGGGCCAGAAGTAGCCGCCTTCGCCGAGTGCCCAGATCACGACCGTGACGATCACGGCGAGGACGCCGCCGGCGGCCATTCCCTTGAAGTCCTGCTTGATCTTCAGGCGCTGGATCGCGAGTTCGCGCGCGTTGTCGTCGCCTGCGATGCCTTGCTCGGGTGCCATCGGCGTGTCGGTCATGGCGCTGATCGTAGCGTTGCGACCGACCGCCGGTGGCACTTTTCGCTGCTAGATGAGTAGTTCCACGCTGGGGCGTGGAGGGGAGGGTGCTCGCCACCCTCCATGGGCAGGTAGGGCGGCGAGCACCCTCCCCTCTCCGAAGCGAGGCGCGCCGGTCGCGTGGTTGAGCTTCGTGGCGGATAGCGCCACTAAGCGCAACCACACTCCTCTCTTCTCAGTGCGCCAGCGCCGCGAAACGTCCCTGGCCGTCCTCGGGCCGGATGAGTCGTGGAACGCCTACGGGCAGATGACGATCAGGTGGAAGTCGGCGTCCTCGTTGGCGCCGGCTTTGTCGTGGGTGTGGACTTCGATCGCGTTCGGGTTGGCGGCCGACGTGTTGGTCTGGGCGTAGCCCGCGTCGGGCACCGCGGTGCCGGCGTTGTTGCGCCCGGCGACGTCGGCGCAGCCGGTGACGTTGACCGGGAAGGCGACGGTGACGGCGCCGCCGCCCTCGGTGGCGGTGATCCCTTCGTCGCTGGCACGCGCCAGGGTCGCGTTGCCGGCGCTGCCGGGGTTGTGGACGACCGCCCAGTAAGTGTGCGCGGCCCGCTTGGCAGACGGCACGACGCCGAGCTTGTTGGTGTTGATCTGGTAGCCGGTCAGCGTCTTGTGCTTGATCTTGCCGGCGCCGATCGACTGCTTGATGATCGCGCCGCCGTTGATCTGTCCGGCCGCGTAGGCGGTGCCGCCGAGGGCGACGGCGAGAGCTATCAGCGCTACGACCATCGCCGGCGACGGAAGCCGCCGCTTCAGGGTGCTCATCTGGACTCCCCTCCAGTTGGTAGCTGAAATTAAGTAACCCGCCGCAGGGCGAGACGCTGCGGTCTGCGGTTACCCGGGAAGGCCGTCGGCGAAGCGTTGGAAGGCCGCCATGTCGGTCACGGCGGGGCCGTGGCCGGGCAGGATCAGCGACGGATCGAGCGCCGCCAGCTTGCGGATCGAGCGCCGGTTCTCGGCCGGGTCGTAGGTGAAGACGTCGGGCGGCTCCTTGATTCCGGGCAGGCCGGTGGCGTAGCTCATGTTGCGGATCACGTCGCCGCAGATCGCGACCCGGTCGGACTCGCGGAAGAAGATCACCTCGCCGCGGGCGTGGCCGGGGGCGTGGACGACGCGGAAGCCGGCGACCTCATCGCCCTCGCTGAGGGGCCGGTCGACCCGGTGGGGCGGCCCCTGCCAGAGATTGCGGATCACCGTGTTGACCGGGTTGGCCGTGCCCGCCTCCTGCACCGGCCGCTTCCCTTCCATCGCGTCGACGTCGTCGACGTGGCAGGCGAGCGGCACCTCTCGCGCCTCGCAGACGTCCTTGGCGCAGCCCTGGTGGTCGGGATGGACGTGGGTGAGGGCGAGCAGGGAGATCTCGACGCCCTCGAGCTCGGCGAAGATGCGACGCCGGTCCCAGCGGCGGCCGGCGTCGATCAGGACGTCCTCGGCGAGGTAGACGTTGATGCTCGGCGCGGGCAGCTCCTTCAGCCGCCAGACGCCCGCTGCCATGTGCTTCACGAGCGCCCCGCCCTCGCCCGGCTAGTGGGAGATGCCGAGCGTGCCGCGCGGATCGCCGCTGTGCTCGGCGAGGTCTTCGAGCCGGGCGATCTTGCGTTCGCCTTCGACCCGCGCCGGGTGACCGGCGGGCAGCGGCTCGATCAACCGCCGGATCCGGTTGCGGACCTGCAGCGCGAAGTGCGGCGTCGAGGCGCCGGCGAGGGCGCGGATGTCCTCCGGCGTGATCTCCGCGGCGCGGCCCAGCAGCTGCGGGTTCTCGGTCTCGCTCATTCGCCGCCGCCGATCTTGGCGAGTTCGGCCAGTTCGTTGACTTCCGCCTGCTGGTTCACGTCGATCGTCTCCTGGTCGCCGACCACCCACACGTGGTTGTAGAAGGCGCGGGTCGGGTTGTTGGTGTAGCCGGGCTTCACGTCGAGGAAGTAGTTCCGAAGTTCGGCCGGGAGCTTAGTGGCGCTGTCGGTGAGCAGCAACGGCCCCCAGGTGCCCGAGGCCGAGAGCGGCGCGGCCGCTGCGGCGCCGGCCGCCGAGCCGGCGCGGGCGAGGACGAAGCCGTGGCCGGGGTCGTTGACGTTCCAGCCGAAGCTGCCGTCGCCATAGCGGGCGAAGGCGAGCGCGTTGGCTACCGCGTCCTCGCCGGAGACCCGCTTCACCTTCTTGACGATCGCGTCGATCCCGCGCAGCACGTCGGAGGAGATCGCCGAGGAGGGTCCGAGGACGTAGACGGGGACCTTGGTGTGGCGCTGCAGCGCGCTGGCCGTCGCCGCCGGCAGGTCGTTCTTGCCGGCGAAGAGGACCGGGTCGCCGGAGCGCGCCGCCCAGGCAGCGGCCGGCGCGGCCAGGTCCGGGTTCGAGAGGGGGGCGACGATGACGTGGTCGGGCGCGGTGGGGAAGAGGCGGTCGCGCAGCTTCGCGATCGCCGCCGCCTCGGCCGCCGGCGAGCCGGCGGGCACCTTGGTCGCCGTCAGGCCGTCGGGGACGGCGACGTCGCCGATCGCGAAGGCGGCGGCGCCGTCGCTCTCCTTGCCGCCGGCGGGCTGCAGGGCGGCGAGGGCGGCGGTGGTGGGGTCGGGGGCACCGCCCGCGGAGGAGAAGAGCAGCGGCGCGCGCAGCGGCGAGGCCATCAGCACGGCGCCGGCGATCGCGCCGGCCCAGTCTTCCTCGGCGGCGAGCGTCACCGCCACGGGGCGTTGTGCGGGGATGGTGGCGGGGAAGACGACGAGCGAGGTCGCGGCGGCGATCGCGGCCGGGCCCGAGCCGGCGATCCGGGTCGTGTTGTTGGTGGCGAAGGTCGGGTAGCCGAGCTCTTCACCGCCCTGCGAGTCGCCGCCGCCTTGGTCTTCGACGGCCACCGGCGCGGGTGCCGGCTGATCGGACGCTTCGTCGGAGCCACCCGTGCCCCAGATCACGGCGGCGACGATGAAGGCGATCGCGATCAGGACGAGCCCGCCGAGCAGCTTCGGCGTCAGCGGCTTCGGCTGCCGCCGCCGCTTCGGCTGGGGTGGGGGCGACGGCTCCTCCTCGACTTTCGGCGCCGGATCGACCTTGGGCGCCCCCTCCGTCTTCGGCTCGGGCTCCGGTCGGGGCGCCGCGGCCTTCGGCGTCGGCTCCGGCGCGGGGGCGGGACCCTCGTCGGTCTTCGGCTCCTCCTCGGCCTGCGGCGGCCCCTCGGGCAGGTCGGCGTTGATCGGCCGGTTGCGCTTCACGGCGCCAACGCTACACGGGTGCCTGTCGAGATCCGGTTACGCGTTTGCGTGTTTCCCGGGGTCGTTCAGGTACAGTTCACGAGACTGGCTGACTGACCAGTCAATCGGTCCCATCGCCCCAGAAAGGCCCCAATGAATTTCGAACTCAACGACGAGCAGCTCGAGTTCAAGGCTCGCTGCCGCAAGTTCGCGCGCGAGGTTATCCGCCCCGTCGCGCGCAAGCACGACGAAGAGGAGAGCACTCCCTGGGAGGTGATCAAGGAGGCCCGCCGCCAGGGCATGCAGGGCCTCGAGGCGATCCAGCGCTCAGCCTCCGACCCCGAGGGTCAGATGCAGCTGATCTCCTCCGAAGAGATGCACTGGGGCTGCGCCGGGATCGCGCTGGCGATCGGCGGCTCGGGGCTCGCCGCGGCCGGCATCGCCGCCAGCGGCACGCCGGAGCAGATCGCCCGCTGGGTGCCGGAGTGCTTCGGCAGCGGCGAGGAGATCCAGCTCGGCGCCTACGCCGTCACCGAGCCGCAGGCCGGCTCGGACGTCAAGAGCCTGAAGACGACCGCCAAGCGCGACGGCGACGAGTGGGTGCTGAACGGGACCAAGGTCTTCATCACCAACGGCGGCATCGCCGACGTCCACGTCGTCGTCGCCACCGTCGATCCCGAGCTCGGCACCCGCGGCCAGGCCACCTTCGTCATCCCCAAGGGCGTCCCCGGCATCAGCCAGGGCAAGAAGGAGACCAAGCTCGGAATCCGCGCCTCGCACACCGCCGAGGTCGTGCTCGAGGACTGCCGCATCCCCGGCGACTACCTGCTCGGCGGCGAGGAGAAGCTGCAGAAGAAGCTGGAGCGGGCCCGCGCCGGCGAAAGCTCGCGCTCGGCTGACGCGCTGGCGACCTTCGAGGTGACCCGGCCGATCGTCGGCTCCTCGGCGCTGGGCATCGCGCAGGCCGCCTACGAGTGGACCCTCGAGTACCTCGACGGCCGCGAAGAAGGCGGCGTGCCGCTGCTCAAAGCGCAGCGGATCCAGCAGACGCTGGCCGACGTCGCGACCGAGATCGAAGCCGCCCGGCTGCTGGTCCAGCGGGCCGGCTGGATGGGCCGCAACGGGGTGCCGATGCGCGGCGGCCAGGGCTCGATGTCGAAGCTCAAGGCCGGCGACGTGACGATGTGGGCGACGACGACGCTGATGGACCTGGTCGGCCCCTACGCCTGGGACACCGACTGCCCGCTGGAGAAGTGGTTCCGCGACGCCAAGATCTACCAGCTGTTCGAGGGCACGGCCGAGATCCAGCGCATGGTCATCTCGCGCATGCAGGCCCGCGAATACGCCGAGCGCCTCGGCTACGCCGCCGAACTGGCCGCAGAGGCGACCCGCGCCAAAGAGCCCGTCCCCGCCTAGCTCCAGGGGGCCGACGGGACGATTTCGGGTGATAGTCACCCGAAATCGTCCCGTCGGCGGACGTATCCTCGGGGGGATGCACGGACCTGGGGGACATAGCCACGCGCACGGGCACTCGCACGCGCTTGACGCGCGGCGGGCGGACAGCCGGCGGCGGATGTGGTGGGCGCTGGCGATCAACGGCGCGATGCTGGTTGCCGAGGCGGTCGGTGGCGTCCTCACCGGGTCGCTGGCGGTTCTCGCCGACGCCGGCCACCTGCTCTCCGACGTCGGCTCGATCGCCCTGGCGCTGTTCGCGGCGCGGCTCGCCTCGCTGCCGGCGGCGGGGCGGCGGACCTTCGGCTACCAGCGCTCGGAGGTGCTGGCGGCGCTGGTCAACGGCCTGCTGCTGGTCGCGGTCAGCGTCGCGATCGCGATCGAGGCGATTCAGCGCTTCTCCGACCCGCCCTCGATCGACGGCGCCGGCGTCCTCGCCCTCGGCCTCTTCGGCCTCGCCGGCAACGTCGCCGCGACCCTGGTCCTCGCCCGCGGCCAGCGCGAGGACATCAACCTCGAGGGGGCGCTGCGCCACTCGGCGGCGGACGCGCTGGGCTCGATCGGCGTCGTCATCGCCGGCGCGGTCGTCCTCGCCGGCGGCTCCTCGGTGGTCGACCCGATCGTCTCGCTGCTGATCGCAGCACTCGTCCTCGCCTCCTCCTGGCGCCTGATCAAGGAACCATTCGACGTGCTGATGGAGGCGGCGCCGGCCGGCGTCGACGTCGCCGGGATGGGGAAGGCGATCTGCGGCGAGGAGGGCGTGCGCGAGGTCCACGATCTCCACGTCTGGACCGTCACCTCGGGGTTCGGCGCCGTCGCCGCCCACGTCGTCGTCGCCAACGGCGCCGACCGCGACCTGATCCGCCAGCGCCTGGAGCTGACCCTGCGCGAGCGGTTCGGGATCGAGCATACGACGCTGCAGATGGAGGAGCAGGCCGCGGGCGGCCTGCTGCGGGTCGAGAACGCTCCCTCCGGGCCCGCCTGACCCGCAACCGCGGTTGCAGGGTCTTCGTCGCCGGCGAGTCGGCGACCAGAGCGAACTCGGCCGCGACGAAGAACCCGTTGAGCAGGAT
>JBEHWY010000069.1:0-17919 GCA_048498975.1 Actinomycetota bacterium | reverse complement strand
TGGTCGCCACCCTCCGTTGGCAGGTAGGGCGGCGAGCACCCTCCCCTCCCGGGTCTGAGTGGCGGGACGCTCGGTGAGTGCGCATTTGTCTCCGGTATGCGGGGATAAGTGCGCACTCACGCCTCCCCTCCCAGGCCATGCGGGCGGCCTGTCTCGTGAGGGCGTAGTTCCTCCCGCATACCGGGAGGAAATACGCCTTCAGCGCGGGAGCGGCAAGAAGTACGTCCTCACCAGGCGCTCCCGCTCTCGCGGGCGGATCCTTACCGGCGGCTGACGATCAGGGACTGGGCGGCGCGGCCGATGCGGCCGTCGGCGTCGAAGAGGATCGACTCGGCGGTGGCGACGCCGGTCGATTGGGGCAGGGTCTCGGCGTCGACGCAGATCCACTCGCCCGCGGGCATCCGCTCGAAGTGGACGGTGAGCTCGACGTTGACGAAGATGAACTCGCGGAAGTCGAGTGCGGCGCTGATCCCGTTGCCGACGTCGGCGGCGACCAGGACGCGTTGCAGCGGGGTCGTCTGCTCGCCGGCGACGAGCGGCACCCGCATCCGCAGCCAGGCGGTCGCCGGGCCCAGTTCCATGAAGCGGCCGTTGACGAACGAGACCTCCATCGCGGTGTGGTAGCCCTCGTCCTCGGCGCCGGGGAAGAAGTCGCCCGGGCTGCCGTGCTCGGGCAGGGGCGGCGCCGGCTGCCGCGGCGGCAGATCGTCGGGCAACTGCACCGGGGCGATCACCAGCTGCCAGGCGGTGGCGCGCATCAGCACTTCGCCCTCGACCTCGAGCTCGGCCTCGACCAGGCGCACGCGGCGGCCGGGGCGCAGGACGCGAGCGCTGACCCGCACCGGCCCGATCGGGATCGAGCGCAGGATCTCGAAGGTGACGCGGCCGACCTGGAAGCGCTCCGATTCGGGCAGCTGCTCGATCGCCCGCGCCAGCAGCGCCGCGGGCGGGCCGGCGTGCTGGGCGCCGGGGTCCCAAGGACCGCGGGTCAGGCCGGTGGCGAGGAAGCCGTCGCCGGTCGGTTCGTAGAAGGCCTCGGGCACGCCGCCATCCTAAGAGGCTGGCGACAGCTGGCGCGGCTCAGCACTGGTGGCTGCCGAACTCCTGCGCCCAGACGTGGGCGCCGCGATGGCCTTCCAGAGTGCCGACCCGCAGGCCGATCCCGATCTCCGTGTAGTTGCCGAGGATGTTTTCGCGATGCCCCGGCGAGTGCAGCCAGGCGTTGAAGATCGCCCGCACGGTGCCGATCCGGCCGGTCCCCCAGGCGATGTTCTCGGCCGCCTCCCAGCAATCGCTCTGCAGGTAACCGAAGTGCAGCATCCAGTAGGTGAATTCGCGACCGCACGCTTCGTGGCTGAATTCGTCGCAGCGGACGATGTCGGCGGCCTTGTGGTCGGCGGAGGCGACCAGCGCTTTCGAGGGGGTGAGCGGGGCCAGCCCGGCATGCTTGCGGGCGTAGTTGGTCATGCACCGCATCGCCCGCTCCTGGACCGGCGCTTCGGCCTGCAACTGCGCCTGGTACGGGCAGACGCTGGCCGGCGCCAGCAGCTTGGCGAGGTCGGTCCCGGCAGCGGGCGCCGACGCGGGCGAGGCGAGGGCGAGCACGGCGAATGCCGCCGCGAACAGGGCGGCGGTACGGCCGGCGAACGAGGACGTACACGTCATCGCTCTGTAATAGCAGGGGCGTACCCTGGTGGCAGCGAGAGAAAGGACAACGAATGCCGAACAAGATCGTCAAGACTGACCAGGAATGGCGCGAGCAGCTGACGCCGGAGCAGTACGAGGTGACCCGCAAGGCCGGCACCGAGCGCGCCTGGACCGGCCCCTACCTCGACGAGAAGCGCGAGGGGATGTTCCGCTGCATCGGCTGCGGGACCGAGCTCTTCTCCTCCGACACCAAGTTCGACTCCGGCAGCGGCTGGCCCAGCTTCACCGACCCCGCCAACCTCGAGCACGTCGAACTGCGCGAGGACAACAGCCACTTCATGCGCCGCACCGAGGTCGTCTGCAAGGCCTGCGAAGCCCATCTCGGCCACGTCTTCCCCGACGGCCCGGGACCGAGCGGCCAGCGCTATTGCATCAACGGCTGCGCCCTCACCTTCGACCCCAAGGACGAGTAGCTCAGCCCGGCGGCGCCGGCGGCGCCGCCATCAGCTCGACCCGGTTGCCGCCCGGGGCGGTGACCAGGGCCCGGGCGGCGCCCCAATGCGGGCGCCCCGGCTCGGGCTCGAAGCCGGCGGCGCGCAGGCGCGCCAGCGTCGCCTCGAACTCGGGGGCGAGGACGGCGAGGTGGGCGCGCGGCGGCACCGAGGGGCTCTCCTCGTGCATCAAATGAATCTGGGTGCCGCCCCGTTCCAGCCAGGTGAAGCCGGCGCCGAGGCTGTCGGGCACCGGCACCCGCTCGAAGCCGAGCAGCTCGAACAGCTCGGCCGTGCGCTCGACGTCGGCCGGCGCGACCTCGATCCCGACGTGGTGCAACATGGCTCAGAAGATTTTCAGAGTTGCGACCCATATGTATGTTTTTGTCCGCTACCGTCCCCGGCGTGGAGGCAAGCAGGAGCCACTGGACGGACTCGCGACTCGACGATCTGCAGACGGAGATGCGGGCCGGGTTCGCGCGGGTTGATGCGGACCTGCGCGGCCTCAACGGCCGAATGGACTCGCTGCAGCGAACGATGCTCCAGATCGGCGCCGGCATGATCATCGCTCAGACCGGACTGATCGCGACGATCCTCGGTCTGGTCATCACCAAGTTCTGAGCGGCGCCTCAGAACAGCAGCGAGCCGAGCGCAACGACGCCGACGATCACGGTCGACCAGGTGATCGCCTCGGCGACGATGCGGTTGTCGAGCCCGTAGGCGTGGGAGACGACGAGGGCGTTGATCCCCGTCGGCATCGCCGACATCAGCCGGTAGGCGGAGGGCAGGTCGACCAGCGGCGCCGCCATCGCCATCAGCAACGCCGGCGCCAGCAGCACCCGCCCGCCGACCGCCAGCGCCACCGCCGGCGTCAGCGGCGGCGGGAACGGCAGCTCGCCATGTTCGGCGCCCTCGGCCAGGGTCGCGCCGACGGCGAAGAACCCGATCGGCAGCATCACGACGACGAGCACCTGGGAGGCGTCGACGAGCGCGCTCGGCGCCAGCGAGCTGGGCGCGAGCAGGCCGAGGATCGCCGCGTAGAGCGGCGGGTTGCGGGTGAGGAAGGTGCGGACCCGCTGCCGCGCCCCCTCCCCCGCCTGGGTGCCGAAGGCCGCGGCGACGCCGAAGGCGCCGAGCATCAGCGCCGGCAGGCTGACCAGGACGTCGAACAAGATCCCGGTCGAGAGGTGGTCGTGGCCGAGCAGAGCCACGGTCAGCGGATAGCCCAGGTAGGCGGTGTTGGCGACCAGGACGCAGCAGATCACGGCGCCGGTCTGGGGACGCGAGAGCCGCAGCAGGCGCGAGGCGACGAACCAGGCGATGACGCAGACGAGGGTCAGGTTGATCGCGGCGAGGACGAGCCCCGCCGCGCGGTCGAGGTCGACCGAGGCGTGGGCGAGGTTGAAGAAGATGACGAATGGGACCAGCGCGTAGAGGATCACCAGCAGCAGCCGGCGGGCGAGCGCGACCGCGGCCTGCGGATAGCGGCGCTCCGACCAGACGCCGACGCCGGCGCCGGCCAGCATCAGGACCATGGTCAGGACGACGCCCATCCCCGGATGACTATCGGTTCGGCGCCGGCGGTGCGGCGCGCACTCGCTCAGTCGCTGTAGAGCGCTTCGATCTCGGCTTCGTAGCGGCGTTCGATCGGCCGCCGGCGCAGCTTCAGGGTCGGCGTCAGCTCCTCGCCGCCGGGCAGCCAATCGCGGTCGAGGACGCGGAAGCGCTTGACCTGCTCGACCCGCGAGAGCCGCTCGTTGGCAACCGCCACCGCGGTCTCGATCTCGGCCACGATCTCGGTGTCCTCCGCGCCCGCACCGCGCGCCGCCAGCACCTCGCGGTCGAGCACGATCAACGCCACGTTGTATGGACGGCGGTCGCCGACCGCGACGGCGTGGGCGACCAGCGGCGAGGCGGCCTTCAGCTTCGCCTCGATCGCCGTCGGCGACATGTTCTTGCCGGCGGCGTTGATGATCAGCTCCTTCTTGCGGTCGACGATCCGCAGGTACCCGTCCGCGTCGATCTCGCCGATGTCGCCGGTCGCCAGCCAGCCGTCCGCGCCGAGCGCCTCGGCGGTGCGCTCGGGCATGTTGCGGTACCCCTTCATCACGATCGGCCCGCGGACCAGCAGCTCGCCGTCGTCAGCGAGCTTCAGCTCGACCCCGGGCAGCGCCGGCCCGACCGTGCCGACCCGGATCCGGCCGGGCGGGTTGACGGTCGCCGCCGAGGAGGTCTCCGACATCCCCCACAGCTCGCAGATCTCGATCCCCATCGCGAGGAAGAACTCGATCACCTCCGGCGGGGTCGGCGCCGCCCCGACCGCGAAGGTCGTCACCTCGTCGAGGCCGAGCAGCGCCCGCACCGGCGCGAAGACCTCGGCGTCGGCCGCCTCCCATTCGGCCTGCAGCTCGGCCGGGATCTCGCCCGCCAGGTAGGCCGCGACCCGGCGGCGCCCCACCTCCATCGCCCGCGCGACCGCCTGCCGCCGCTCGGGGTCCTCCTCGGCCGCCATCGCCGCCTCCAGCGCGACCTTGAGTTTTTCCCAGATTCGCGGCACCCCGCCCCAGAAGGTCGGCCGCACCTGGGTCGTGTAGCCGACCATCTCGCGCGGGTCCGGGCAGCAGTAGACGCAGGTCCCGTAGAACATCTGCGCGTAGAGCTGACTCCAGCGGTCGGCGATGTGGGCGGTGGGCAGGAAGGAGATGCTGCGGCCGCCCGCGTCGATGTCGAAGACCTGATCGCAGGCGCGCCACTCGGCGACCATGTTGGCGTGCGTCAGCTGCACCCCCTTCGGCGGCCCGGTGGTGCCGGAGGTGTAGATCAGGCAGAGCACGTCCTCGGGCTCGACCGCGCGCCAGGCGGCCTCGAAGTCGAAGCCGGGGTCGCCGCCGGCATCGAGCTCGGCCAGCGAGATCGTCCCCTCGGGCGCCTCGCCGTCGACGACGACCACCTGCTCGAGCGTCCCCACCACCTCGCGCGCCGCCAGCACGCGGTCGAGGAAGGCCTGCTCGGTGACGATCACCCGGTTGGCCGCGTCGGCGACCAGGTACTCGATCTGCTCCGGCGAGGAGGTGTTGTAGACCGAGAAGCAGGTGGCGCCGAGGTGCATCGCGGCGCAGTCGCAGAGGTGCAGGGCGGGACGGTTGACGAGCATGAACCCGACCGTGTCGCCGCGACCGACGCCGAGCGCCGCGAACCCCGCCGCCCGCCGTCGCACCGTCGCCGCGTACTCGGCCCAGCTCGCCTCGAACTCGCTGTCCTTGAAGCGCAGCGCGGGCGCATCGGGGCGTTCGGCGGCGGTCCGCTGGAACGCCTCGCACATCGTCGCCGCCGACAGCGCCTCTGGCCGTGCCCCCATGCGGTGACCTTAACGCGCACCGCCCGGCCTGGCTGGCTGGCCGGTCGATTCCAGGACATGGCGTGGCGGGGACTGAGCGGCGGGACGCTCGGTGAGTGCGCATTTGTCCCCGGTATGCGGGGACAAATGCGCACTCACGCCTCCCCTCCCAGGCCAGGCGGGCGGCCTGTCCCGTGAAGGCGTAGAACTACCGCGGCCTACGAGAACAGCGAGGCGCCGGCGTGCGTCGCGAATTCGACCAGCGGCTGGGGGATCACGCCGAAGAAGATCGTGGCGGCGGCGGCCAGCACGGCGGGGCCGACCAGGTACCAGCGGCGGCCGGCGTCGGGGTCGATCGGGTCGGCCTCGGGGGCGGCGCCGGCGATCGCCGGGGTGCCGCCGGGCACCTTCTCCTCGCCCGCGCGCATCCACATCGCCGCCACCACCCGCAGGTAGTAGGCGAGCGAGATCATCGTCCCGACCGCGATGAAGACCGCGAGCCAGGTGTAGTCGCCTTCGACCAGGGCCTCGATCAGGTAGAGCTTGCCGATGAAGCCCGCGGTCGCCGGCAGGCCGGCCAGGCCCAGCATCGAGATCGTCAGCGGCCAGGCCAGCAGCGGCTTGCTCGCCCCCAGGCCCTGGACGGCGCGGATGTCGTCGCCGAAGACCGTTTCGCGCTCGCGCGCGATCACCACGGCGAAGGCGGCGAGGTTCATGAAGGCGTAGGCGGAGAGGTAGAAGATCAGCGAGCTGGTGCCCGATTCGGAGACGACGACGATGCCGCCGAGCATGTAGCCGGCCTGGGCGACGCCGGAGTAGCCGAGCAGTCGCTTCAGCGAGCTCTGACCGAGCGCGCCGACGTTGCCGACGACGATCGAGATCGCCGCCAGCACGGCCAGCGCCGGCTGCCACTGGTCGACCTGCGGGCCGAGGGCGACGTCGAAGAAGCGCAGGAAGACGGCGAAGGCGGCGGCCTTGGTGGCGACCGCCATGAAGGCGGTGATCGGGGTCGGCGCCCCCTGGTAGACGTCCGGGGTCCACTGGTGGAAGGGCGCGATCGAGGTCTTGAAGGCGAGGCCGACCGCCGCCATCGCGATCCCGACCAGGATCAGCGGGTCGCTCAGCATCCCCTTGTGGACGATGCCGCTGGCGATCCCGGTGAAGTCGGTCGAGCCGGTGCCGCCGTAGAGCATCGCCATCCCGTAGAGCAGCGTCGCCGAACCGAGCGAGCCGACGATCAGGTACTTCAGCCCCGACTCGAGCGAGCCCTCGCGGCGCAGGTTGGTGGCGCAGAGGATGTAGAGCGGGATCGAGAGCGTCTCGATCGCGACGAAGAAGGTGACCAGGTTCGAGGCCTGCGCCAGCAGCGTCATCCCCAGCACCGAGCCGATCAGCAGCGCGTGGTACTCGCCCGAGCCCGCTTCCGCGCTGGCCGGCTCGCGGATCGAGAAGAGGACGCAGAAGGCGGCCATCAGGATCGCGATCAGCGACATCGAGATCGCCAGGTTGTCGAGCACCAGCGAACCGGTGATCAGCGTCAGCGATTCGTCCCAGTGCCAGATCAGCAGGCCGGCGGTCGCCGCCAGCGTGAGCAGGGTGAGGAACGGCGCGAGCCGCCGCAGCGGCTTGATCACCGAGGTAAAGAGGACGACGACCAGCCCGACCGTCAGCGCAATCAGCGGCGCGATCCCCGCGTAATCGATATGCGGTTCGTGGAACGTCATCACTCCCCACCGTCCTCCCCCGGGCCGACGGGCCGATTTGACGCCTCATAGGAGACATTTCGTCCCGTCGGCTGCTGGGCTTCGGCGAGGTTGGCGTTGCTGGCCTTGCCGCCCGTCACCTTGGCCACGGTCTGCTGCACGCTCGGGTCGGTGCGGTGCAGGATCAGCTGCGGGTAGAGCGCGAGGGCGACGATGCAGAGCACCAGCGGCGCCAGCACGATGCCGTCCTTGAGGCTGATCTCACGCGACATCAGGCCCTCCGGCTTACGGTTGTGCATCGTCCCCTGGTAGAGGCGCAGCGCGTAGAAGGCCGACATCGCGACGCCGCTGATCGCGATGAAGGCGAAGACGATCTTCTCCTGGAAGAGCCCGTTGAGGATGTAGAACTCGCCGATGAAGTTGGCCGACCCGGGCATCGCCAGGGTCGCCAGGGCGACGATCAGGAACAGCGCCGCCAGCACCGGCGCGCGCAGCGCCATGCCGCCCATCTGGCGCAGGTCCTCGGTGCCGGTGCGCTCGGCGAGGATCGCGACGATGATCATGATCGGGGCGACGACGAGGCCGTGGTTGACCATCTGCAGGACGGCGCCGTCGGAGCCGTCGGCGCGCAGGGCGAAGATGCCGGCGGTGATGAAGCCGAGCTGGGCGACCGACGAATACCCGGCGATCAGCCGCACGTTGGTCTGGGTGAAGGCCATCACCGAGCCGTAGAGGATCGAGCCGAGGGCGACGATCAGGATCACCTCCTGGAACTGGACCGTCGCTTCCGGGAAGAGCGGCAGGACGACGCGGAGGAAGCCGTAGGCGCCGACCTTGGCGAGCACGCCGGAGAAGACCGCCAGCACCGGCAGCGGCGCCGCCCGGTAGGCGTCCGGCATCCAGCCGTGGACGAGGAAGGCCGGCATCTTGACCAGGAAGGCGACGGCGAAGAACCAGAAGATCCAGCGCTGGCTGCCGAGCGGCAGGCCCTGGTGCTGCAGGGCCGCGATCGAGAAGGTGAGGTGGCCGCCGTCGGCCGCGATGATCGCGGTCGCGATCGCCGCCACCAGCATCAGCAGCGAGCCGATCAGCGTGTAGATCATCATCTTCAGCGTCGCCGCCGCGGCGGTCGGGCCGCCGTCGGTGCGGTCGCTGCCCCAGGCGCCGAAGAGGAAGTAGAACGGGACCAGCATGAAGTCGAAGAAGAGGACGAAGAGCAGCAGGTCCTGAGCGAGGAACGAGCCCAGCGTCGCCGTCTCGGCGAGCAGCATGAGGAAGAAGAAGAGCTGCGGGCGCTCCTGCTCGCGGAAGGCGGCGAAGGCGACGGCGCCGGTCCACAGCACCGCGGTCAGCAGGATCAGGAAGAGGTTGAGGCCGTCGACGCCGAGGCTGTAGTCGACGCCGAGCCCGGAGATCCAGGGCGTGTCGACCGTGTACTGCAGGCTGGAGCTGCCGGAGTCGAAGCCGCAGACCATCCCGATCGCGAGGCCGAGGGTGACGAGGGTGCCGAGCAGCGCCCACCAGCCGACCGCCTTGCCGCGCAGGAAGAGGCCGACGATGCCGAAGGCGAGAGGGGCCCAGAGGAGTGCGTTGATCATGACTGGACGATGAGGAAGTAGAGGGCGAGGCCGCCGAGGCCGACGATCAGCAGCAGCGCGTAACTGCGCACGAAGCCGTTCTGCAGGCGGTGGGCGATGGCGCTGACGCCGCGGACCGTCTCCTCGGTGCCGCCGGTGATCGCGCCGTCGATCACGAAGCGCTCGAAGACGCTGTTGGCGAAGCGGCCGACGGCGAGCGCCGGGCGGACGACGAGGATGTCGATCGCCTCGTCGAAGTACCACTTGTTGTAGAGGAAGGTGTGCAGCCAGCGGAAGCGGCGGATCAGCGCCGCCGGCGTCTGCGGCGAGACGACGTACATCCAGTAGGCGATGCCGATCCCGGCCAGCGAGATCACCGCGCCGATCGCCAGCCCGAGCCAGGCTTCGCTCGTCGTCGGTGCGATCTCGGCCAGCGGCGAGTCGATGAAGACCGGGTCGAGGAAGTGGGTGATCGTCTCGTCGACGCCCGGCACCTGGACGAAGCCGGCGAACAGCGCCAGGAAGGCGAGCACGCCCATCGCGATCTTCATCGGCGGCGATTGCTCGGCGATGTGGTGGTGGGCGCCGGGGAAGCCGACGTCGGTGTCCTCCTCCTCGCCGGTCGCCGGGTTGCGCGGCGTCTCGTGGGCGAGGTGGCCGGTGTCGATCAGCTCCTGCGCCTCCTTGCAGGGCTTGCCGGGCAGCACCCGGAAGACGAGGCGGAAGGTGTAGATCGCGGTCAGCAGGGCGCCGACGTAACCGAGGATCCAGAAGATGTCGTACATCCCCCCGCGCACGTGGGCGTAGGCGAGGATCTCGTCCTTGGAGAAGAAGCCGGAGGTGAAGGGGAAGGCGGCGAGGGCGAGCGAGCCGCACAGCATCGTGATCGAGGTGAACCGCATCGCCTTGCCGAAGCCGCTCATTTCGTCGATGTTCTGCTTGTTCGCCATCGCCGAGATGATCGAGCCGGCCGCCATGAACAGCAGCGCCTTGAAGAAGGCATGCGTCATCAGGTGGAACATGCCGGCGCTGTAGGCGCCGATCGAGACGCCGACGACCATGTAGCCGATCTGGCTCATCGTCGAGTAGGCGATCGCCCGCTTCAGGTCGGTCATCACCAGCGCGATCGTCCCCGCCACCAGCAGCGTCGCCAGGCCGACGAAGGCGGCGATGTCGGCGGCGGTCGGCGCCAGCACGAAGAGCGTGTGGGTGCGGGCGATCAGGTAGACGCCGGCGGTCACCATCGTCGCCGCGTGGATCAGCGAGGAGACCGGCGTCGGGCCCTCCATCGCGTCCGGCAGCCAGGTGTGGAGCGGCAGCTGCGCCGACTTGGCGAAGGCGCCGACGAGGAGGAGCAAGCAGATGGCGACGATCGTCCACTCGTTGGTCTGGAAGACCTGCGGCGCCTTCTCGAACACCGTGCTGTATTCGAAGCTGCCGAGTTCGCGGAAGATCAGGAAGGCGGCGAGGACGAGGCCGATGTCGCCGACGACGTTGATCACGAACGCCTTCATCCCCGCCTTGGTCGCGGTCGCCCGCCGGTACCAGAAGCTGATCAGCGCGTAGGAGGCGAAGCCGACGAAGGCCCAGCCGACGATGAGCAGGACGAAGTTGCCGGCGAGGACCAGCAGCAGCATCGAGAAGACGAAGAAGTTGAGGTAGCTGAAGAAGCGGTGATAGCCCTCGTCGGACTGCATGTAGCCGAACGAGTAGAGGTGGATCAGGGTCGAGACGCCGGTAACGACGAGGACCATGAAGATCGAGAGCGGGTCGAGGTAGATCCCGAGCTTGATCTGCAGCCCGGCGACGCTGGCGTATTCCCACAGCGAGGAGGCGTGGTGGCGGGCGTCGGGCGATTCGCCGAGCAGGTTGATCAGCGCCGCGACGCCGCAGGCGAAGGCGAGGGCGATCGCCGCCGTGCCGAGCGCGCCGGCGGCCTTCGACGGGATCGTGCGGAAGCTGAGCCCGATCAGGATCGAGCCGAGCAGCGGGAAGAGCAGGACCAGCCAGGCCCAGGTCGTGGCGCTCACCCGCGCATCTCCTTCGGGTCGCGCAGGCTGCGCAGGTCATCGACGTTGAGCGGCAGCTTGCGGCGGAAGATGGCGACGATCAGGCCGAGGCCGACGACGACCTCGCAGGCGGCGATGACCATCACGACCAGGGCGAAGACCTGCCCCTGGGCGTTGCCGACGCTGCGGCTGAAGGCGACCAGCGCCAGGTTGCCGGCGTTCAGCATCAGCTCCAGGCAGAGCAGGATCACCATCGGGCTGCGGCGGACGAGGATGCCGACGGCGCCGATCCCGAACAGCAGCGCCGAGAGGACGATGTACCACTCGACGTTCACCGGGTCGGACCTCCGGCGGTGGCGCTGGCGTCGACCTCGTCGCCGCCGGCCCGCTTCTTGGCGGCGAGCACGATCGCGCCGACGGCGGCGATCATCAGCAGCAGCGAGGAGGCCTCGAACGGGAGCAGGAACTTTTCGAGCAGCAGGTTGCCGATCGCGGCCGGGTCGCCGAAGCCGGCGGGGACGTCGGGGCCGTGGGTGCCGATCGCCTTCAGCCCCGAGGAGAGGATCGCGATCGAGAGCTCGAAGAAGAGGATCGAGGTGACGAAGATGCCGAGGAAGCGCTGGCCGTGGATCGGGTCGGCGATCGGCTCCCCCCCGCCGCCAACGTAGGCGACGACGAAGACGTAGAGCACCATCACCGCGCCGGCGTAGACGACGACCTGGGCGGCGGCGATGAAGGCCGCGGTCAAAAGCAGGAACAGCGCCGCCAGGCTGAACAGGTGGACGACCAGCGCCAGCACGCTGTAGAAGGGGTTCTGCAGGGCGACGACCCCGACTGCCCCGGCGATCGAGCCGATCGCCGCGATGAAGAAGATCACGGCTTCCATCAGCGGTCCTCTAGCCCTTCGCCCTCGCTTTTCAGCGGGGTCCGCTCGATCGGCTCGGCGAGCAGCATCTCCTTGGTGAAGATCAGGTCGCCGCGGTCGTAGTCGGCCATCTCGTAGTCGTGGCCCATCGTGATCGCGTCGAACGGGCAGGCGATCTCGCAGTAGCCGCAGAAGATGCAGCGCGAGAGGTTGATCTCGTAGACGGCGGCGTAGCGCTCGCCGGAGGAGACGCGCTGGCTCGGGTCGTTCTCTGCCGCGACGACGCGGATGCAGTCGGCCGGGCAGGCGGCGGCGCAGAGCGAGCAGCCGACGCATTTCTCCAGCCCGGTGTCCTCGAAGCGGTGCAGTTTGTGGCGGCCGCGGAAGCGCGGGTAGACCGGCGTCTTCTCCTCCGGGTACTCGATCGTCAGCGGCCCCTCGATCAGCCGGGCCATCGTCGTCTTCAGGCCGCGCAGGGTCTCGCCGAAGGCGCGGTAGGCGCCGCCGATGCCGCCCGGCTCGGGGCCGCGCTGGACCTCGACCACGTCGCTGGAGTCGAGGTAGGGAGCAGCCTTGGGGTCGAAGCCGTTGCCGTTGGCGCTCACGTCGTCACCACCAGGACCGCGGTGACGAGCACGTTCAGCGTCGCCAGCGGCAGCAGGATTTTCCAGCCCAGGGTCATCAGCTGGTCGTAGCGCAGGCGGGGCAGCGTCGCCCGCACCCAGATGAAGACGAAGACGAGGGCGATCATCTTGATCAGCATCCAGATCGGGTCCAGCCAGCCGGGGCCGGGGCCCATCCAGCCGCCGAGGAACATCGCCGCGGCGATCCCGGAGACGACCAGGATCTCCATGTATTCGACCAGCAGGAAGGAGCCGAAGCGCATGCCGCCGTACTCGGTCATGAAGCCCTGGACCAGCTCGGCGTCGGCCTCGGGCATGTCGAACGGGGTGCGGTTGGTCTCGGCGAAGCCGGCCAGCATGAAGATCAGGAAGCCGACGATCTGGGGCACGATGTACCAGACCTTGCCCTGCGCTTCGACCACGTCGACCAGCGAGAGCGAGCCGGCCATCATGATCACGCCGAGCAGCGCCAGGCCCATCGAGACCTCGTAGGAGATCAGCTGCGCGGCCGAGCGCATCGCGCCGAGGAGGCTGTATTTGGAGCCCGAGGACCAGCCGCCGAGCAGCAGGCCGTAGAAGGCGATCGAGCCGACGGCGAAGAAGTAGAGGATCCCGATCGGGACGTCGATCCCGTAGAGGCCGACGCCGTCCTGGACGTTGCCCCAGGGCAGGATCGCCAGCGCCAGGACGCCGGAGAGGACCGGCAGCAGCGGCCCGAGGACGAACAGGGTCGAGATCGCGTTCTGCGGCCGGAACGACTCCTTGGAGATCAGCTTGCCGACGTCGGCAAGCGGCTGCAGGAGGCCGAAGGGGCCGACCCGGTTGGGGCCGTAGCGGTGCTGGAAGCGGCCGATCAGTTTGCGCTCGACCACGGTCAGGATCGGCAGGATGCCGAAGATCACGGCGAAGATCACCAGCGACTTGACGATCATGATCCAGGTCGCTTCGACGAACTGGGTGTCGGCGAGCGGGATCACGCGGGGACCTCGCTCAGCTTCGTGATCTCGACTCGCACGGGCCCGCCGTTGCGGAGTGCGTTGGCGTTGCCGGGCGCGACGCCCTCAGCCAGGAAGCAGACGCCCGCCGGCACCCGCTCCTTGATGATCACCTTTGCCTCGACGGAGCTTCCGTTCTGCCCGACCCGCACCGTCTCGCCGCTGCTCAGCTTCAAACGCTCAGCGTCATCGATCGACAGCTCGATCCGCTGCTGGGGCTGGAGGAACTTCAACGGCGGATTCAACTCCGTGATCGGACCGGCCCACAGGTCGCGGTAGGTCCCGAGCAGGAGCGAGGAATCGCTCGTGTCGTTGGAGGCCCCCGGGGTGGGGTCTCCAGACACTCCAGCCCGAAGGGCGTCTGGAGACCCCACCCCGGGGGCCTCCGCAGACGCCGGGAAGTTCGCCGCTCCCTCGGTCTCCTGCCAACGAACTCCCTTGCCGCCGATGTCGGAGTCGCTGATCGAGCCGTAGAAGGGCACCGCCGCGGTCAGCGCGGCGAAGGCGGTTGGCTGGGAGTCGATCCCCGTGTCGAGGCCGAGCGCCGTGGCGATCTCGCTGAGGACGAGGTAACCGGGGCGGATGTCGCCGGGGCGGCCGGCGCTGGGCCGCACGCGCTGCAGGCGGCCGTCGGGGTGGGTGACGGTGCCGTCTTTCTCGGCGTGGGTCTCGAGCGGGAAGAGGACGTCGGCCTTGGCCGCGGTCGCGTCGGCGAAGGTCGAGAAGGAGACGATGAACTTGGCCGAGTTGAGCGCCTCCATCCAGGCGGCGGAGTCGGGGAAGTCGCGCAGCGGGTCAACGCCGACGAGGACGAGGCCCTCGATCTCGCCGGCCTCCAGCGCGGCGCGAATCTCCTCGGTGCCCTTGCCGGCGGCGACTTCGGCCAGCCCCGGCCCGGCGTCGGGCAGGCAGCCGGCCTCGCGCAGGCCGCGGGCGTTGGCGACCTCGGGGATTTCGAGCAGCCCGGCGCCGTCGGTCTCGGCCAGCTTCAGCGCGCCCGCCAGTGCCACCAATCCAAGCTGGGCGAGGGTGCCGATCCGCTCGCCCCAGAGGACGACGACCTTGCCGGCACCCTTCAGCGTCTCGACCAGCGGCATCGCGACGTTCTCCTCGCCGCCGAGCGCCTTCGTCAGCTCGTCGACGAAGACAGCCGCGCCGCCCGGCGCGTAGCGCGCGATCGCCTCGGCGCCGCCGTCGAGCGCCGTCGGCCGCTCGGTGGCGACGAGGAGCTTGGCGCCGTTGCGGCGGATCGCCTTGCGCACGCGCAGGTCGAGGATCGGGCTGCTGTGCAGCGGGTCGGTGCCGAGGACGAGGATCGCGTCGGCGGTGTCGATGTCGCGGACCTTGGCGGAGATGCTCGGCTGGGCGAGGGCGACGAGCACGTCGCGCCCGGCGCCGGACGTGCGCCGCGAGTCGACGTGCGGCGAGCCCAGCGCCTCGCGCAGGATCTTCTGGACCAGGAAGCCCTCCTCGTTGGAGGCGTCGCCGACGATCGCCGCCACCTTGCCGGCGCCGGCGGCGCGCAGGCCCGCGGCCGCGCGGGAGACGGCGGTCTCCCAGTCGGTCTTGGCGCCGCCTTTCAGCCGCGGCCCGGTGACCCGCTCGTCGGCTTCGAACATCTCGAAGCCGTAGCGGCCGCGGTCGCAGAGCCAACCGTCGTCGACCTCGGCGTTGTCGCGGGTGATCACCCGTTTGACCTTCTCGTCGCGGACGGTGAAGCTGACGTTGCACTGGCTCGGGCAGAGCGTGCAGACCGAGCCGGCCTGCTCGATGTCCCAGGGCCGGGCGCGGAAGCGGTAGGTGTAGTTGGTGAGCGCGCCGACCGGGCAGATGTCGGTGATGTTGCCGTGGAAGGGGGCGACGTAGGGCCGGTCGTCGAAGGTGCCGACGAAGGTGCGGTCGCCGCGCTCCAACAGCTGCAGCTGGGCGTCCTCGGCGACCTCCTGGCTGAAGCGGACGCAGCGGTAGCAGAGGATGCAGCGCTCGCGGTCGATCGCGACCAGCGGCGAGAGTTCGACCGGCTTTTGGAAGTGGCGCTTTTCGTCGATCACGCGCGATTTGCCCGGGCCCCAGCCCTGCGTGATGTCCTGCAGCGGGCACTCGCCGCCCTTGTCGCAGACGGGGCAGTCGAGCGGGTGGTTGACGAGCAGGAACTCGACCACGGCGCTCTGGGCGTGCTTGACCTGCTCGGTGCGGGTGTGGACGACCATCCCGTCGCGGACCGGGGTCGAGCAGGAGGTCTGCAGTTTCGGGATCCCCTCGATCTCGACCAGGCACATGCGGCAGGCGCCGACCGGGTCGCCGAGTTTCGGTTCGTAACAGAAGACCGGGATCTCGACGTCGCCCTTGCGGGCGGCGTCGTGGAGCATCTCGCCCTCGAGCGCCTCGATCTCGCGGCCGTCGACGGTGATCGTCACCGTGCGCTTCTCGCTCATGCGGCGACCGCCTCCAGGGTGGCGCCTTCGATCACGGCCTCGAACTCGGGGCGGAACTTGTTGACCATCGCCGAGACCGGCATCGCCATCGAGTCGCCGAGCACGCAGAGGCAGTGGCCCATGATGTTCTGCTGGACCGAGGAGATGATGTCGAGGTCCATCGGCGTCGCCTCGCCGCGCACCACCCGCTCCAGCATCTTCACCGTCCAGTTGGTCCCCTCGCGACAGGGGGTGCACTTGCCGCAGGACTCGTGGTGGTAGAAGCGCGCCGTGCGCAGCGCCATCAGCGGGATCGAGACGCGGTCGTCGGCGACGATGATCGAGCCCGAGCCGAGCATCGAGCCCGCTTCGGCCATCGCCTCGAAGCTGTAGGGGAGGTCGAGCTCGGCCGGGGTGAGGACCGGCGAGGAGGAGCCGCCCGGGTAGAAGGCCTTGACCTCGTGGCCGGGCTCGGGACCGCCGGCGAGGCCGAAGATCAGCTCGCGCAGCGGCATCCCCAGCTCGACCTCGTAGTTGCCGGGGCGGCGGACGCCGCCGGAGATCGAGACGACCTTGGTCCCCGGCGACTGCTCGGTGCCGAAGCCGCGGAACCAGGCGGCGCCCTTGGCGACGATCCGCGGCACGTTGGAGAGCGTCTCGACGTTGTTGATCAGCGTCGGCCCGCCGTAGAGGCCCTGGACGGCGGGGAACGGCGGCTTCAGGCGCGGGTTGCCGCGCTTGCCCTCGAGCGCGTCGAGCAGCGCCGTCTCCTCGCCGCAGATGTAGGCGCCGGCGCCGCGGTGGACGACCAGCTCGAGGCTGCGGCGGCTGCCGAGGATGTTCTCGCCGAGGTAGCCGGCCTCATAGGCTTCGGCGACGGCGCGGTCGAGGACGTCGGCCTGGGCGTCGTACTCGCCGCGGATGAAGATGAAGGCGCGGCCGGCGCCGGCGGCGACGGCGGCGATCGCGATCCCCTCGATCAGCTGGTGGGGGTTGCGCTGCATCAGCTCGCGGTCCTTGAAGGCGCCCGGCTCGGACTCGTCGGCGTTGCAGCAGAGGTACTTCTCCATGTCGCCGCGCGGCAGGAACGAGGCCTTTTTGCCCATCGCGAAGCCGGCGCCGCCGCGGCCGCGCAGGCCGGAGTCTTCGAGCTCCTTGAGGATCTCGTCCTGCTCCATCTCGCGGTAGGCCTTCTCCAGCGTCGCGTAGCCGCCGACCAGCCGCTTGTAGCCCTCGAGCGTCGCCAGCGCCGGGTCCTCGGCCGCCTCCAGGAGGACGCGCGTCTCGCGCGGGTCAGCCATTCGAGCCCCCCGGCAGGTCGGCGGCCAGCGGCCGCTTCAGCAGGTCCTTGCCCGGCAGGACCTCTTCGCCGGCCTTGATCTGGTCGATCGCGGTCTGCGCCTCGGCCGCTTCCAGCGGCCCGTAGTAGCGCTGGTCGATCGAGGCCATCGGCGCGATGTCGCAGGCGCCGAGGCACTCGAAGCCGGTGACGAAGAACTCCTCGTCCTGGCCCTCGGCCGCCGCCTTGAAGGCGTCGAGCAGCTCGTCGCCGCCGCGCATCCAGCAGCTGATGTTGGTGCAGACCTCGATCCGGTGGCGGCCGACCGGGTCGGTGTGCAGGAGGTCGTAGAAGCTGGCGACCGACTCCAGGTAGGCCGGGGTGACGCGCATCACCGCCGCCGCCTGGCGGATGCCGTCGGGCGTGCACCAGCCGTAGCGCTCCTGCACCGCCCACAGCGCCGGGATCGAGGCCGATTTGCGGTCGGGGTAGCGCCCCATCAGGGTCTCGATCCGCTCGCGCAGCTCCGCCGGGCAGTCGACTTCGTGCAGCTCGGGGATCTGCTCCTCGGCCCGCGGCGGCACCCGGCCCTCGGTCACCGCGCGGTCGACCGGCAGATTCGGATTGCTGGCGCCGGCGCCGTCGACCGGGCTCATCGGTCCACCCCTCCGAGGATCGGGTCGAGCATGCCGAGGCTGCAGATCATGTCGGCGATGTAGGTGTCGACCGCCATGTCGCGGAAGGCCTGCAGGTTGACGAAGGAGGCGTCGCGGAAGTGGACACGGGCGGGCTTGGAGGAGCCGTCGGCGAGGACGTAGCAGCCGAGCTCCCCACGCGGGGACTCGATCGCGTTGTAGACCTCGCCGGGCTGGACGCGGAAGCCCTCGGTGACGAGCTTGAAGTGGTGGATCAGCGACTCCATCGAGGTCGAGAGCTCCGAGCGCGGCGGCAGCACGTACTTGCGGTCCTCGGCGATGAA
>JBEHWY010000068.1:0-18141 GCA_048498975.1 Actinomycetota bacterium | reverse complement strand
CTGGAGAAGCTCTCCGAACTGCCGGAGGCCTTCGGCGGCGGCGGCGTCACCGCCGGCAACTCCTGCCCGCTCAACGACGGCGCCGCCGCGGTGCTGCTGATGAGCGACACCAAGGCCAAGGAGCTGGGCCTGACCCCGCGCGCCCGGATCATCACCGCCGCCACCTACGGCAACGAGCCCGAGCTGATGGGCGTCGCCCCGATCGGCGCGATCAAGAAGGTCCTCGACCGGGCCGGGATGACGATCGAGGACGTCGACGCGGTCGAGCTCAACGAGGCCTTCGCCGCCCAGGTGATCCCGATCATGAGCGAATGCGGGATCGCCGAAGACAAGCTCAACACCCACGGCGGCGCGATCGCCCTCGGCCACCCCTTCGGGATGACCGGCGCCCGCATCATGGGCACGCTGCTCAACGTGCTGGAGACCGACGACCACCAGATCGGCCTCGAGACGATGTGCGTCGCCGGCGGCCAGGGCAAGGCGATGCTGGTCGAACGGCTGAGCTAAGGGGAGCGGCGCCGCCCGAGACGTTCCGGGCGCCGGGTTCGGCTCCGGCGCCCGGAATCTTTAATTCCTGGACGCTTATCCGAGGGTTGCCGGCCATCTTCGTGTCATAGTCGGTCGCCCGCCGAGGGTGACGATGAGGAACCGAGATCGAAACAGGAGAGCGTTGAAGAGGGCCGCCGCCGCGGTGGTCCTGGTCGCCTCGCTCGCTCTGGTTCCCGCCGCCTCGGCCGCAACCCTGGAACCGACCGGCTCACTGCTGACCGAGCGCTACAAGGCGGCGGCGGCGCCGCTGCCCGGAGGCGACGCCCTCGTCGTCGGCGGCCTGCACCACGTCGCCTTCGGCACTGCCTCCGAGAGCCTGGCGTCGGCCGAGGTCTACGACGGCGCGACCGGCAGCTTCGAAGCGACGGGCTCGATGGCCGTCTCCCGCATGGATCCGGCCGCCGCGCCGCTGCCCGACGGCCGGGTGCTGGTCCTCGGCGGACAGATCTGGGGCGGCGCCGGCACCCCGCTCGCCAGCGCCGAAATCTACGACCCCGAAACCGGCGAATTCAGCCCCACCGGTTCGATGGCGGTGCCGCGCTTCGGCGCGATGACGGAGCCGCTGCCCGACGGCAAGGTCCTCGTCGCCGGGGGCTACGGCGCCGGCACGCTCGCCAGCGCCGAAATCTACGACCCCGAAACCGGCGAATTCAGCCCCACCGGCTCGATGGCGAGCCCGCGGGCGATGGGGATGGCGGCCCCGCTGCCCGACGGTCGCGTGCTGATTGCCGCCCGCGGCAGCGGCGAAGTCGCCCTCGACGGCGAGATCTACGACCCGGCCACCGGCACCTTCGGCCTCGGGCCGGAAATGGATCGCCCCTACAGCGGCGCCGGCGGAACGCTCGACGACGGCACGATCGTGATGTTCACGGAATTCAGCCGCGGCGAGGACGGAGCCCTTCTGGAGACGCGGGAATACGACCCCGCCGCGGAAGCCTTCTCCGGCGTCGGCCTACCCGCGCTCGACGTCGAACGCCCGGCCGTGGCGCCCCTGCCCGGCGGCCGGATGCTGATTGCCGGTGGCCACAGCGACAGCCCGGAAGCCTTCGAAGGTCAGGCGATCGTCCCCTTCGCCGAGATCTACGACGCCTCCGGGGAAGTTGCGGCCGGCGGCTCCTCCGCGAGCGGCGCAGCCGCCACGCCTGCGGGCAGCCCGGCGGCGGGCAAGCCGGCGACGGCGAAGCCTCGCAAGCCGAAGCGACAGTGCCGCCGTTCCAAGGCCGCCGCCAAGAGGGGCCACGTGCGCCTCATCTGCAAGAAGCCGAGCCGCAGCCGCGGCGCCTGATTTCATTCCGGGCGTGCCCGACATGTCCCAGGTGACGGCGGACCACATCCGCCAGTTCACCCGCGAAAGCTTCCCCGGCGACCTCGGGATCGAGCCGCTGGAGATCGAGCGCGAGCGCGCCAGCGGCCGAATCGTCGTCGACCGCCGCCACCTGCATCCCGGCGGCTACGTCCACGGCGGCGTCTGGACCGCGCTCGGCGACACCGTCGCCGCCTGGGTCACCTTCCGCAACATCCCGCCGCACCACGACTTCACCACGATCGAGCTGAAGCTGAACGCCTTCGCCTCCGGCATCGAGGGCGACGAGATCCTCGCCGAGGCGGTGCCCCTGCACGTCGGCCGCAGCACCCTCGTCGCCGAGGTCAAGATGCACCGGACCCGGGCCGGCGAGACCAAGCTCGCCGGCAACCTGATTGTCACCCAGTTCGTGATCCCGCCTGTGGGCGGCTGACTCAGCCGCGGACTAGGAAGTCGTCGGCGAGCACGGCGACGACCCGGGGCAGCGAGCCGAGGCGGCGGGCGAGGTCGAGCTGGCGCTGGGCGCCGGTCCGTTCGCCGAGCGCGCGGCACTTCTCCAGCTCCTCGCGACAGCCGAGCGCCTCGGCGTGCGGGGCGCAGACGGTGAGCAGGTCGGCGAGCAGCTCGCGGGCGGCGACGCGGCGGCCGAGCTCGGGCTCGATCAGGTCGGCGTCCATCCCGTCGCGGGCGGCGAGGAAGCGGTTCTCGGAGATCACCTCCTGCGGCATCGGCCGTTCGAGATGGGTCCCGCCCTCGACCTCGGCACGGACGATGCACTGGACGAGGGCGGCGATCGCCGCCGTGTCGGGCAACGTCGTCTGCGCGTCCATGATCCGCACCTCGACCGTGCCGAAGCGCGGCTGCGGCCGCACGTCCCACCAGAGGAAGGTCGGCTCCGGCACCGCATCGCAGCGGATCAGGACGTCGACCGACTCGACGTACTCGGCGTAGTCGGCGAAGGGGCGGGGAATGCCGACCCGGGGGAATGCCTGGAACAGCGGCGTGCGCGCCGAGGCGAGGCCGGTGTCGCGGCCCTGCCAGAAGGGCGAGTTGACCGAGAGCGCGAGCAGCAGCGGGATATGGGTGCGCAGCCGGTTGGCGGCGTGGATCGCGTCTTCGGCGTTGGGGACGCCGACGTGGACGTGGAGGCCGAAGGTCGGCTCGCGCCGGGCCAGCTCGCGCATCGAGCCGTAGACGAACTGGTAGCGCTCGCCGGCGGAGACGACGATCTCCTGCCAGACGGCGAAGGGGTGGGTGCCGGCGCTCGCCGCCCGCATCGAGAGCGGCCGCAGGGTCGCGTCGAGCTCGCCGCGCAGCGCCGCCAGCTCCTCGATCGCCTCACCGATCTGGGAGTGCACGCCGGTCTGGATCTCCAGCGCCGAGCCGTGCGTCTCGGCGGTGAAGCTCGAGGTGCTGCCATGGGGGAGGCGGGGCAGGACGCTGTCGATGCGGTGGGCGAGCGCCCAGGTCAGCTGGTCGAGCAGCATCACCTCCTCCTCGATCCCGACCGTGTAGGGGCCGAGCTCGTGCGGCTCGGCCCAGGCCGCCCAGGCCGGCAGCGTCTCGGGGGCGTTGGTGCTCACGCCGACGCCCACTCGCGGCCGTCCCGACGTCGGTATTCGACGGCGTCGTCGTGGCAGGCTTCGACGAAGCGACGGAACAGCGCCGCCTCGTAGGGCCGGTGGACGAGCGTCTCGGCGTGCCACTGGACGCCGATCAGGAAGCGGCGGCTGGGGTCCTCGATCGCCTCGATCGTCCCGTCGGGGGCGCGGGCGCTGATCCTCAGCCCGTCGCCGAGGCGGTCGATCGCCTGGTGGTGGAAGGAGTTGACGTCGGCGATGTCGGCGACCTCGAACTCGTGGTCGCCGAGCATCGACGCCAGCCTGCTCTCGGGATCGACCGTGATCGGGTGGCTGGGCTCGGTGCCGGGCGCGCCCTGGCGGTGGGCGATCTCGTCGGAGAGCTCCGGGATGTGCTGATGGAGGATGCCCCCGCGGACGATGTTGAGCGCCTGGGCGCCGCGGCAGATCGCCAGGATCGGCATCCCGCGGGCATCGGCGCGGCGCGCCACCGCCAGCTCGAAGCGGTCGAGCTCGGGCTCGGTCGGTCCCAGCTCGGGATGCGGGCCGCGGCCGTAGGTGCCGGGGTCGAGGTCGGGGCCGCCGGAGAGGCAGATCCCGTCGAGGCGGTCGAGCAGCGGCTCGATCGCCTCCTCGCGCATCGGCGGCATCACCACCGGCAGCCCGCCGGCGGCTTCGATCCCACGCAGGTAGGGCATCCCCAGCGCCATCTCTTTGCCGCGCGGCTCGCCCTCGGGCAGCGGCGTCACCCGCTCCGCCGGCCGCACCTCGGACGTCGTGACGCCGATCAGCGGCCGCTCGGCGCGGGAGGCGAGGGAGCGGCTCTTCATCGCGCCGCCCCCGTCACCTCGCCGCTGGGCGCGGCCGCGCCGAGATCGACGACCCAGGTGTCCTTGCAGCCGCCGCCGCGCGAGCTGTTGACGACCATCTCGCCGGCGCCGCGCGCGTAGCGGGTGAGGCCGCCTGGCATCGCCGCCGATCCGGCGGGGGAGCTGACGACGAAGGGGCGAAGGTCGACGTGGCGCGGGCGCAGGCGGCCGCCGCAGACGGTCGGGTGGGTCGAGAGCGGCACCGTGCGCTGGGCGATGAAACGCTCCGGCGCCCGCCGCAGCAGCCCCATCGCCCGCCGCCGCTGGGCGCTGGTCGCCCGCCGCATGATCGTCACGCCGGCGCCGCCGAAGGCGTCGCGCGGCTTCAGCACGAGGTCGTCGAGCTGCTCCAGTGCCTGCTTGCGGGCCATCTCGTCGCCGAGGTCGAAGCTCGGCACCGAGCGCAGTTGCGGCTCCTCGCCGAGGTAGAAGCGGACCATCTCCTCGACGTAGGCGTGGGCGAGCTTGTCGTCGGCGACGCCGGTGCCGAAGGCGTTGACACAGCGCAGCCGGCCCGACTGCAGCGCCGGCAGCAGCAGCTCGCCGAGCGGCGTCAGACCGCCCTCGGCGGTGCTCAGCCGGTCCGCGTCGAGGCGGCGGTAGAGGACGTCGATGCGCTCGCGCTCGCGGCCGTGGCGGCGGTAGAGGCGGCCGCGCTCGTGCTCCAGCTGCCGCGGGGTGACGACCGGCATCTGCATTTCGCGGCCGAGCCGGCGGTGCTCGTACCAGGCGCCGGAGTCGGGACCGTCGGAGAGGATCGCCGCCGCCGGCTCGGCGGTCCCTTCCGGGGCTGCCGCCGCGATCGCGGCGGCGAGCAGGCCGGCGTAGCCGCCAAGCTCGCGCGGCGCTCGCGCGGCGCCGACCTCGCCTGCAACGGCTTCGCGCACGGCAAGCGCGTAGCTGGCTCCCGAGGGCATGCGCAGATTGTCCTCCAGCACCAGCAGGGCGCCGTCGGCGTCGCGAACCAGGTCGAGGCCGGCGACGGTGGCGGCCGGCACCCCGGCGGCGAGCAGGCCGCGCATCCGCGGCTCATAGCCGCTGGCGGTCTCCAGCAGCCGTTGCGGCACGACGCCCGCGGCGACGATCCGCTGCTCGTCGTAGACGTCGGCGAGGAAGGCGTTGAGCGCCCGCGCCCGCTGCACCAGCCCGGCCTCGAGCGGCTCCCACTCCGCCGCCGCCAGCACCCGTGGCACCGGGTCGACCGCGATCGGCCGGCCGGGGCCGAAGTCGAGCCCGAGGGCCGCCGCGTTCGACCGGACGCGCTCGCGCAGCACCACCAGATCCTGCCGCGCGAGCGCGTCGATCACATCCGCGTAGGGAGGGCGCGGTGTGCCGGTCTGGGCGAACGCCTCGTCGTAGTGCCCCGCGTCCAGCGGGTACCCACCGGCTCCGGGAAAGGGACGGGCCGGATTCAGGGTCGTCGCCATGCGTCTCACGCTAGGCCGGGTACCCCGCGCGGGACATGGCCCAACGTCGAAAAATCGGTGCGCTGGGCTAGACAAAGGGCGGAGGGTCGAGGCCTCGGACGTGGCAGTCCTTTTCCGGGCTCTTCACGGAAAAGGACTGCCACGGTGAAGGGCGGGCGGGACGGACCGCTCACCTGGTCCCGGAGGGGGAGCACCCTCCCCACGCCACCCTCAGGAGTCCGCTGGCGACTCAAACCCTCGCGGTGGGGTCTCCACCGGGGCTTCCCAGGCTTCGACCTGGGGCAGGCGCCACAAGAGGCTGGCGATCGTCAGCCCGATCGCGACCGAGAGCAGGGCCAGGAACCACTGGGTCGAGCTGAGCAGCTCCATTTCGAAGAATTCGCGGACGGGGGCGGCGGCGAGGATCAGGGCGTAGAGGGCGCCGAGGCCGGCGACCATCGCCAGCATGTAGCTCTGGATCGCGATGTGCTCGCGGCCGGGGCCGCGCTCGAGCAGGAGGACGAAGGCGAGGCCGAGCACGATCAGCGTCGTCGTCGCCGCCGTGCGGCCGGCCTCGAGGCTGGCGCCGGCGACGGTGTCGACGAGGAAGAAGGAGAGGATCGAGGCCAGCGCCGTGGCGACGCCGGCGGGCACCGCGAAGGCGGCCAGCGCCCGCAGCAGGCGGCCGCGGTAAAGCGGCCCGTCCGAGGGCGCCAGGGCGAGCACGAAGGAGGGGATCCCGATCGTCAGGAAGGCGGCCAGGGTGAGGTGGCGGGGGAGGAAGGGGAAGGCGAAGCCGGGGACGGCGACGAGCAGGATCAGCGCCGCGGCGTAGACCGTCTTGGTCAGGTAGAGGCGGCCGAGGCGGTGGATGTTGCGGGCGATCCGCCGCCCCTCGCCGACCGCCTCCGGCAGCCGCGCGAACTGATCTTTGAGCAGGACGACGTCGGCGACCCCTTTGGTCACCTGGGCGCCGGAGCCCATCGCCACCGCCATCCGCGCCTGCTTCAGCGCCGGCACGTCGTTGACCCCGTCGCCGATCATCGCCACGTAGCGGCCGGCCGCGACCAGCGCCGCGACCAGCGCTTTCTTTTGGTCGGGCTTGATCCGGCAGAAGATCGTGTTGTCGAGCGCCGCCCGCTGCAGCTCGTCGGGGTCCGAGGGCAGGTCGGGCCCCTCGATCACGCCGGCCTCGCGCGGCACCCCGACCGCGTAGGCGACGGCGGTGACGGTGGCGGCGGCGTCGCCGGAGATCAGCTTCAGGTCGACTTCCTGCTCTTTCATGAAGGCGATCGTCTCCGCCGCGTCGGGGCGCAGCGTCTCCTCCAGCACGACCAGCGCCAGCGGCGCCAACCGCGGCGCCGCGGCGGCGCTGGGGTCGTCGGGGAGGGGCTCCGCGGTCTCGCCGAAGGCGACGACGCGGCGACCGGCGGCGGTTTCCTCTTCGAGCTTGCGGGCCAGTCCTGGCGGCAGGGTCAGCGCCCCCGCCTCGGCGAGGATGTCGGGTGCGCCCAGCACGTAGGTCGAGGCGCCGCTGCCATCGGCCAGCGAGAGCCCGCTCCACTTCCACTCCGAGGAGAAGGGGACCTCGGCGCGGACGGCGACCGCATCGCCGGGGTAGCGCTGGGCGATCGTTTCCAGCGTCTTGTTGCGGTCGCCGGCGCTGGCGGCGAAGCGGGCCAGCGCCGCGGCGCCGAGCGCCGCGTCGACGCCCTCGGCGAACTCGACCCCGGCCAGCGCCAGCTCTCCTTCGGTCAGGGTCCCGGTCTTGTCGACGCAGATCGTGTCGACCGCCGCCAGGCTCTCGGAGGCGCTCATCTGCTGCACCAGCGTGTCGCGGCGGGCGAGGCGGACGGCGGCGACGGCGAAGGTGACGCTCATCAGCAGCACCAGGCCCTCGGGGATCAGCGTCACCAGCCCGGCGGTCGCCGTCTGCGCCGCCTCCTGCAGGCCGACGCTGCGCACTTTCAGCGTCACCAGCAGGATCGCCGCCAGCGGCAGCATCACGTAGGTGCAGGCGACGATCACCCGGTTGACCTCTTCCTGCAGCGGCGAGGGCGGGTGGCGGAAGGCTTTCGCCTCGCCGGCGAGGCGGCCGGCGTAGCTTTCCTCGCGCACCGCGTCGACCCGGTAGTGGCCGGAGCCGGAGACGCAGAAGGAGCCGGAGAGGACGCGGTCGCCGCGGTCCTTCTGGATGCCGTCGGCCTCGCCGGTCAGCAGCGACTCGTCCAGTGTCATCCCCCGCGTCGCGATCACCTCGCCGTCGGCGACGAGCTGGTCGCCGGGCCCGACGGCGACGACGTCGCCGGGGACGACCTCGGTCGCCAGCAGCTCGACCACGGCGCCGTCGCGGACGACGCGGGCGTGGGGGGCGACGAGCACGGCGAGCTCGTCGAGGGTTGCCTTCGCCTTCAGCTCCTGGCGGATCCCGATGTAGGAGTTGATCACCGCGATCAGGCCGAAGATCGAGTCGGCGTAGAGGCCGAGGCCGAGATCGAGGACGAAGAAGACCCCGATGATCGCGTTGAAGAGGGTGAAGACGTTGCCGGCGACGATGCTCGAGACCGAGCGCGAGGAGGTCTCCGGCGGCGGTCCCAGCTCGTGCAGGCGCGCTCGCGCCTCGGCCGCCGTGAGGCCTTGCTCGAGAGGTGCGCTGGCCGTTCCCACGCAGGTATTCAATAGGGTCAGCACCGGATGTCGTTGAAGCTCGGACTCAACCTCGGTTACTGGGGCATCGGACCCGCAGGGGACGAGGCGCTGGAGATCGTCAAGACGGCCGAAGCGCTCGGCTACGAGTCGGTCTGGGTCGCCGAGTCCTACGGCTCCGACGTGGTCACCGTTCTGGCCTGGCTGGCGGGGCAGACGGAGAAGATCAACCTCGGCTGCGCGGTGCTGCAGGTGCCGGCGCGGCCGCCCGCGGCGGCGGCGATGGCCGGCGCCACGATCGACAAACTGTCCGGCGGCCGCTTCGTGTTCGGCTTCGGGCCCTCCGGCCCGCAGGTCTCCGAAGGCTGGTACGGCGTGCCCTACGCGAAGCCGTGGGGGCGGACCCGCGAGTACATCGAAGTCGTGCGCGAGATCATCGCCCGCGAGGGCCCGCTCGAGCATCACGGCACCCACTACGACCTGCCGCTGCATGGCGGTGAGGGCAAGGCGCTGAAGCTCAACTTCCACCCGCTGCGCAACGAGATCCCGGTCTTCGTCGGCGCGATCGGGCGCAAATCGGTGGCGATGGCGGCGGAGATCTGCGACGGCTGGATCCCGATCTTCTTCAGCGTCGACGAGTTCGAGTCGATCTGGGGCGAGCACCTCGAGGAAGGGTTCGCCAAGGGTGGGCGCACGCGCGCGGACCTCGAGATCTCGCCCTCGCTGTCGTGCGCGGTCGACGGCGACCTCGACACCGCTCGCAACATGGTCAAGGCCGGCCTCGCCCTCTACCTCGGCGGGATGGGCTCGCGCAAGACCAACTTCTACGTCGACCTCGCCCATCGCTACGGCTTCGGCGAGGTCGCCGACGAGGTCCAGCGGCTGTTCCAGAGCGGCGACAAGGCAGGCGCCTTCGCGGCCCTGCCGGATGAGCTGGTCGACGTCACCTCGCTGGTCGGCAGCGAGGCCGAGGTCGCCGCCCGGGTCGAGAAATTCCGCGCCGCCGGGGTCGACCGGCTGATCGTCTCGCCGGCCCATGTGGAGCCGGACCAACGCCGTCATACCCTGGAGCGGATAGCCGCGATGGCCGGGGTCGGCGCCGCCCGTTAGCGCTTTCGCATAATCTTCCGCGCCGCGGGATGAAGATCGGAGTGCCCAAAGAGTCCGCCGTGGGGGAGCGCCGGGTCGCGCTCGTCCCTGACGTGGTCAAATCGCTGAAGAAGAACGAGCACGTCGACGTGCTCGTCGAGCGCGGTGCCGGCGAGGCCGCCGGCCACCCCGATTCCGCCTACGAGGCCGCGGGCGCCGAGCTCGCCGACGCCGCCGCCGTCTGGGGGGCCGACGTCGTCCTCCACGTCGCCGTGCCGAGCGCCGAGGAGATCGCCAAGCTCCACTCCGGCCAGCTCTTCATCAGCCACATGTCGCCCTGGACGGCCGCCGAGACCAACAAGGCGCTGGCCGCCGCCGGCGTCACCAGCTTCGCGATGGAGGCGATTCCGCGCACGACCCGCGCCCAGGCGATGGACGCGCTCTCCTCGCAGGCCGCCGCCGCGGGCTACGCGGCGACGCTGATCGCCGCGCGGGAGTCGGGCCGCTTCTTCGGGATGATGACCACCGCCGCCGGCACCGTGCCGCCGGCCAAAGTCCTCGTCCTCGGCGCCGGCGTCGCCGGCCTGCAGGCGGTCGCCACCGCCAAGCGCCTGGGCGCGATCGTCACCGGCTTCGACATCCGCCGCGCCGCCTGGGAGCAGATCGCCAGCCTTGGCGGCCGGCCGCTGGAACTCGACTTCATCCCCGACGCCGAGGGCGAGGGGGGCTACGCACGGCCGCTGACCGAGGAGGAGAACGCGCAGGTGCGCGACGCCCTCACCGCCAATGCCGCCAAGCAGGACATCATCGTCACCACCGCCGCGATCCCCGGCCGCCCGGCGCCGTTGCTGGTCACCGCCGACGCCGTCCACAACATGGCGCCCGGCTCGGTGATCGTCGACCTCGCCGCCGAGACCGGCGGCAACTGCGAGCTGACCAAGCCCGGCGAGACCGTGGTCGAGGGCGGGGTCAAGATCCTCGGCCCGCGCAACCTCGCCTCCGAGCTGCCGGTGCCGGCCTCCCAGCTCTACGCCAAGAACCTCGAGAACCTGCTCGGGCTGATGGTCACCGAGGAGGGCGGGCTGAACGTGGACTTCGAGGACGACATCATCGCCGCCGCCTGCATCACCAAGGACGGCGAGATCAAGAACGAGAGGGCCGCAAAGTGACGCTGTTCACCGAGATCACGATCTTCGTGCTCGCCGTCTTCGTCGGCTTCGAGGTGATCTCGAAGGTGCCGACGACGCTGCACACGCCGCTGATGTCGCAGACCAACGCGATCCACGGCATCGTCATGCTCGGCGGCCTGATCGTCCTCGGCTACGCCGACGACGGCCTCGAGTACGTGATCGGGACGATCGCCGTCGCCTTCGGCGCGATCAACATCGTCGGCGGCTTCATGGTCACCGACCGGATGCTCGGCATGTTCTCCAAAAAGCCGAAACCGAAGGCCGAGGGCGAGAAGAAATGATCGAGGCCGTACTCAAGCCGGGCGGCGACGCCGCCACGGCGCTCTACATCGTCGCCTTCTCGCTGTTCATCATCGGGATCAAACAGGGCACGCACCCGACCACCGCCAAGCGCGGCAACCTGATCGCCGCCGGCGGGATGGCGGTCGCGGTGGCGACGACGCTGCTGCTCGACGGGATGGGCAACTGGGGCCTGATCATCATCGGCCTCGCCGCCGGCTCGGCGATCGGCTTCGTCGCCTCGGTGCGGGTGCAGATGACCGAGATGCCGCAGATGGTCGCCCTCTACAACGGCGTCGGCGGCGGCGCCGTGGCGCTGATCGCCTGGTCGGAGATCCGCCACGGGATCAGCGAGATCGACGCCGGCACGATCACCTCGATGCCGCTGGAAACGCTGATTCCGGTCCTCTTCGCCGCGGTGATCGGCTCGGTCTCCTTCTGGGGCTCCAACGTCGCCTTCGCCAAGCTCCAGGACCTGATCCCGACCAGGCCGCTCGCGGTGCCCGGCCAGCAGGTGATCAATGCGCTGCTTTTGATCGCGATCCTCGCCGGCTGCGTCGACGTCGCGGTCAACAACGGCGACCCCTCGCAGGCGATCTTCATCGGCATCCTGATCCTCGCCGCGGTGCTGGGGAACATGGTGGTGCTGCCGATCGGCGGTGCCGACATGCCGGTCGTGATCAGCCTGCTCAACGCCTTCACCGGCCTCTCGGCCGCGGCCGCCGGCTTCGCCCTCGACAACGTCGCGCTGATCGTCGCCGGCACCCTGGTCGGCTCCTCGGGAACGATCCTGACGATGGAGATGGCGACGGCGATGAACCGTTCGGTCGCCAACGTGCTCTTCGCCGGCTTCGGCGGTGCCCCGGCGGCAGCGGCGGGCTCGGGCGAGCAGCGCCCGGTGACCTCGATCGGCGCCCAGGACGCGGCGATCAAGCTCGCCTACGCCGACACCGTCGTCTTCGTCCCCGGCTACGGCCTCGCCGTCGCCCAGGCCCAGCACGCGGTCAAGGAGGTCGCCGACCAGCTGGAGAAGCGGGGAGTCACCGTCAGCTACGCGATCCACCCGGTCGCCGGCCGCATGCCCGGCCACATGAACGTCCTCCTCGCCGAGGCCGACGTGCCCTACGAGCAGCTCAAAGAGATGGAGGAGATCAACCCCGAGCTGCCGCGCACCGACGTCGCGGTCGTGATCGGCGCCAACGACGTCACCAACCCGGCGGCGAAAAACGACCCCGACTCGCCGATCGCCGGGATGCCGATCATCGAAGTCTCCGAGGCCAACGAGGTGATCGTGATCAAGCGCTCGCTCTCCCCGGGCTTCGCCGGCATCGACAACGACCTCTTCTACGAACCGAACACCTCGATGCTGTTCGACGACGCCAAAAAGGCGGCGGCGGACATCGCAGCCGAGATCGAGAACCTCTAGACCAGCCCGCGGTCGGCTCGCATCCGCCGCGCTATAGTGCGGCATCAATCTCTGAGTAAACAGCAGAGCTTGTAAATAAGGGGGTCGGGTCGATGGTTCGCAGGCGCGCGTGGTTGGTGGCGACGGTTATCGCTGTCCTCGGTGGGGTGCTGGCGCCGGCCGCAGCCGCCAGCGAAGGCGGTCGGGTCGCAGCGGTAGGAGTGCTGGACGCGCTCAACCGCACCGAATCGAAACTTTCCAACGGCGGCAAATGGTCGGCGTTGGGCTGGTCCGGAGGGACCGCGCCAACTGGCCAGGACACCACCAGCGGCTGGGGACCGTCCGACGCATTCTCGACGGTCAACGGCGCCTACTGGAACTCGTCCACCTTCAGCGACGCGAAAGGTGATGCCAGCGGCCTGACGCTGAATAGCTCACCGTCGATCGAAGAACGCTACGTCGCCGTCTGGCTCAACATGCCCGAACCGGCGACCGCGAAGTCCGGCTACCAGCTGCGCTGGCGACTCAACAAAGGCCTCACCACCTACACGGTGACGCTGGCGAAGTGGGCGGCGGGCACCGAAACGGTGCTGGCGTCCAACGCGTCCGTCTCGATCGCGAGCGGAACCCGGCTGATGCTCTCCGACACCGGCGGCACCGTCACCGCCTGGAAAGGAAGCGGCTCGGCGCTGAGCTCGCTGCTCACCGCCTCGGACTCGACCTACTCCAGCGGCTACGCGGGGATCGAGGGCTCGGGCAACATCAGCCGCTCCCTCGACTTCCGCGCCGGGGCGCTGCCGGGGCCGATCTACTGGGGCGCCTGGATGGGCGGCAACGCCTACCCCGCCGAAGAAGAACTCGGCGACGCCCCCTGGGAAGCAGAAACCTGGAACCGGTTCGAATCGCACGCGGGCAAGCAGCTCTCGCTCGTGCACTTCGGTCAGCCGGCTCCCTGGGACCAGGCATTCGCGGCCGGTCCGCTCGAACTGGTCAAGGAACGGGGCGCGATACCGGTCGTCGACATGGGCAACGGCGAAGCGACGCTGGCAGAAATCGCCAACGGCAGCAGGGACGCCTACCTGACCGAATGGGCAGAAGACGCCGCCGAATACGAATCCCCGTTCTTCCTGCGCTGGGACTTCCAGATGAACGGCACCTGGTTCCCGTGGGGCGAAGAAGCGGCCGAAAACCCGACCCGCTTCAAAGAAGCCTGGCAGCACTTCCACAACGTGGTCGAAGCGGCGGGCGCGACCAACGTCACCTGGGTCTGGTGCCCGAACACCAGCTACGAAGGCAGCACCTCGCTCTCCAGCCTCTATCCCGGGAACGCCTACGTCGACTGGACCTGCATGGACAGCTTCAACTCGGGCACCAACCCGATCCAGCCGAACGGGTGGGAGAGCTTCTCGACGTTGTTCAGCACCACCTACGGCGAACTCCAGTCGCTGGCGTCGAGCAAGCCGATCATGATCGGCGAGACCGCCTCCAGCGAGTACGGGGGTTCGAAGGCGAGCTGGATCGGCGACGCCTTCGAAACCCAGCTGCCGGTCAGCTTCCCGGCCGTGAAGGCGGTGATGTGGTGGAACAAAACCGACGGCGGGCTCGATTGGCCGATCGAGAGCTCCGAATCGGCGCAGACGGCTTTCGCCAACGCGATCGCCTCCGGCTATTACGCCAAAAACGAATTCGGCAGCCCGCCGCTGCTGACTCCGGTCGAGCCGATCGGGACGGGCTCGGCGCCGGCAGCGCCGAGCGTTACGACGGTGCTGCCGGCCACGGTTGCCAACGACAACACGCCGATCATCAAGGGCACCGCGGCGAGCGGCTCGACCGTGCACCTCTACACCAACAAAGCCTGCAGCGGCTCGCCGGTCGGCAACGCCCGGGCCGCCAACTTCGAATCGACGGGCATCGAAGTCGGCGTCGCCGACGACACCACGACCAGCTTCTACGCCAACGCCTCCAACTGGTCCGGCTTCTCCTCGTGCTCGGCCACCAGCGTCACCTACACCGAGGACTCGACGCCGCCGGCGGCGCCGACGGTCAGCTCGACCTCGCCGGCGAGCCCGGCCAACAACAACTCGCCGAAAGTGATCGGCAGCGCCGAGGCCGGGTCGACCGTGAAGCTCTTCGCAACCGCGGGCTGCACGGGCTCGCCGCTCGCCAGCGGTACCGCGTCGAGCTTTGCCTCGCCGGGAATCGCGGCGAGCGTCTCCGACAACACCACGACCACCTTCCGCGCCACGGCGACCGATGCGGCGGGGAACGTCTCGCCCTGCTCGTCGACCTCGGTCGCCTACGTCGAGGACTCCAACGCGCCGCCGGCGCCCACCGTCAGCTCGACCAGTCCGGCCTCCGGCTCCAACAACAACTCGCCGAAAGTGATCGGCAGCGCCGAAAGCGGATCGACCGTGAAGCTGTACCCGACGGCGAGCTGCACCGGCAGCGCCGCGGCGACCGGGACGGCGGCCTCGTTCGCCAGCCCGGGCCTGACCGTGAGCGTCTCGGACAACACGACGACGACGTTCAAGGCCACCGCGACCGACGCGGCCGGCAACACCTCCTCCTGCTCGAGCAGCTCGGTGACCTACAAAGAGGTCTCGCCCAAGGTCTACTGGGGCGCCTGGATCTCCGGCAACGTGCCGGAAGAAGAAGTCGGCGGGGAATGGGGCGACGCGCCCTGGGACTCCGAAACCTGGAACCGCTTCGAGACCCACACGGGCGGCAAGCACGTCTCGCTGCTGCACTTTGGCCAGCCGCCGCCCTGGAGCGGCGAACCCTTCTACCCCGGCGTCAACGAGCTGATCAGGGAACGCGGCGCCCTGCCGGTGATGGACATGTCGACCAGCGGCGCGACGCTCAAACAGATCGCCGAAGGCAAAAAAGACGAATCGATCAAAACCTGGGCGAAAAGCGTCGCCAAATACGAATATCCGTTCTTCTTCCGCCTCGACTGGGAGATGAACGGCACCTGGTTCCAGTGGGGCGAAGAAGCGGCCGAAAACCCGACCCGCTTCAAAGGAGCCTGGCAGCACTTCCACAAAGTGGTCGTTGAAGCCGGCGCGACCAACGTCACCTGGGTCTGGTGCCCGAACACCAGCTACGAAGGGAGCACCTCGCTCTCCAGTCTCTATCCGGGCGACGAATACGTCGATTGGACCTGCATCGACGGGTACAACTTCGGCACCAACCCGGTCGAACCGGCCGGCTGGACGAGCTTCTCCAGCCTGTTCAGCACTACCTACGGCGAACTGCTCTCGCTGGCGCCGAGCAAGCCGATCATGATCGGCGAGACCGCCTCCAGCGAGTACGGGGGCTCGAAGTCGAGCTGGATCAGCGACGCCTTCGAAACCCAGCTGCCGGCCAATTTCCCGGCGATCCGGGGAGTGATGTGGTTCAACAAGTACGAAAGCGGCGAGGACTGGCCGATCGAGACCTCCGAATCGGCGAAGAACGCTTTCGCCAGCGCGATCGCCAGCCCCTATTACGTCGAAAACGAATTCAAAAACCCGACGAAACTGAAACCGATCCAGCCGCTCCCGTAGGCCAGCCGCGCCAGTGCCGATTCGGTGCGTGAGACGACACCGAATCGGCACGATCTGCGCGCCACTCGTACGGAGGTGCCGCCTAGCTTCGAGCCATGGGCTCGGAGCGCGGGCAGGGGACGGTGGAGTGGGTCGGGACGCTGTGCGTCGTCGCGCTGGCGTTCGCGGTACTGGTGGCGGTCGGGGTGCGAGTGCCGGGCGGGGACCTGGCGCGGGCGGTGGCCTCGCGGATCCTCTGCGCGGCTTCGCTGGCGGACGGGTGCGGCGACGAGCCGGCGCTGATCGCCGCCTACGGCACCGAGGTCGGGAAGCTGGTGCGCGAGCACATGCCAACCCTCGTCTTCGACCCCGGCTCGCACGCGGTCCCGATCGACTTCCGCCGCTGCCGCGCCACCGCCTGCGGCGACGCGCCGCCGGACGGGCTCGTCCACCGCACCGAGCGGCGCCTGCCGGTGACGGCCTTCGTCCACGTCGTCGATTGCCGGGCGGGGGAGAGGGAGGACAGCGAGGCGGCCGGCGCCGACTGCTCAGGGGCACGGGCGGGCTCGCTCTACCTCCAGTATTGGCTCTACTACGCGGATTCGGCAAGCCTGCGTGGGATCCCGATCGCCGAGGACGAGGGCTTTCACCGGGATGACTGGGAGGGCGTGCAGGTGCGGATCGGTCCCGACGGCACCGTCTCCGAGCGCGCCTCCTCGCACAGCGGCTACAACTACTCGCGCGAGGACGTCAACTGGTTCTCCGATGCCGGCTTCGGCCCGCTCAGCGAGCTCGCCGAAACGCTCGATGCCCGCGCCGAGAACGGCTGGGGCCCCGAGACCCACCTGCTGCTCGTCTCCGGCGGCAGCCACGCCGGCAACGCCGCCGGCCACTACGAGCGCTCGCGCTTCACCCCCGGTCGCCGCGTCCACCTGGTCGCCCTGGAGCCGATCGCCGCCACCGACGCCAGCACCTTCGCCGTCACCCCGCCCTGGCGCAAGAAGGTCTGGCGCGACCCCGAAGCAAGCGGCACCGACTGAGCCGACTACTTCGGCGGCATCCGCAAGGCGCCGTCGAGCCGGATCGTCTCGCCGTTCAGCATCGGGTTGGCGACGATGTGGCCGACGGTGAGCGCGTACTCCTCGGGGCGGCCGAGGCGGGAGGGGAAGGGGATCCCGGCGCCGAGCGCCTCGCGGGCGGCCTCCGGCAGCGCCGCCAGCAGCGGCGTGTCGAAGAGCCCCGGCGCGATCGTCACCACCCGCACGCCCTTGGAGGCCATGTCGCGCGCCGCCGGCAGCGTCATCCCGACCACACCGCCCTTCGAGGCGGCGTAGGCGACCTGGCCGATCTGACCGTCGAAGGCGGCGATCGAGGCGGTGTTGATGCAGACGCCGCGCTCGCCCTCCTCGTTCGGCTGGTTCTCGATCATCGCCAGGGCCGCAAGCCGCAGCACGTTGAAGGTTCCGATCAGGTTGATCTTGACGACGTTGGAGAACGGTTCGAGCTGATGGGCGCCGCGCGATCGCGCCAGCCGCTCGGCCCAGCCGATCCCGGCGCAGCAGACCGAGATCCGCAGCCCGCCGCCGGCCTCGGCGGCGGTCTGCACCGCGGTCTGGACGGCGTCTGCGTCGGTGACGTCGACGGCGACGAAGCGACCGCCGATCTCCTCCGCCAGGGCCTCGCCGCGTTCGGCGTTGAGGTCGGCGATCGTCACCTCCGCACCGCCGACCGCCAAGGCCCGTGCGGTCGCCGCACCGAGGCCCGAGGCCCCGCCGGCGACCAGTGCTCCACTCCCCTCGACCTTCACGAGGCGGGACCCTACATGGGCGTCGGGAACGGGCGTGTTCACAAGCCCGTAAGCCGACCCGGGTAGGGTCTTCTGATCGCCACCGAGGTGACGGCAAACTCCAAGGCAGCGATAGCGCGGCTCCTGGCGGAGGCGCGGGAGCGGACCCTGGCCCTGGTTGAGCCGCTCGACGACGAGCAGCTCAACCGGGTCTACTCGCCGATCCTCAGCCCGCTCGCCTGGGACCTCGGCCACATCGCCAACTTCGAGGAGCTGTGGCTGGTGCAGACGATCGGCGATCGCGCGCCGCTGCACGGCGAGCTCGGCCGCTTCTACGACGCGATCGAGAACCCGCGCAAGACCCGCGGTGAGCTGCCGATCCTGCGCGACGCCGAGCTGCGCGCCTACATGGCGGACGTGCGGGCCCCAGGAGATAGAATACGTCGAGTTCGCCACGCGCGGAGGCCTCGACCATCTCGGTGGTGGTCATCCCGGGCTTGTCCGGAATCGGAAAA
>JBEHWY010000067.1:0-18269 GCA_048498975.1 Actinomycetota bacterium | reverse complement strand
TGGTCAACCCATACCGCCGCCAGTACTCCTCCGGAATGTCCTCCGCCCGCTTGTACCAGTACCAGACACACGGATCGTGGTCGAAGTCCTCGGGCGGGCGCGAGGGGTAGAGCGGCAGCCCGTACCAGCGGATCGGCAGCAGCTCGTTCATGAAGGCGCAGTGGGTGCAGTAGAGCGGGAAGCCCTCGCGGCCATAGGACCAGTCGTGCGCCTCTTCGGTCACCCCGTAGGGGTCCTCGCCCGCGTAGGCGCCGTTGCGCCAGAGCCGCTGGCCGGAGCCGCAGGGGTTCATCGCGAAGGTGAACTTCTCCCCGTCCTCGGTGATCGTGAAGGCGCCGGGGTTGGCGCCTTTGCCGCTGGTCGAGTGCGCGCGCCAGGTCGCCGCCAGCGCCTCGACCACCTCGCGCCGGTCCCGCGCGAGGATCTTGCCGGTGTCGCGCCGCCAGCCCCGCTTCAGCGACTCTTCCCAGGCCTCCCCCACGCCCTCGTCTCCGAGCTTGCGCTGGACGTAGGTGACCAGCCCCAGCATCGACTCCGCCATCAGGTCGTGGAGGAAGCGCCACTCGTGCCGCATCCCCTTGCAGAGCTCCAGCGCCAGCTCGGTCTCGCCGGCTTCGATCGCCTCGATCGCGCGGTCCATCGTCGGCCGCGCCATCTGGTCCAGCTCCTCGGCGCTGAACCAGCGCTCCTCAGTCACCGCGCTCACTCTTCCCCGGCATCGAACATCTCCTTCAGCTTGAACTTCTGCACCTTGCCAGACGGGGTCAGCGGAAACTCCTCGACCACGCGCAGGTGGGCGGGGATCTTGTAGCGGGCGACGCGCCCGGTGAGCTGCTCGCGCAGCGCCGCTTCGTCCAGCGCGGCGCCCTCGGCGAGCCGCACGTAGGCGGCGCAGACCTCGCCGTAGCGCTCGTCGGGGACGCCGATCACGGCGGCGTCGGCGACCGCCTCGAGCTGGCGGATCGCGTTCTCGACCTCGGCCGGGTAGATGTTCTCGCCGCCGCGGATGATCATCTCCTTGGCCCGCCCGGTGATCGAGACGTAGCCGTTCTCGTCCATCCGCGCCAGGTCGCCGGAGCGCAGGAAGCCGTCCTCGCCGATCGCCGCCGCGGTCGCCTCCGGGTTGTCCCAGTAGCCGGGCATCACCATCGGGCTGCGGGTGCGCAGCTCGCCCTCGACCCCGATCCGGACCGGCTCGGTCCCGCCCGGCTCGACGATGTCGACTTCGACGTGGGGCAGCGGCGGGCCGACCGTCGTCGTCTGCAGCTCGACCGAGTCGTCGGGCAGGGTCGCGCAGACGACCGGCGAGGCCTCGGTCATCCCGTAGGTGTTGTTGATCCCGACCCCGTAGCGGTCGATCCAGCGCCGCATCACTTCCGGCGGCACCGGCGAGCCGCCGGTGACGACGATCTGTAGCGAGGAGAGGTCGCGGCCGCTGCGCGCGACCTCCTCTTCGAGCCCGATCATCATCGTCGGCACCACCGAGACCGAGGTGCAGCCCTCCTGCTCGATCGTGCGCGCGATCCGCGCCGCGTCGAAGCTGACCGCCGGCATCTGCGCCGAGCCGGTGGCGACGCTGCCGAGGGTCGACATCACGCAGCCGCCGCAGTGGAAGTAGGGCATCGGGTTGCAGTGGCGGCCATGGCGGGGCAGGGTGGCGCGGTGGGCGAAGAGGCGGGCGTCGTTGACGGTGCCGCCGTGGGTCAGCTCGGCGCCTTTGGGGAAGCCGGTGGTGCCGGAGGTGAACTGGATCTGCGAGGTGTCCTCGGCGCGCACCGCGCAGGCGCGCCGCTCGACCTCGTCCTCGCTGACCCCGTCGCCGCTGGCCAGCCACTCCTCCCAGGACGGCGCCCCGTCGGCCTCGCCGAGCGGCACCAGCAGCCGCACGTGGTCGAGCCCGGCGCTCGCCTCCCGCGTCATCTCCCAGAGCGAGGCGCCGCGGTTCTCGGGGATGACGAAGCAGGCCGAGGCGCCCGACTTGCCGAGCACGAACTCGACCTCGCTGGTCCGGTAGAGCGGGTTGAGCGGGACGATCACGGCGCCGGTGTAGGCGGCGCCGAACTGCAGCTCGAGCCACTCGGGGACGTTGGTCGCCCAGATCCCGAAGCGCTCGCCGGGCTCGATCCCCGACGCGATCAGTGCCTTCGCCACCCGCCGCGCCCGCTGCGCCAGCTCGGCGTAGGTCCAGCGGGCGGCGATCCCGACGTCCTCGTAGGCGGAGAAGACGATCGCTTCGCGCTCGGGCCACTGCGCGACCGCCTCGTCGAGCAGGGCGCCGACGGTGAGGTCGCGCAGCGGCGGCTCCTCCCCCGGCTCCGGGACCCAGTGCGAGCGGCCCGGCGCGAGCAGCGCCATCAGGCGTCGAGGCGCAGCTCGTGGAAGGGAGCCTCGCCGGGGTAGGCGACTTCGGTCGCCAGCCGCACGCCGCAGCCGGGGCAGCAGAAGTCGCGGAAGACGACCTCGTCGTCGACGAAGCGCGCGGGGTCGGGGTAGCCGGGCTTCAGCGAGGAGGTCGGCCGCTCGCGCATCGCCATCCGCTCCTTCGCGTTGGCGCCGAGCGGCCCGAGGTCGGTGGCGCAGCGGTGGCAGCGCAGCACGCCCGCCTCGCGGTCGATCAGGTAGGCGTCGCCGAAGCTCTCGGCCCCGGCCGGCGGCTCGGTGACCGCCACCAGCTCCTCGCGCTCGGCGTCGCACTCGCGCAGCCGTTCGAGGAAGCGGCGCTCGCGCAGCTTGCGCGTCGCCTCCGCGTCGACCGCGCCGTCGCCGTCGAGCTTGACCGCGTAGAGGTCGTCGGCCGCCTGCGGGCTGACCGCGCCGGCGGCGACGTCGGCGAGGACCGCCTCGGGGTCGCGGGTCAGCGGGTCGCCGTAGCCGCCCGGGCCGAGCCAGTTCCAGTAGAGGACGTCCTCGCCCGTGACCGGGAAGCCGTCGGGCTTGCCGCCCAACTCCAGCTCGGTCCCCGCCAGCGCGTCGAGGTCCTGCGGCAGCTCGCCGGCGGCGAAGCGCTCGCGCACGTCGGAGCCCTGGATCACCCGCGTCACCATGATCGAGCCCGGGTCGCCGCCGAACAGGCCGGGCGTCTTCGGGATTCCCTCGTTGGTGGCGAGGCCGAGGAAGGACTCGCCCTTGTGCGGGACGTAGGCGATCTCGCCGCCGTTGCCGGCGCGCGAGCGGCCGGCGCCGCCGGAGTCGGCGTGCTCGCGGCGGAACAGGTAGAGGATCGGCCAGTCGGCCTCGTAGGCCTCGACGTTGGGGCCGCGGCCCTCGGGGATCCAGAAGTGGCCGTTGGCGAATTCGCCGTCGCGCCAGGCGGTGGCGCCGCCGCCGCCGAGCATGTTGTCGCCCATGCCGCCGACGTAGTAGTCGCCGCGCTGGTTGTCGCCGGCGACGAAGTGGCAGGGCCACTGGGCGCCGTCGGCGGTGACCGCGTTGGCGCGCAGGGTCTCGTCACTGGAGGCGAGCATCATCTTCGAGACCAGCGCGTTGCCGAGCGAGATCGCGGTCTCGGTCGCGTAGACGCCGGCCGGGCTGACCGCCGCGCCCCAGTCGGGCGAGGTGATCTTGCCCGGTTCGGGGTCGAACTTGCACAGCCGCGCGGCGCCGCCGATGCAGCCCATCTGCCCGGGCAGCATCAGCACGTTGATCGAGCCCAGGATCGCGCCGCGCCAGGCGGCGAAGCCGACGTTGATCGCGCCGACCTGGTCGTGGGTGCCGACGTTGTCCCAGATCAGCTCGCGGCCGCGCTTGCGGACGGTGGTCTGGACCGGGTAGGTGCCGCGGTCGCCGTTGCGGGCGACCTCCTGGATCAGGCGCTCGGAGTAGGTGCCGTCGGGGATCGTGTCGAGGGCCTGTTCGAAGGCGCGCTGGCTGGCGTCGAGCGCCCGCCGCATCACGCCCTTGACCACCGCCTTGCCGTACTTCTCGACCAGGCCGAGGATGCGCGAGCGGGCGGCGTTGTTGCCGGCGATCGTCGCCCGCAGGTCGAGCGAGAGGTTCTCCGGCGTGCGCGAGCAGCGCCGGTAGAGCGCCTCCATGTCGGGCACGATCTGGCCCCCCTCGACGATCTTGAACGGCGGGAAGCTGGGCGGGTCCCAGAAGGCGTCTTCGGCGTTGGGGCAGAAGCTGCCGGGGACAGTGCCGCCGATGTCGTTCTGGTGGGAGATGTTGGCGACCCAGCAGAAGACCTCGCCGTCGATGAAGACCGGGCACATCAGCCCCACGTCCGGCTGGTGGGCGGTGCCGATGATCGGGTCGTTGCAGAGCCACATGTCGCCGTCGCGGACCCGTTCCCCGCGGTGTTCGAGGATGTAGCGGGTCATCATGTCGAGCATCCCCGACATGTACTGCAGGCAGGGGCCGAAGTAGAGGAGCTCGGCGTCCTCGGTGAGGATGCAGGGCTGGAAGTCGCGGATCTCGACCGTGATCTGGGAGACGGCGAGGTTCTCGATCTCGCGCACGTGCTCGGCGTTGGCGTTCCAGAGGCCGTGGCGGACGACCTCGTAGGTGATCGGGTCGATCTCGGTCTCGGCCTCGGTGCTGAGCGTGAGGCCGGGCGGCACCTGGACCGGGCCGGTCGGGTTGAAGGCGTGGTCGACGCCGTCCCAGAACTCGGGCGGGCGCTGCGGTCGCTCGGCGTCGGCGGCGGGCGTGGCGGTGGCGGGGTTCATCGGCGGGCCTCCTCAGGCGGCGGCGTGGTCGAGGGTGATGACGAAGTCGCCGGTCTGGCGGCGCTCGCAGCGGGTGCCGGGCGGCAGGACGATCCCGGTGATCGCCAGGTCGATCACCGCCGGCCCCTCGACCACCTCGCCGAGCGGCATCGCGTCGCCGTTGAAAACGGCGGCGTCGACCGGGCCGGCGCCGCGCTCGAAGTAGACCTCGCGGCTGCCCTTGCGGAACTCCTCGCCCTCCGCGACGTCGAGCCGGTCGAGGTTGGCCGAGCCCATCTCGATCGCCGGCTCGAGCCGGATCGAGACGATCTCCACCCGGGCGCCGGGCAGCAGCGCCACCTCGCCGTAGCGTTCGGTGTAGAGGGAGACGAACTGGCGCTTGACCTCCTCCAGGGTGGCGGCGTCGATCTCGCCGTCGGGGAAGCGCATCTCGAGCTCGTGGCGCTGCCACTGGAAGCGCATCCGGGCGAAGCGGCGGAACTCGAAGGCGGCGGCGTCCTCGCGCTCCGAGAGGGCGGTGCGGGCGCGGCCTTCGAGCTCGTCGAAGGCGCCCCTGACGCGGGCCGCGTCGAAGGGCTCGATCAGGACGACCGAGGATTCGTACTGGTAGCGGATGTCGGCCTGGGAGATGCCGAACGCCGACCAGACCGAGGCCGCCTCGCCGGGGACGACGATCGTCTCGACGCCGAGCGAGGCGGCGTAGCCGGCGGCGTGGAAGGGGCCGGCGCCGCCGTAGGACATGAGGACGAAGTCGCGCGGGTCGAAGCCGCGGCCGATGATCTCGTTCTCCAGCGCCGCCGCCATCTTCGCGTTGGCGACCTCGACGATGCCGAGCGCGGCGTCGGTCAGCGAGAGGCCGAGCGGCTCGGCGACCTTCTCGCGGATCGCCTTCTCGGCGAGGTCGCGGCGCGGTTTGAAGCCGCCGCGCTCGCCCTTGGAGCCGAAGGTCGCCTCGGGGGCGATGTAGCCGAGGATCAGGTCGGCGTCGGTCACCGTCGGCTCCTCGCCGCCGCGGTCATAGCAGCAGGGGCCGGGCAGGCTGGAGGCGCTCTGCGGGCCGACGCGGAGGCCGCCGCCGAGCTCGTCGATCCAGGCGATCGAGCCGCCGCCGGCGCCGATCGAGATCACCTCGACGGCGGGCACGCGGTAGCGCCACTTGCCGAGCAGGGTGTCGTCGGCGGCGAGCGGCTCGCCGTCCTTGATGATGCCGACGTCGAACGAGGTGCCGCCCATGTCGGAGGCGATGATGTCGCGGCGGCCGAGGTCGTCGGCGACGCGGGCGCAGCCGATCAGGCCGCCGACCGGGCCGGAGCCGATCGTGAAGATCGGCCGGTCGGCGCCGAGGCCGAGCGGGACCATGCCGCCGTGGCACTGCATGATGTGCAGCTCGCCGCTGAAGCCGACCTCGCCGAGGCGGTCCTGGACGCCGTGCAGGTAGGTGCTGGTCACCGGGCCGACGTAGGAGTTGATCAGGGTGGCGACGAAGCGCTCGTACTCGCCGACCGCCTTCGAGATCTCGCTCGAAATCGTGACGAAGACGCCGGGGGCGTTCTCTTCGACGATCTGGCGGGCGCGGCGCTCGTGGGCGTCGTTGCGGACCGACCAGAGGAAGGCGATCGCGATCGTGTCGACCCCGGCGGCGAGCAGCGCCTGCGCGGCGGCGGCGACCTCCTCCTCGTTGAGCGCGACGACGACGTCGCCGTCGGAGTCGATCCGCTCGGCGACGCCGAAGGTGCGCTCGATCGGGACCAGCGGCTCGGGCTTGCGGGTTTCGGCGAAGCGCAGCAGGTTCTCGGGCGGCTCGCCGGTGGGGCGGCCGAGGCCGCGCATCGTGCGGACGGTGTCCTCGAAGCCGCGGGTGGTGATCAGGCCGATCGCGGCGCCCTTGCGCTCGACGACGATGTTGGTGGCGACGGTCGAGCCGTGCGAGATCAGCCGGTCCATGTTCGTGTAGAGGTCGGCGGCGGAGAGGCCGAGCTGGTCGCCGGCCGACTCGATCGAGCCGAAGAAGCCGGACTGGAAGGAGTCGGCGGGCGAGGAGAGCGCCTTGCCGTAGGCGACGCGGCCGTCCTCGCCGATCAGGACGCAGTCGGTGAACGTCCCGCCGATGTCGACCCCGCAAACAAGTCCGGCCACAGCACTCCTCCTCGGTTCCCAGGACTCCACCCGCCCCCGGCTGCGCCGCGCGGAGCGATGAAGCCACGTTAGCCCCGGCCCAATGGGGGCGAAAGCGCCCCGCGGCGGGCCTTTATGGGACCTCCAATTTCGGGGGTTCTATCACGTTGACCGACCGGGCGGTCAAATGCTAGATTCGGCCCCGGTGGAGGCTGTTCGCTGGCATGCCGCGGGTGACGTGCGGCTCGACGAGGTCGAGCTGGCGCTCCCCCTTGGGCCCGGGATGGTCGAGGCCGAGGTCTCCTTCTGCGGCATCTGCGGCTCCGACGTCGCCGAGTTCCGCGCCCCCTTCGCGATCCGCCCCGGCCGCGACCACCCGCTCACCGGCCAGCAGCCGCCGGTCACCCTCGGCCACGAGTTCTCGGCCACCGTCACCGCCGTCGGCGAGGGCGTCACCGACCTGGCCCCGGGCGACCGCGTCTCCGCCGACGCCTGCTGGCGCTGCGGCGTCTGCGAGGCCTGCGTCCGCGGCGAGTACAACCTCTGCCGCCTCAGCGGCTCGATCGGCCTCTCCTCCGACGGCGCCTTCGCCCCCCTCGTCCGCTTCCCCGCCTACTGCGCCGTGCCCCTCCCCCCCGGCGTCTCCCAGGAGGTCGGCGCCCTGCTCGAGCCGCTCGCCGTCGGCCTCCACGCCCTCGACCGCGGCGGCGCCCGCGCCGGCGAACGCCTCGTCGTCGTCGGCTACGGCCCGATCGGCGCCTGCACCGCCCTCGTCGGCCGCGCCCTCGGCCTCGAGCCCCTGGTCCTCGAGCGCCACCCCGGCCGCCGCGCCCGCGCCGAGGCCGAGGGCTTCGCCACCCACGACCCGGCCGACGAGGGCCGCGAGGCCGCCAAGGCCGTCCGCGGCCTCATCGGCGGTGGCGGCGCCGAGGTCATCGTCGACTGCTCGGGCGCCGCGCCAGCGTTGGAAGCGGCACTGGAGATGACGACCCGCGGCGGCCGCATCGTCGTCGCCGGCATCCCGAAGAAGCCGGTCCCGGTCGACGTCGGCCGCATGCTCCTCTACGAGCGCTCCCTGCTCACCGCCCTCGGGTACCACAACGACCTGCCCCGGGTGGCGGCGATGATCGACTCCGGCCTGCTCGACCCCGCCGGCATCATCACCCGCCGCGCCCCCCTCGCCGACACGCCGGCCGAGATCGAACGCCTCGCCAGCGATCCCGGCGACGACGTCAAGGTCCTGATCGAGGTCGGGGGGTGAGCGAGGCCACCACGGTCGTAGTGCCGATGCCCCACATGGGCGTCTCGGTCGAGGAGGGCACGGTGATCGAATGGCTGGTCGCCGTCGGCGAGGAGGTCAGCGCCGAGCAGCCGCTTTGCGCGATCGCGACCGACAAGGTCGACACCGAGATCGTGGCGCCGGCCGCCGGGGTGCTGGCGAAGCAGCTCGTCGACGTCGGCGCCAACGTGGCAGTCGGGGCGCCGTTGGCGGAGCTTGCGGTCGGTGCGGATGCGGCGGCTGCTCTCGAGGCCGCCGGGGACGTTGGGGAGGGGTCTCCGGACGCCGCTCAGCGTGTTGACGCTGGGGCTGACGCCTCTGGGACCGCCGGCGCTTCGGGCTCAGTGTCCGGAGACCCCTCCCCAACGTCCCTCCCAGATTCGAGAGCGCGGTCGACTTTTTCCGCACATAGTCCGGAAAAGCTCAGCCACGGTGGCGTCGGCCTGGCGGCGCGGGCGGCGGCGGGGCGCGACGCGTTCGGGAGGTTCGATCCGAGGGCGGCGGCCGAGGCGGTGTTGAGCTTGCTCGAGCGTGCTCCGGCCGCGAGCGGTGGGAGCGTGGCGGCGTCGCCAGTGGCGCGGCGGATGGCGGCGCGGCATGGGGTCGATCTCGCGAGTGTTCAGGGATCCGGCCGCAACGGCCGGATCCGCAAGGGCGATGTCGAAGCCGCCATTGCGGCCGGCGGCGCAACGGCCACGACCGCCGCCCCGGCCGGCGCGTCCGCCACCGGCGCCCGATCCTCCCCCCCTACCCAGCCTTCCCCCACCGCGCGGCCCGAGCCCTCGCCGTCCGGCCCCACGACCCTCCCTCCCGGCTACGAAGCCATCCCCCACCAGGTCGTCCAGACCAGCCGGGTGCGGCAGGTGATCGCCGAGCACATGGTGCGCTCGCGGCAGACGGCGGCGCACATGACGACTGAGGTCGACGTCGATCTCAGCGCCGTGGTGCGCGCCCGTGCCGAGCTCAACGCCGCCCGCGCCGCGGCCGGCGAGGCGAAGCTCTCCTACCTGCCGCTGATCGCCCGCGCCGCCTGCGCCGCCCTCGCCGAGCACCCGCGGCTCAACTCGACCTTCCTCGGCGAGCGCACGATCCTCTGGCAGCCGGTCAACCTCGGCGTCGCCGTCGACACTCCCGAGGGCCTGCTGGTGCCGGTGATCAAGGACTGCGACCGCCTCACCGCGCCCGGGATCGGCGACGCGATCGCCGACCTCGCCGAGCGCGCCCGCACCCGCCGCCTCGCCCCCGACGATCTCGCCGGCGGCACCTTCACCCTCTCCAACCCCGGCTCGGTTGGCGCCGTCTCCGCCCCGGCGATCATCAACCAGCCCCAGGTCGCGATCCTCGGCGTCCCCACGATCCAGCGCCGCCCCTGGGTCGTCGCCGACGAGCACGGCAACGAGGCGATCGCGATCCGCCCGATCCTCCGCCTCGCCGTCACCTTCGACCACCGCGCCGTCGACGGCGCCGACGCCACCCGCTTCGCCGTCGCCGTCAAGGACCGCCTCGAAGCCTGGGACGCCGCGGACTACGCCTGAGCGCCACGCCATCGATGAGAATCGCCTGATTATTCGTGCGCGTCAAACGCTCGGCTCATATGCTGCGCACGGACGGGGGAGACGCACGAACGAAAGGGCGCGATGGACCTGCAGATCAGCTGCATCGAGAACGAACCCGAGCACGGCCCGCACCTGCGCATCCGCATGGTCGGGGGTCTCAACGCCGACGGGACGCGCTGGAAGGTGAGCGTCGCCGAGGCGATCGCCGGGATCGAAGAGGGAAGATGGCGCTTCTATGTCTCCGAGGGCGGCGAGAAAGCGTGGGTCGAAATCGCCACGCACGAGGGTCACAAGTACCTCAAGACCGAAGCCGACTCCTACTCGCCCGACAACCTCCTCTCGTTGGACGACTGCCCCGCATAGAGCTCTCCTCGCGCTGACCGCGACCGTCTGCCTGCTGGCCTGCGGCCAGACGGCAAGCGCCAGCGCCGCACGCGGCCTGATCGGCCACTCGGTCAAGGGACGCCCGCTGGTCGCGCTCCACGTCGAAGCGCCCGAGCCGGCGCTGACCGTCCTCGTCGTCGGCTGCATCCATGGCAACGAGACGGCGGGGATCCCGATCGCGCGGCGACTGGCGGGCGAAGCGGCGCCGCGGCGCACCGACCTCTGGCTGGTGCCGACGGTCAACCCCGACGGGGTCGCGGCTGGCACCCGCGGCAACGCCCACGGCGTCGACCTCAACCGCAACTTCCCCTTCCACTGGGCCCACCTCGGCGGGCTCGAATACTCCGGCACCGGCCCGCTCTCGGAGCCCGAGTCGAGCGCCGCCGCGAAGCTGATCCGCCGCATCCGCCCCGACCTGACGATCTGGTTCCACCAGCCGCTCGACCTCGTCGACCGCTCCGGCGGCGACCCTTTCGTCGAGCGCCGCTTCGCCGAGCTCGCCGGCCTCCCCTTCGTCCAGCTCGCCCGCTACCCCGGCAGCGCCTCCAGCTGGCAGAACCACACCCTGCGGGAGAGCACCGCCTTCGTCGTCGAGCTGCCGCACTTGCCGAGCGGTGCCCTCATCGACCGCGCCATCGGCGCTGTCCGCACCCTCGCCGCCGAGCTGGCAAGCCCACGGGTCGGCGACGCCGCAGCGCTCTAAAGCGCGACGAGCTCCCGCGCCGCGGCCTCGATTTCGGCGGCGCTGGGGATGACGAGCTGCTCGAGGTCGGGGCTTTGGGGGATCGAGGTGTCGAGGGCGCCGAGGCGCCAGACGGGGGCGTCGAGGGAGAAGAAGGCGGCTTCCTGGATGCGGGCGGCGATCTCGGCGCCGGGGCCGGCGGTGCGGACCGCCTCGTGGACGACGAGGGCGCGGCCGGTCTTCTCGACCGAGGCGACGATCGTCTCCATGTCGAGGGGGACGAGGGTGCGGGGGTCGATCACCTCGAGCTCGACGCCGGCGGTGGCGAGGCGCTCGGCGGCCTCCAGCGCCCGCGGCACCATCAGGCCGGTGGCGACGACGGTCAGGTGAGTCCCGGTGCGGCGCACCGCGGCCTCGCCGAAGGGCACCAGGAACTCCGGGTCCGCGGGCACCGGGCCCTTCACCCGGTACATCCCCTTGTGCTCGAAGAACAGCACCGGGTTGGGATCGCGGATCGCCGTCTTCAGCAGGCCCTTGGCGTCGGCCGGCGTCGCCGGCAGCGCGACTTTGAGGCCGGGGAAGTGCATCCCCAGCGCCTCCAGCGACTGCGAGTGTTCGGCGCCGACGCCGCCGAGGACTCCGGTCGGCAGCCGCAACACCATCGGCACCGAGAGCTGGGCGCCGTGCATGTAGCGCCACTTCGCCATCTTGTGGAAGACCTCGTCGCCGGCGATCAGCATGAAGTCGGCGAACTGCAGCTCGGCGACCGGGATCGTGCCGGTCAGCGCCGCGCCGACGGCGGCGCCGACGATGAAGGTCTCGTTCAGCGTCGTGTCGCGCACGCGCTTCGGGCCGAACTCGTCGAAGAGGCCGCGGGTGACGCCGAAGACGCCGCCCATCTTCCCCACGTCCTGGCCCAGCATCCAAACCCGCTCCTCGCGCCGCATCTCCTCAGCCAGCGCCTGGTTGATCGCCCGCCCGTAGCCGATCACCGGCGCCTCGGTCGTGGTCGCACCGCTCATACCCAGACCCCCTCGGTGACGACGTCGGGGTCGGGACCGGGCAGCGCCAGCACCGCGGCCAGCGCCGCCTCGGCCTCCTCACGCGCCTCCTCGTCGAGCCGGTCGGCGGCGTCCGCCGGCACCGCGCCGCTCTCGCGCAGCAGCACCAGCGGATCGCGCGGCACCTCGAGCCCGTCGCCGAGGTCCTCGCGGTAGCTCTGTTTGTCGCCCTCGTAGTGGCCGCGGATGCGCAACGTCTTCGCCTCGATCAGCGTCGGCCCCTCGCCGGCGCGCGCCCGCGCCACCGCCTCGGCGGCCGCCACCCGCACCGCCAACGCGTCCTGGCCGTCGACCACCACGCCCGGCACGCCGTAGGCGGCGGCGCGGTCGGCGATGTCCTCGGTCGGGCTCTGCTCGGCGATCGGCGCCGAGATCGCCCAGCCGTTGTTCTCACAGATCCAGACCAGCGGCAGCTTCCAGACCGAGGCGGTCAGCGCCGCCTCGTGGAAGGTGCCGCGAGCGGCGGCGCCGTCGCCGAAGAAGATCGCCACCACCCGATCCTGCCCCAGCAGCTGGGCCGAGACTCCGGCGCCGGCGCCGAGCACGAAGCTGGAGCCGACGGTGCCGCCCTGACCGAGCACGCCGCGCGCGGGGTCGACGAAGTGGACGGTGCCGCCGCCCTTGCCGCCGACGCTGCCGCCGGTCTTGCCGAAGAGGTCGGCGAGCAGGGTGAGCGGCGACATCCCCTTGGCCAGCGCGTAGCCGAGGCCGCGGTGGGCGTAGAAGAGGTAGTCGTCTTCGCGCAGGGCGGCGACGGCGCCGGCCTGCAGACCCTCCTGGCCGAGGCCGGGGTGCCAGAAGCCGCCGAAGCCGTGCTCCTCGATGTAGCGGTGCAGGAGCAGCTCGAGCGCGCGGATGCGGGTGACTTCGCGGTAGAGATCGAGCTCGTCCATTCCTTATCCCCTCGGGGGCCGATGGCAACTGACCGTCCGGACGGTTAGTCTACCCTCATGGAGGGCACTCCGGCCAGGACCGCGCTCGTCACCGGCGCCTCGAGCGGGATCGGCTTCGCGATCGCCGCGATGCTGGCGGAGGAGGGCTACGACCTAACCCTCGTCTCCCGCACCCCGGAGAAGCTCGAGCGCGCCGCCACCGAGCTCGCCGCCACCGGCGCGTCCGTCCACCCCGTCGCCGCCGACGTCCTCGACGCCGAGCAGATCGCCGCCGCCGTCGCCGCCCACCGCGAGCGCTGCGGCCGCCTCGACGTCCTCGTCAACAACGCCGGCATGGGAATCCACGCCGAGCTCGACGACTACGAGGTGAAGAAGGTCGACCTGCAGCTGGCGCTCAACCTGCGCGCGGCGATCCTCTTCTACCGCGAGGCGATCGACCTGCTGCGCGCCGCCGCCGCCGAGCACCGCAACGCGGTCGTCGTGAACATGGCCTCGATCGTCGGCAAGCGCGGCGTCGCCGGCCTCGGCGTCTACTCGGCGGCCAAGCACGGCCTGGTCGGCTTCACCGAGGCGATGAACGAGGAGCTCTCCGGCGAGGGGATCAAGTCCTGCGTCCTCTGCCCCGGCTTCGTCGACACCGAGCTCGCCGACTACGCGCAGAACCCGGTGCCGGCGGCGGAGATGATCCGCACCGCCGACCTGGCCGAATCGGTCCGCGCCCTGCTGCGCCTCTCCCCCACCTGCGTCGTTCCCGAGATCGTCCTCACCCGCCCCGGCCGCGAGGCCGTGGTCAGCGGCTGATGGCGGCCGCCGCGCCGGCCGGCGGCGCCCTGGTCGAGGTCGCCCGCGCGGGCCACGTGGCGACGATCGCGCTCGCCAACCCGGCCCGCCGCAACGTCCTCGATGCGGCGATGGCGACAGCGCTGCGCGAGGCCGCCGCGACGCTCGCCGCCGACGCCGAGGTGCGCTGCGCGATCCTCACCGGCAGCGGCGACGTCTTCGCCGCCGGCGCCGACATCAGGGAGATCGAGGCCGCCTCCGACGCCGAGAACCTCGCCTACAACCGCCGGCTGCGCGCCGCCGTCGACGCCGTCGCGGCACTGCCGATGCCGTCGATCGCCGCCGTCAACGGCCACGCGATCGGCGGCGGGCTGGAGCTCGCCCTCGCCTGCACCCTGCGCGTCGCCGCCACCGAGGCGAAGCTGGGGATGCCAGAGGTGCGGCTCGGGATCATCCCCGCCACCGGCGGCCTCGCCCGCCTGCCGCGCCTGATTCCACCCGCGACCGCGGCGCGCCTGCTGCTGACCGGCGACCTCGTCGACGGCGCCGAGGCCGAGCGGCTGGGGATCGTCGACGCCGCCGTCCCCGCCGCCGAGGTCGGCGCGCGGGCCCGCGCCCTGGCCGAGCGGATCGCAGCCGCGGCGCCGCTCTGCACCCGCGCCGTCCTCGCCTCCCCTCGCGAGGACTCGCGCTGCTCTATCGACGAGGCCAACGCCCGCACCGAGGGCCGCCTGGCGGCGCTGCTCGCCTCCGCCGACCGCCGCGAGGGCGCCGCCGCCTTCCTCGAGCGGCGCGAGCCGCGCTTCGAGGGTCGCTGATGCCGCTGCCGCGCTCCGCCGACCTCGGCCTCTCCGACGAGCAGCGCCTGCTGCGCGCCACCCTGCACGAGTTCGCGCAGGAGAAGGTGGCGCCGCGCGCCCACGACATCGACGCCGCCCAGAGCTTCCCGGCGCAGAGCTGGGCCGAAGCGGCCGAGCTGGGCCTGCTCGGCGCCACCGTGCCGAGCGAGCTCGGCGGCGCCGGGCTCGGCCTCACCGAGCTCTGCCTGATCGGCGAGGAGCTGGCCGCGGTCTGCGTCTCAACCGCGGCGACCGTCCTGCACCAGGCCGACATGGTCGTCGGCCGCATCGCCCGCCACGGCAACGCCGCGCAGCGCGAGCGCTGGCTGCCGGGGCTGATCGACGGCTCGCTCGTCGGCTGCCTGGCGATGACCGAGCCCGAGGCGGGCTCCGACGTGATGAGCATGCGCACCCGGGCCGAGCGGACCGAGGGCGGCTGGCGCCTCAACGGCACCAAGACCTTCATCACCAACGGCCCGGTCGCCGACCTGGCGCTGATCTACGCCCGCACCCCCGAGCACGGCGAGCGCTCGCTGGCGATGTTCGCGGTCCCCACCGACTCGCCCGGCTTCGCCCGCGGCAAGAAGTTCTCGAAGATGGGCTGGCGCGGCTCGCCCACCGGCGAGCTGCTGCTCGACGAGTGCGAGGTCGGCGAAGACGCACTGGTCGGCGCCCCCGACGGCGGCCGCGCGATCCTGCTCGAGGGCCTGGACTCCGAGCGGGTGCTGCTGGCGGCGGAGTCGGTCGGCATCGCCCAGGGGGCGCTGGAGGCGGCGCTGGCCTACGCCGGCGAGCGCCGCCAGTTCGGCAGGCCGATCGGCGAGTTCCAGATGATCGGCGCCAAGCTCGCCGACATGTTCGCCGAGACCGAGGCCTGCCGGGCGCTGACCCGCCAGGTCGCCGCCCGCATCGACGCCGGCGAGCGCGACCAGCGGGCGCTCGCCTCGGCCGCCAAGCTGCTCGCCGGCGACGTCGCGATGAAGGTGAGCACGGAGGCGGTCCAGGTGCTCGGCGGCTACGGCTACATCGACGAGTTCCCGGTCGAGCGCTACATGCGCGACGCGAAGCTGATGCAGATCGGCGGCGGCACCGCCGAGATCCAGCGCTTCATCATCGCGCGGGAGCTGTTGGCATGATGGCGGCCGTGGCGCGCAAGAGCAGGCGGGGCGAGATCCTCCAGTGCTTCACCGAGATGGTCGCCGAGCGCGGCTACGACGAGGTCAGCGTCCGCGACGTCGCCGAAGCCCTCGACATCAGCAAGGGCACGGTCCTGCACCACTTCGGCAGCAAGGAAGCGCTGCTCGAGCAGCTCAACGCCGAATACATGCGGCGGCGACTGGCCGAGGCGGCGGACTTCCTCGCCGGCTTCGAGGACCCGGTCGACCAGCTGCAGCTGATCGTCTACCAGCTGATGCTCTCCCAGCAGGACGACCGCGCCGCGACCGTCGCCTTCTCGCGCGAGATCGTCCGCTCGGCCTCCGAAGAGCTGATGGCCGAGGTGCGCTCAATGCGCGACGAGTACTCGCGGCTGGTGATCGAGGTCATCCGCCGCGGCATCGACTCCGGCGCCTTCGCCGCCGTCGACCCGCAGCTGACCGCCCTGCAGGTCTTCGGCATGTGCAACTGGGCCTGGACCTGGTTCGAGCCGAAGGGACGGATGACGGCGACCGAAATCGCCGACCAGTACTGCGCCACCCTGATCGGCGGCCTCGCCGCCGGGCCGATCCCGTCGCTCAAAGGCACCGAGCTGTCCGCCGCGGTCGAAGCGGCGATGACCGCGCAACGCGAGCGATGAAGGTCGCCGGCGCGCACGCGGTCGTCACCGGCGGCGGCAGCGGCATCGGCGCAGCGCTGGCGCAGCGGCTGGCCCGGGCGGGAGCGCGGGCGGTGGTCGTCGCCGACATCGACGGGGCCGCCGCGGGGCGCGTCGCCGCCGAGCTCGCCGCCGACACAGCCGACAGCTTCGGCCTCGCCGTCGACGTCGGCCGCGCGGCGGAGATCGACCGCCTCGTCGACGCCGCCGAGGCCCGCTTCGGCCCGGTCGACCTGTTCTGCTCCAACGCCGGCATCGCCGGGCCATACGGCGGACCCGAGGTCGGCGACGAGGACTGGCAGCGGACCTGGGAGATCAACGTGATGGCCCACGTCTGGGCGGCGCGGCGGCTGCTGCCGGGGATGCTCGAGCGCGGCCACGGCCACCTCAGCGCCACCGCCTCCGCCGCCGGCCTGCTCGCCAACCCCGGCCTGATGCCCTACTCGGTGACCAAGCACGCCGCCGTCGCCGTCGCCGAGTGGCTGGCGATCACCTACGGCGGCCCGGGCTCGGGCGTCTCCTTCTCCTGCTTCTGCCCCCAGGGCGTGGCGACGCCGATGCTCGAAACCTGGCGCGAGGAGGACCCCAGCTCGCGCCTCGCCAGCGCCTCCGGCGAGACGATCACCCCGGACGAAGCCGCCGCGGCGCTCGTCGCCGGCATCGAGGAGGGCCGCTTCCTCGTCCTCTCCCACCCCGAGGTCGAGACCTACATCCAGCGCAAAGCCACCGACCCCCCACGCTGGCTAGCCGGCATGCAGCGCTTCCAAGCCGAAATCGACCAAGCCCGCACCGAACCCTGACCGCCGACGGGCCGATTTCGGGTGATAGTCACCCGAAATCGTCCCGTCGGCCCCATGAGGCATGGAGTTCTTCCAAGGTTGGGGCGGAGGGCGGGAGCGCGCTGGGGCGCGGCGGCTTAGGTTCGAGACGTGCGTGAGCTGACCAAGCTCATGGGAGGAGGGACCTTCTTCGAGAGCCCGCGTTGGCACGAGGGCCGCTGGTGGGTCTCCGACTTCTACAGCGACGGGGGTCGAGTCCTCGTCGTCGACCCCGAGGGCGCGATCGAGCGCGAGATACCGCTCGAGCAGCCCTCGGGGCTCGGCTGGCTGCCCGATGGCGATCTGCTCGCCGTCTCGATGACGGGCCACAAGATCTGGCGCGTCGGCACCGACGGCGAGCAGAGCGTCCACGCCGACCTCGCGCCGCTCTCGCGCGGCGAGGCCAACGACATGGTCGTCGACTCCAAGGGCCGTGCCTGGGTCGGCAACTTCGGCTACGACCTCTACGCCGGCGAGCAGGCGCGGGCCGCGACCCTGATCCGGGTCGACCCCGACGGCACCGTCAGCGCCGCCGCCGAGGGCCTGCATTTCCCGAACTCGATCATGATCCCGCCGGGCGAAGAGACGCTGATCGTCGCCGAGACGATCGCCGCCCGGCTCACCGCCTTCGACCTCTCCCCCGACGGCGTCCTCTCGGGCCGCCGCGTCTACGCCCAGATCGCGCCGACGCCGCCGTTGGCGGAGATCGACGCCGCCTACGCCAAGGTCGGCTACGGCCCCGACGGCTGCACCCTCGACGCCGAGGGCTGCGCCTGGTGCGGCGACTCGCTCGGCACCCGCGTCGCCCGCATCGCGCCCGGCGGCGAGATCCTCGAGGAACACCCCGCCCCCGAGCCGGGGATGGCGATCTACGCGGCGATGCTCGGCGGCGCCGACGGCCGCACCCTGCTGCTCTGCGTCGCCCCCGACTGGCGCCTCGGCATGGGCAACAACGAGCCCCGCGCCTCCCTCTACACCGCCCGCGTCGACGTCCCCCACCACGGCGGCCGGCCCTAGCGCTTCCTCACACGGCGATCTCTCTCCCGCCAAGGCGCCCCTCCCACCGCAGCGGTGCGAGGGCGCCTGCCAAAAAAAGAGGGCCGCCCCGCAAGGGGCGGCCCTCAGGCTGGTGCATAGGGACGAACGCGGGAACTGCGAACGGGTGGGACAAAGCCCGACTCCCTGACGTTCGCCGGTGCCCGGGGTGGATTCCGCCGGGCGCCCGAACCAGTGCGGCGCCTAGCGGCCCTGCACCTCCAGAGTCCCCTCAAGCATGTGACTCAAAATAGGACCACCTCCTTTCTCTGGTGATCCGATTGAAGCAAATGCGGCAGTCGGGCAGGGGGGGGGGGGGACGGGGCAAAGAGTAATCTCCCACCACC
>JBEHWY010000066.1:0-18414 GCA_048498975.1 Actinomycetota bacterium | reverse complement strand
GGCAACGGCCGCCGCCCGGTGGGCGGGGCGTGGCCGTTGCCGCTCCGCGGCATGATGCGCCCGTGGGGGATGAGCAGATCCATCGGTTCCGCCGCGCGCGCCGCGACCGCTCGCTGGTCGTGATCGAGGGCTTTCACGCCCTCAAGCACGCGCTGCGCTTCGGCGCCGAGCTCGAGGAGACGGTTGCCGTCGACCCCGAGGAGCTGGAGCGGCTGGCGGGCGAGCTGGCGCCCGACCTCGCCGGGCAGCTCGCCGGGCGGGTGCAGACGGTCGACGCCGAGACGCTGGCGCGGATCGTGCCGCTGGTGCCGCGCACCGGGGTCGTCGCGATCGCCCGCCGCCCCGCCTTCGACCTGGCGGCCACGCTGGCGGACCCGCGAGCGGCGCCGATCGTCCTGCTCGAGGACCCGCGCAACATGGGCAACATCGGCGCCTGCGTCCGGGTCGCCGCCGCCGCCGACGCCGCGGCGCTGCTCAGCACCGGCGAGCACGACCCCTGGTACCCCGACGCCGTGCGCGGCGCCGCCGGCCTGCACTTCGCGCTGCCGGTGAGCGCGATCGAGGCCCTGCCGGAGAGCGACCGGCCGCTGCTGGCGATCGACCCCGAGGGCGAGGACCTGCACCCCGACGAGCTGCCGCCGCGGGCGCTGCTCGCCTTCGGCACCGAGCGCCACGGCCTCACCGGCGGCCTGCTGGAGCGCGCCGACGCCCGCATCTCGATCCCGATGCGGGAGGGCGTCTCCAGTCTCAATCTCGCCACCTCGGTCGCGGTGACGCTGTTCAGCTGGCGCCTCGCGCGCTGACTCGTAGGTGATTTCACCCGAATGGGCGTATACAGGGCGCCGCCCTGAGAGGTAGCGTCTTCAGCAGCAAGGGGCGATGCCCCAACCCCCGACAAGTGCAAATCGGAAAGGAACCGTCTTGCCGCTCGCAGACATCAGCTTTGGGGAACTCCTCCTCATCGCCCTCGAGATTTTCTTCTTCGTGATCTGGATCTGGATCCTGATCGTGATCCTCACCGACCTCTTCCGCGACCATGAGCTGTCCGGCTGGTGGAAGGCGGTATGGGTTCTGTTCCTGGTCTTCATCCCGTTCTTGACCGCGCTCGTCTACCTGATCGCGCGCGGCAGCGGGATGCGGGACCGAACGATCAAGGCCCAGGCCGAGGCCAAACAGCATTTCGACGAATACGTCCGCCAGCAGGCCACCACCGGCTCGGCGGCCGACGAACTGCACAAGCTCAACGAGCTGAAGGAAAAGGGCGCCCTGTCGCAGGAGGAGTTCGACAAGGCAAAGGCCAAACTGCTGTCCTAAGCCCGTCTACAAGCGGTTTCGGACTCCTGCAACGGGGGTCCGAAACCGCTTATTTGCAAGGGAAGTTGCAGGTTATTAGCAACTCCTAACAATTCCCGGGCGTCTTCGCTAGCCTGCGGTCGGATGCTGGATCACCTCGCGCACAGGCGTCGCGCGCTGCTTTTCGCGACGCTCCTCCTGACCGCTCTCACCATCTTCGCCGCTGTCTGGCAGGGGACCGCCCCTGCCGAGACGCCGCAGGAAAAGCTCGAATCGACCCGCGACAAGCTCGAAGGCGTCCGCGCCGACCAGAGCGAACTGGCGGAAACGATCGCCGCCCAGAACAAGGCGATCGACTCGATGATCGGCGAAGTCTCGGCGCTGCGCCAGAAGCAGGCCGCGGTCGAGGCCGAACTCGCCGCCGAGGAAGAAAAGCTCGACGCCGCGACGCAGGCGCTGGAAGACGAACGCGACCACCTGGAAGAGGTGCGGGCGAAGCTGCGGCGGGCGATGGGCGTGCTCAGCGAACGGCTGGTGGCGATGTACGAGGCGGGCTCGCCCGACGTCGTCAACGCGATCCTCGAATCCGAAGACTGGGCCGAGATGTCGGCGCAGAGCGAATACCTGAACCGGATCCAGAGCTACGACGACTCGGTCGTCGAGCGGGTGAAGACGCTGCGCGACGAAGTCAAGGCAGCGGTCGGGCGCCTCACCAAGCACCGCGACGAAGTCGAAGAATCGCGCGACGCGGTCGCCGCGATGGAGGCCGAAGTCGCCGCTGCCCGGGCCGAAGCCGAGGCCCGCTTTGCCGAACTGAAGGAAGCGCAGGCGCAGCGGCGGGCGACGCTCGAAGGGCTCGAGTCGCGCGAAGAAGCGCTCTCCAACAACCTCGCCTCGATCTCCGAACAGATCGCCTCCGAAGGCGGCACCGTAGAAGGCGGGCCGATCGCGCAGGTGCCGGCGCCGCTCAACCCCGGCGAACGCGCGCAGGTGATCAACGAAAGCGAAGCCAGCGCCCCGGCCTCGGCGCCGCAGGCGGTCAAGGACGCGATCGCCGCCGCCAACTCGATCGCGATGACCCCCTACATCTGGGGCGGCGGCCACGGCTCCTTCGAATCCTCCGGCTATGACTGCTCGGGTGCGGTCAGCTTCGCCCTGCACGGCGGCGGCTTCCTCGAAAGCCCGCTCGACTCGACCGGGCTGGAGACCTGGGGCGAAGCCGGCGCCGGCAAGTGGATCACGGTCTACGCCAATGCCGGGCACGCCTGGATGGTGATCGCCGGCATCGCCTTCGACACCGTCGGCGGCCCCGGCCCGCGCTGGCACGACCCCTGGGTCGACTCGCCGGAAGGCTTCATAGTCAGGCACCCGCCCGGCTACTGAGCGCCCGGTAAGAGCGGCCTCACGATCAACTCAGCCGCGCTTTAGGTACGCGGCATAGGTTGGCGCGCTTCCGCGTGGAACCGATCTCCTATCTCCAGGCCATCATCCTCGGCGCCCTGCAGGGGGTCTCCGAGCCGTTCCCGATCTCCAGCCTCGGCCATGCCGTGATCCTGCCCTCGCTGCTGGGCTGGGACATCCACCAGAACGACGAATTCTTCCTCGCCTTCCTCGTCGCCACCCACTGCGCGACGGCGCTGGTCCTGTTCTTCTTCTTCCTTGAGGACTGGAAGCGGATCTTCGCCGGGCTCTGGCGTTCGATCCGCGACGGCGGCCGGCTCGACCCCGAGGACAGCGACGCCCGCCTCGGCTGGGTGCTCGTGATCGGCACGATCCCGGCCGGGATCATCGGCCTTGCGCTCGAGCACCCGCTGCGCACCCTGTTCGCCTCGGCGACCTCGGCGGCGATCTTCCTCACGCTCAACGGCGTCCTCCTGCTCGTCTTCGAGCGCTACCGGCGGCGGGCGCCGCGGGCGGGGGACTGGGAAGGCGACAGCGACCCGCGGATCTCGCGGATGAGCTTTCGCCAGGCGCTGGCGATCGGCGCCGCGCAGGCGGCGGCGCTGATCCCCGGCATCTCACGCTCGGGGGTGACGATGGGCGGCGGCCTGCTCAGCGGCCTCTCCAACGAGGACGCCGCCCGCTACTCCTTCCTGCTGGCGACGCCGATCATCGCCGCCGCCGGCTTCCTGAAGCTGCCCGACCTGCTCGGCTCCGCCGGCGACGGCGTCCGCGGTCAGGCGTTCGTCGCCGCGCTCGTCGCCGCCTTCACGACCTGGCTGGCGGTCAAGTTCCTCCTTCGCTATTTCGAGACCAACCGCCTGACCCCGTTCGGCGTCTACTGCGTCGTCGCCGGCCTCACCTGCACCGCCATCTTCGCCTTCTGAATCGGCCGACGGGACGATTTCCGTGGATAGTTCGCGGAAATCGTCCCGTCGGCGCCGGAATTCGTTATAGGTGACTTGTATACAAGTTTCGGGACGTTCGGGTACGGTGCCGGGGGTGAGCGAGCGCTGGGTCTATGACTTCGCCGAGGGGTCGCGCGAAATGCGCGCGCTGCTCGGCGGCAAGGGTGCGAACGTCGCCGAGATGACGCGGCTGCTCGGGCCCGATCTGGTGCCGGCGGGGTTCACGATCACGACCGAGGCCTGCGTCGCCTACATGGACGGTGGCGAGTTCCCGGCCGGTCTCGACGAGCAGATCGCCGCCGCTCTCGGCCGCCTCGAGGCGCAGGCCGGCAAGGCGCTCGGCGACCCCGAGGACCCGCTGCTGGTCTCGGTCCGCTCCGGCGCCCGCGAGTCGATGCCGGGGATGATGGACACCGTCCTCAATCTGGGCCTCAACGACGACTCGGTCGCCGGCCTCGCCGCCCGCACCGGCAACGAGCGCTTCGCCTGGGACTCCTACCGGCGCTTCGTGCAGATGTACGGCAACGTCGTCGTCGGCATCGAGGGCCGGCGCTTCGAGGACCTGATCAGGGCCGAGAAGGAGTCGCTGGGGGTGAGCGAGGACACCGAGCTCGATGCCGCCGCGCTGCGGCGCCTGACCGAGGCATTCCAGGGGCTCTACGAGTTCCCGACCGAGCCGGCGGCGCAGCTGCGTGCCGCGGTCGCCGCCGTCTTCGACTCCTGGATGGGCGATCGCGCCGTCACCTACCGGCGCCTCAACCGCATCCCCGACGACTGGGGCACGGCGGTCAACGTGCAGCAGATGGTCTTCGGCAACAAGGGCGATACCTCCGGCTCGGGCGTCGCCTTCAGCCGCGACGAGGTGACCGGGGCGCCGACTCCCTCCGGCGACTTCCTGCCCAACGCCCAGGGCGAGGACGTCGTCTCCGGCGTGCGGACGCCGCGCGACATCGCCGAGCTGGCCGGCTGGCTGCCGCAGGTCAACGCGCAGCTGATGGAGATCCTGCGCAAGCTCGAGCGCCACTACGGCGACATGCAGGACACCGAGTTCACGGTCGAGGAAGGGCGCCTGTACATGCTGCAGACGCGCAACGCCAAGCGCCCGGCGCAGGCCGCCGTCCGCTTCGCCGTCGACGCCGTCGCCGAGGGCCTGCTGAGCGCCGAGCAGGCGCTGCTGACGATCGACGCGGAAACGCTCGACACCCTCCTGCACCCGACCTTCGACCCCGACGCCGACTACGAGATCCTCGCCGAAGGCGTCGCCGCCTCGCCCGGCGCCGCCAAGGGCGAGATCGTCTTCGACGCGGCGAGCGCGATCGAGGCCGCCGCCGAAGGGCGCGACACGATCCTCGTCCGCTCCTTCACCGAGGCCGACGACGTCGGCGGCTTCCACGCCGCCAGGGGCGTGCTCACCTCCGAGGGCGGCAAGGCCTCGCACGCGGCGCTCGTCGCCCGCGGCATGGGCGTGCCGGCGGTGACCGGCGCCGGTGCCCTGAAGATCGACGAGGAGGCGGGCGAGGTGCGGCTCAACTCCAGCGTCACCCTGCGCGCCGGCGACCGGATCGCGATCGACGGCTCGGCCGGGACGATCACCGCCGCCGACGTGCCGCTGGTCGCGCCGGAGGTGAGCGAGGCCTTCCAGGCGGTGCTGGGCTGGGCCGACGAAGCGCGCCGGCTCGGCGTGCGGACCAACGCCGACACGCCCGCGGACGCGCGCAAAGCGCGCGAGTTCGGCGCCGAGGGGATCGGCCTCTGCCGCACCGAGCACATGTTCTTCGGCCCCGAGCGCCACGAGGCGATCGTCGCCGTGATCCTCGCCGACAGCGACGAGGAGCGGCGGGCGGGGCTGGCGCGGCTGCTGCCGCTGCAGCAGGGCGACTTCGAAGAGCTGTTCGCGGCGATGGACGGGCTGCCGGTGACGATCCGCCTGCTCGACCCGCCGCTGCACGAGTTCCTGCCGCCCCTGGCCGAAGTCGAAGAGAAGCTCGAGCAGGCGCGCCGCGAGGGCTCGCCCGACGCCGCGGCGCTCGCGCACGACCTCGGCCGGGTCCGCACCCTGCAGGAGGTCAACCCGATGCTCGGCACCCGCGGCGTCCGCCTCGGCATCCTCTTCCCGGCGATCTACGCGATGCAGGTCGAGGCGATCTTCGGCGCCCTCGCCGCCGCCCGCGCCGACGGCGTCGAGACCCGCGCCGAGATCATGGTGCCGCTGGTCGACTACCGCCGCGAGCTCGAGCTGCTGCGCGAGCAGATCGAGGGGCTGGCCGAGGGGACCGGCCTGGTGCGCGGCACCGACTACTCGATCGGGACGATGATCGAGCTGCCCCGCGCCTGCCTGCGCGCCGACGAGATCGCCGAGGAGGCGGACTTCTGCTCGTTCGGGACCAACGACCTGACCCAGACCGCGCTCGGCTTCTCGCGCGACGACATCGAGGGCCGCATCCTCGGCCGCTACATCGAAATCGGCGTCTTCGACCGCTCGCCGTTCGAGACGCTCGACACGCCGGGCGTCGGCCAGCTGGTGCGGATGGGGGCCTGGCTCTCGCGCAGCGCCAAGCAGGAGATCAAGCTCGGCGTCTGCGGCGAGCACGGCGGCGACCCCGACTCGATCGAGTTCTTCCACGCCTCCGGCATCGACTATGTCTCCTGCTCGCCCTACCGGGTCCCGGTGGCGCGGGTGGCAGCCTCCCAGGCGGCGCTGCGCGAAAAGGGCGCATCGGCGACTATCTCCGAGTAGAGACTCGAGGAGAGGAGAGGAACCGGTGGCAACTGAGGAGCAGGCAATGGGCCTGGAGGCGGAGCTCGACCAGATGCTCGCGATCGAGAAGTTCGACCCGCCAGCCGCCTTCCGCGAGCAGGCGCTGTGGTCGGACCCGAAGGTCTACGAGGAGGCGGCCGCCGACCCCGAGGGCTGGTGGCTTCGGCAGTCCAAGGAGCTGCTCGACTGGGACGTCGAGCCGACCCAGTCCCTCGACGAGTCCAATCCGCCCTTCTACAAGTGGTTCGAGGACGGGCGCCTGAACGCCTCCGCCCAGTGCCTGGACCGCCACGTCGCCGCCGGCCGCGGCGAGCGCGTCGCCTACCACTGGCGCGGCGAGGAGGGGGAGACGCGCGACGTCACCTACGCCGAGCTGCACCGCGACGTGAAGCGCTTCGCCAACGCGCTGAAGGACCTCGGCGTGGGCAAGGGCGACGTGGTCGGGATCTACCTGCCGATGATCCCCGAGGTCGTCGTCGCGATGCTCGCCTGCGCGCGGATCGGCGCCCCCCACAACGTCGTCTTCGGCGGCTTCTCGGCCGAGTCGGTCGCCGAGCGGATGGAGTTCAGCCAGGCCAAGGCGCTGGTCACGGTCGACGGCGCGCGGCGCAAGGGCAAGACGGCGCCGATCAAGCCGACGGTCGACGAGCACCTGAGCGGGATCGAGAGCCTGGAGACGATCGTCGTCGTCCGCCACACCCAGATCGAGTGCCCGATGACCGAGGGCCGCGACGTCTTCTACGACCAGGTCCTCGAGGCGGCCGACGAGGAGTGCCCGGCGGAGCCGATGGAGGCCGAGCACCCGCTCTTCATCCTCTACACCTCGGGCTCCACGGCGAAGCCGAAGGGCATCCTGCACACGACCGGCGGCTACATGACCGGCGTCACCGCCACCCACCGCTACGTCTTCGACCTAAAGCCCGAGGAGGACGTCTACTGGTGCGCGGCCGACGTCGGCTGGGTCACCGGCCACTCCTACATCGTCTACGGCCCGCTCGCCAACGGCGCCACCAGCGTGATGTGGGAGGGGGCGCCCGACTACCCCCACAAAGGCATCTGGTGGGAGCTGATCCACGACTACAAGGCGACGATCCTCTACGCCGCGCCGACGGCGATCCGCACCTTCATCAAGTGGGGCGCCGACATCCCCGCCAAGTTCGACCTCTCCTCGCTGCGCCTGCTGGGCTCGGTCGGGGAGCCGATCAATCCCAAGGCCTGGCTCTGGTACCACAAGGTGATCGGTGGCGAGAGGTGCCCGATCGTCGACACCTGGTGGCAGACGGAGACCGGCGCGATCATGATCACGCCGCTGCCGGGGATCACGCAGACCAAGCCGGGCTCGGCGACGACGCCGTTCCCGGGGGTCTCGGCCGAGGTGGTCGACGAGCGCGCAGGCGAGCCGATCGCCGAAGGCCAGGGCCTGCTGATGCTCGAACGCCCGTGGCCGAGCATGCTGCGCGGCCTCTACAAGGAGGACGAGCGCTTCGTCGAAACCTACTTCGAGCGCTTCGGCTCAAAGCGCTACCTGGTCGGCGACGCCGCCCGTCGCGACGGCGACGGCTACTTCTGGGTGATCGGGCGGATCGACGACGTCGTCAACGTCTCCGGCCATCGCCTCTCCACCGCCGAGGTCGAGTCGGCGATCGTCGCCCACGAGCACGTCGCCGAGGCGGCGGTGATCGGCCAGCACGACGAGGACACCGGCCAGGCGATCTGCGCCTTCGTCACCCTGCAGGGCGACACCGAGCCCTCCGAGGAGCTGGTCGAGGAGGTGCGCAGCGAGGTCGCCGAACGGATCGGCAAGTTCGCCCGCCCGAAACGGGTCATCTGGGCCGACGACCTGCCGAAGACCCGCTCGGGGAAGATCATGCGGCGGCTCCTGCGCGACATCGCCGAGGGCCGCGCCCTGGGCGACGTGACGACCCTGCGCGACCCGGGCGTGATGGCCGAACTGGAGTCGAAGATCGCCGAGGAGCAGGCCGGCGAGGGCTAATACCGGTTCCATTCCCAGACGCGAGCGGCGAGGGACTGCGTTTCCAGGATCTCGCCGTTGGCGTCGAGGGCGACGATCTGGACCGGCTCGCGATCGGGCTCGGCGAGCAGGACCCAGCCATCTTCGACTCCGTCCAATCGCAGCGGCGGGCCGGAGGCGTAGCGGAGTTCGAGGCTGGCGACGTCCTCCGAGGCGAGGCCGAAGAGCGGGACGTGGCCGTGGTCGTCGGCGTGGCGCATCGCGCCGGGACCGAGCAGGTGGATCGCGCCGGTCGCCAGTTCGGCGGCGTTGGGGAAGCCGAGGCCGACGCCGGTGCCGCCGAGGTCGAAGCTGAGCGAGCCGCTGGGCGAGATGTAGGCGTAGAGCTTGTAGCCGCCCGCTTCGGCGATCACCCGGGGGCGATGGACGATGCCGTCCTGGTTGAAGAATTCATTTATCGGGCCCGCCTCCCCGGCGCCCAGCGGGCGCCCCGGCGCGTCCGCTTCGTCGCCGTGCTGGTAGGCGCCGAAGCCGGTGGCGATGCTGTTTGCCACCTGCTCGATCGCAGCACGGGTGGGGGGGACCGCGTAGGCGCCGGCAAGGAGCGTGGCGACGGCAAGGGCGCCGGCGAGCGCCGGGCGCGGTGCCCACGCCGGCAGCGCCGGCCGTCGCCGCCGCGGCGCGGCGCGGAGCAGGACGCGGGCGACCTCGGCGTCGCGCGGCTCCAGCGTCGCCGAGGCGGCGAAGCCGGCGCGCAGCAGGTTGTCGTCGATCGGGGTCATCTCAACCTTCTTCCATCGAGGGGGCTAACGAAGCGAGCTGGCGGTCGCGGCGCAGGGCGCTGCGCCCGCGCGAGAGCAGGGCGTGGACGTTGCCGGTGCTGCAGCGCAGCGCCGCGGCGATCTCGGCGTCGGGAAGGTCGTGGACGTAGCGCAGCGCCAGCGCGATCCGCTGCTTCGCCGGCAGCTCGGCGAGCGCCGTCGCCAGCGCCTGGCGGGCGGCGATCTGGGCGTCGCGGTCGCTTGCGACGGCGGCGGGCTCCAGCCGCGGGTCGAGCTCGCTCAGCGGCGTCTCGGCCTGGCGCCGCCGGCGCCGCTTGCGCAGACGGCGCTGGACGTGGCGGACGGTGATCCGGTGGGTCCAGGCGTCGAAGCGCTCCGGCTCGCGCAGCTTCTCGAGCGAGCGCAGCACGTCGACGGCGACGTCTTGGGCAACGTCGCCGGCCTCCTCGCGGCTGCCGATGATCGCCGCCGCGGTGCGCAGCGCCAGCCGCGCCGCCCGGCGCGCCAGATCCTCCGTGGCGGCAGCGTCACCGCCGCGATGGCGCCAGACGAGGACGGCGACGGTGGGTTTCTGCTCGAACATCTACGGGCCTAGTGTCAGCGGCCCGCGAAAACCTTGCAATCAGCCCCGGTTGCGGGCCATCTGCTCGACGGCGACCTGCAGCGCCTGCAGCTGTTCCTGGAGGCTGCGCAGTTCGCGCAGGGCGACCGCCTCCGCGCTCAGCTGCTCCTGCTCCAGCTCCTCCTCGATCTCGGAGATTTCGGGGGCGAGGAAGCGTTGGGCGATGGCGCCGGTTAGCAGGGCGACGAAGCCGATGCCGACGATCATCACCACGGCCGAGACGACCTGGCCGCCGGTCGTCGTCGGGTAGATGTCGGAGCCGAGGGTGGTCATCGTGGTCAGCGCCCAGTAGAGGCCTTCGCCGAAGTCGAGGTGCTGGCTGTGCTTCTCGAAGGCGACGAAGAGGGCGCTGCCGCCGACTGCGGTCAGCAGCGCCAGCAGCATCGCGTAGCGCAGGCCCTCGAGCGAGAAGACCTCGCGCGAGAGCTGGGCCAGGCGCAGGAGGCGGAGCAGCCGCAGCAGCCGCAGGACCCGCAGGCTCTGCAGCCCGGCCGGCAGCACCGGCGGCGTCAGCACGACGATGATCAGGTCGAGCGGGTGGGTCCGCAGCCAGGTGCGCCGGTCGGGGACGACGGCGAGCATCACCACCAGCTCGATCAGGAACGCGATCCAGATCGTCCAGTTGAGGATCACCGCCACCGTCTCCAGCGCCCCGCCGGGGTGCGACTCGGAGATCGCGACGCTGGGCAGCGTCAGCGCCGCCGCGATCAGCATCGGCGTGTTCAGCCAGGCGGCGACGCGCGTGCTGCGCGCGTCCATCCCCGGCGGGTAACGCACCGGCTTGGCCGCCTCGGCCTGGTCGCGGTCGGACTTCACCGCGACAACTTCGACGCCGACGCCGCTGGGCCTACCTATGACCCCGGAAACGACAAGACCCGCCGAGGCGGGCCGAGTCTGTGAAGCGGGAACCACCCCGCAAGCAGCTGATACCTAAACGCAAGGTACCGCCATCATCGCGATCCTCCCGGCGGCGGGATGCCCAACTGCTTGCAGGTCGTGCGCGTGAGGGGATAGGCGATCTCGCGATGGCGGGGCACCGAGGTGTGCCACTCAGGCCAGCCGGTCGAGCGGCGTGCTTTTGCCGCGAGCGGCTTGGGCAAGCCCTTCCTGCGTCCGCTCCCAGGTGCCGGGGACAGCGCCGCGGACCTCGCCCGCGCGGTTTCTCATCGACCGTCCCGTTTTCGGATGGCGACGTGCAGGACTCCAGGGACCTGGACTTGCCGCCGAGTCCAGGTCCCGACTCCCAACTCGGGTCTAGTCGCGGTCTCATCCTGCATGCCGTCCCAACCTGGAGGAACAAGATGCCCTTTCTCTTCTTCGCCGCGGTCGCTCTGATCGGCGCGACCATTCACCTCCACCGCGACTCGGCACCGCGGACCGGCGCCCGCACGGTGGAGATCTACTTCGTTTGGTGGATGGTCGTCGCGGTCGGCATCGCCGGCGTGGTGGGGTCGATGTACCACTTTTTCGACGGCCCGCATATCGCCCGCGAAATCGGCTACACCAATGGCGACGGCGGATTCCAGACCGAGGTCGGGTTCGCCGACCTGGCGATCGGCGTCCTCGGCATCCTCTGCGCTCGGTTCCGCGACAAGTTCATGCTCGCCGCGGTGGTCACGGTCTCGATCTGCTACCTCGGCGACGCCTACGGGCACCTTCACCAGACCGCGATCCACGACAACCACGCGCCTGACAATGGCGGCCTGGTGCTGTTGTCGGACATCATCGTCCCGCTCGTCGCGATCGGACTCTACGCGCTGCATGAGCGCTGGCTGGCCGTCCTACCGACGGCTGTGAACACGGCTGATGGGCGCCCTGCCTCCGACCGAGCTGCGCGGAAGCCCGACCTCGTCTGATGGGACTAACTGGACGGTATTCGAACCACGCGCGGGCGGGCGCCATCAAGGCCCTGCTCTCATGACTCGGCAGATCGAGGCGCAGAGGCGGACCGGGCATCGTGCATCGCCACGACGAAGACTCGATCCGATGCCTCGTCGTAGCTGTAGAGCAAGACCATCCAAGACCAGGGACCGAGCACGAATCTAGCCGGCGCCCATCTCCCCTCCAGTTCAGGCCCCGCCAGCGGGAAGGTCTCGAGGACTCGCAAGGACCGTGCGACTCGCGCCCAGGTGCTCTCGGGCAAATTGAGCGCCACTATCGCCTCCTCCACATCCCGCCGGGCTCGCGGGGTGACGGTTACCTGCGCCACTCAGGCCAGCTCGTCGAGCGGCGTGCCTTCGCCGCGAGCGGCTTGGGTCAGCCCCTCCTGCGTCCTCTCCCAGGCGCCGGGGATCGCATCAAGGATCTCGGTGATCCGGGCAGCGTCGGGGTCGGCGTCGTCGAGCGCGGTCGAGAGCAGGGATCGCGCCAGCGTTCCCTCCTGGATATGGGTCCGCTCCGCCAAGCGAGCCAGTTTCCCGGCGCGCTCTTGATCGAGGGTCACGTTAATCCGCTTCGGGTTTGCAGCCATTTCGCAATTCTACCCATTCCTGCACGATTTGTGCAGTCCTGTGCCTAAGCGATCTAGTACCCGAAAAGGAGGATGCCTTCGAACGGCAACTTCAAGCGCTGACTGGCGTAGACGGCATCAAGCTGCTCTTTGGCCTCCGCGTAGCTCCTGACGACAACTGGCTTTCCGCCGCTCTTGTGGTGGTACTCGATCATGACCCCAAGGGCCAGGAAGCGAGCGTTGACGATCAGCGACGTCCTGATCAAATCGCGATAGACGGCGTTCCCCCTTGCTCCGCGGCCAGCCTCAACCTCCACAAGGACCCCGAGCTCTCGATGGACACCATCAACGTCGTAGCGAACTCGCGGCTGCCCCTGCTCCCCGAAGAGAACAGGCAGGGTGATCTTTTCCGTCGCCTTCTTCCCCGTCTCAATCTGAAAGCCCAAGCCTTCGAGGCCTGGGCATAGTTGAGCAAGAACTTTGTCGCTCGTCAGTCCAGGAACCTGAGCGGAATCGATGGTCGACTTAGCGGACGCGACGACTGCCACGAACTCGTTCACCCACTCGGGCGGCTCATCCCGGCTCGGGTAATAAGCCCAGCGCGGATACTCGGCCATGAACCGGAGCCTATGCGACCGCTCATGGCGGCCCACCACATCGCCGTTCGAGCGGTCGGCGACGAACAGAGACCCTGGGCAGCCGGAAGGTGCATGGAGTCGGCTAGGTGGAAGTCAGCTTATCTTCGTGCAGTAGTCCGGGCTCGAACCTGAAGCCGCCGAGCGTCGCAAGGGCGTTGTAGGCGGCCGTCGCCTCGGCGTGGATGCTTCGAAGGCCATTGACAGTTCTCTCCGGCAGCGGATCCCAATCACGCTCCGGCCAGGTCGGCGCGCTCACGATGCCGGTGAAGATTCCGCGGGTGACGGCGACCCCCTGCGAGGCAGCCTCGAACTCATCGGCGCTGAGGCGCGCGGCGAGGACGCCACGGTACTCCTCCCAGGCCGAGTCGTCGAACGTCATATAGCCGAACCAACGGTGTTCAGGATCGTTGATGACGCCAACGAGGGTTGACGCGGCCATGGCGAGATCGCCGCCGACCAGGCGAGCACCAGCGGCCGCGAGCCGCCTTTCTCTGCGCCAGGTGAAGTACGACTCGCCAAGGACCCCAGCGATCGATCCAACGAGTGCGCCACCGACCGCGCTGATCGCCGCCCAGCCGGTAGTGGACAGTGCAAGGGGAAGCATGAGCCCAATGGTGCCGACGAGGTCGGGCGTAACGCGCAAATGGGGGGCGCCGGACTCGAACCGGATCCGACTGGTTGGTCGCTACTCGGCTTCGACTGCGAGGTTGTCGCCGAGTTCGACGTGGGCGCGGCTGTCGGCCGTGCGGACCAGGAGCAGGGTCGCGAGGAGGCCGGCGGCGGCGAAGCCGGCGCCGACGAGGAAGGCGGACTGGAAGCCTTCGACGAGCGTCGCCGGGTCGCGCGAGGTGCCGATGATGCCGTTGGCGACGGCGGCGAGGATCGCGAGGCCGAGCGCGCCGCCGACCTGCTGGGAGGTGTTGATCAGGCCGCTGGCAAGGCCCTGCTCGCGGTCCTCGATCCCGGAGACGGCGGCGATCGTCACCGGCACGAAGGAGAAGCCGAGGCCGACCGCGGCCAGCAGCGAGGGGCCGAGGATGTCGGCGAGGAAGGTGCCGTCGACCGAGATCTGGGTGAACCAGAGCAGGCCGGCGGCGATCAGCCCCATGCCGGTGGCGAGGATCGGCTTGAAGCCGACTTTGGTCACCAGCTGCGAGGCGATCCCGGCCGAGAGGATGATCGACACCGCCAGCGGCAGGTAGGAGAGGCCGGCCTTGATCGGGCTGTAGCCAAGCACCTGCTGCATGTAGAGCGAGATGAAGAAGAACATCGAGAAGAGCGAGGCGCCGACCAGGATGCCGACCACGTTGGCGCCGGTGACGGTGCGCACGCGGAAGATCGAGAACGGCACCAGCGGCGCCCGCGAGCGGCGCTCGACGAAGACGAAGGCGGCGAGCAGCAGCGCCGAGCCGGCCAGGGTGCCGATCGTCTGCGCCGAGCCCCAGCCGGCGCTTTCGGCGTCGAGCAGGCCGAAGACCAGCGCCGAGAGGCTGAGCGTGATCGTCAGCGCCCCGGCGACGTCGAAGTGGCGCACCTCGTCCTCGGCGCGGGTCTCGGCGATCAGGCCGGGGGCGATCAGCGCCGCCCCGATCCCGATCGGCACGTTGACCCACAGCACCCATTCCCAGCCCAGCGTTTCGGTCAGCACGCCGCCGAGCAGGACGCCGGCGGCGCCGCCCGAGCCGGCGACCGCGCCCCAGATGCCGAGCGCTTTGTTGCGCTCGGCGCCGTCGCGGAAGGTGGTGGCGACGATCGAGAGCGCGGCGGGGGAGAGGATCGCGGCGCCGAGCCCCTGCACGGCGCGGGCGGCGATCAGCTGGCCCGAATCGCTCGCCAGCCCGCCCGCCAGCGAGGCGAGGGCGAAGAGGACGAGCCCGAACATGAAGACGCGCCGGCGCCCGAGCAGGTCGGCGAGGCGGCCGCCGAGCAGGAGAAAGCCGCCGAAGGTCAGCACGTAGGCGTTGACGACCCAGGGCAGGTTGCTCTCGCTGAAGTTGAGCGCTTCGCCGATCGTCGGCAGCGCGACGTTGACGATCGAGGCGTCGAGGACGACGACGAACTGGGCGACGCAGAGCAGGGCAAGCGCGATCCAGCGCTTGTCGCGGGCGGTGGCGACGTCGGTCATGCCCCCAGGCTAGAGGCCAATTAGGTCAATTACCGTCCTCTAACCCGGAGAGGAACCCGAGCAGCAGCCGTTCGACCGTCTCCGGCGCGTCGGCGAAGGGGAAGTGGCCGCTGGCCGGCAGCACGTGGACGTCGGCGGAGGGGAACGCCTGCCGCTGCTTCTCGGCGAAGGAGGAGGGCAGGTAGGCGTCGTGCTCGCCCCAGATGACCAGGGCCGGGATGTCGCGCGGCGCGATCAGGGTGCAGAACTCTGTTGCCATCGCGCCGGGGTCGTCGGTCGCCCTGTAGAGCGCGAGGACTGCGCGGCGGGTGCGCTTGTCGTAGTGGTCGTACATCGTTTCGACGAAGGGGCGCGGCAGGCCGCGCGGCTCGGCCCGGTTGACGAGGCGGCGGAAGAGGCCCCGCGTGGCCGTCGCCTGGAACAGCTCGCCGAGCCCGCGGGTGCGCCAGATGCGAGCAAGGGAGTGCCAGCGGTAGCCGGGCAGGATGCCGGTGTCGATCAGCGTCACGCTCGCCAGGTCGTCGGGGCGCATCGCCGCCCAGACGAGCCCGATCGGCCCGCCGAAGTCGTGGATCACCAGGTGAACGCGCTCGACGCCCAGCTGGCGGAGGGCCGCGTCGAGGAAGAGCGCGTAGCCCGGGACCGTGTGCTCGAAGCCGGGCGGCGCCTCGCTCTCGCCGAAGTCGGGCAGGTCGAGGGCGAGCGCCCGCCGCCCGATCCCTCCCGCGGCGCCGATCAGCTCCTCCCAGTCGTCGGCGGACCCGGGGTTGCCGTGGACGAAGACGACGGCCTCGGCGGCGTCCTCGGGCCCGGCGGCCAGCAGCCGCACGCGGCAGCCGTCGAGCTCGAGCCAGCTGCGCTGCACGGTGGCGGCGCTCATGCGGCGATCGCCTGGCGGGCGCTGACGGCGGCCAGGCGCGGCATCATCCGCGCCATCCTGCCGACCGGCCTGACGCGACGGGTGCCGATTTCGTCGAAGGCGGTGGCGACGCGGGGGTCGCGGGCGGCGGCCGCGAACAGCATCCGTTCGAACGGGTTGAAGCGGCGGCCGGTCGCGTAGTCGTTGAGGAAGAAGGCGTGGCCGCGCAGTTCGCGGGTGTGGCGACGGCGGTAGCGGGCGAGCCCGTGGGCGAGGGGCTCCTCGCCCGCCAGCGCCGGCGCCACCGCGTCCGCCAGCCATTCTCCGGACTGCAGCGCCCAGCCGCAGCCGACCCCGAAGAGCGGGTCGATCGCCAGCGCCGCGTCGCCGACCAGGGCCAGCCCCGGCGCCGCCTGCTGCCGCACCCGGTTCGGCATGTCGATCTTGCCCAGCACCGGCTCGACCAGGCGGCCGTCGGCGATCGGCGGCGCCTCGGGGATGTCGGAGACGATCTTGGTCAGCGCCCCGAGGGGGTCGCGTTTGAAGTCGGGCAGCCGCTTCCTGGTCACCATCGCGGCGTAGAAGGTGAGGCCGCTGTCGGTGGGGAAGGCGCCGACCCATTGCGGGTCGAGCATCCACATCGCCGTGCCCGGCGCCAGCGGCGGCGTCGCTCCCTCGAAGTAGCCGCCGTAGGCGATGCGGCCGTGAGGCCGGGTCTTCACCGGGACGCCGGAGAGCTCGGCGATCCGCGAGTCGCGACCGTCGGCGCCGACGGTCAGGGGTGCCCGCAGCCGGGTCTCGTTGCCGTCGCGGTCGCGGACGACGACCCCGGCGACGGCTTCGCCCTCCCAGAGCAGCCGCTCGGCGCTCTGCCCGAGCAACAGGTCGACCCCGGGCTCGGCGGCGGCCGCGGCGCGGATCATCGGGTCGAGGACCTTGCGTCGCAGGTTGATGCAGAGGCCGGCCTCCTCCTCGGGGGCGTGGATCCAGCCCCATTGCGTCCAGGCGTGGACGCGGGAGGGGACCGCGCCGGCGGCGAGCATCGGCCCGAGCAGGTCGATCCGTTCCAGGGTCGGCACCGCCGAGGCCTGGATGAAGTGGGTGCAGATCCGCTTGAAGGCCGCCGGGTCGGGCTGCTTCTCGACGAGGACGACGCGGGCGCCGGCGCGCGCGAGCAGGATCGCGGTCGTGCAGCCGGCGAGGCTGGCGCCGACGATGACGGCGTCGGGCCGGCCCGGCCCGGGACGGTCCGCGGAGTCGGGGATGATGCTCGGTCTGGGGTCGGTGGTTGCCATTCGCGCCTCCCGTGGCGTTGGGTTCACCGTACGTCCCGTACTATACGTCGCGAATGATGAAAAGCAAGTCGATCCGTCTCACCGGCACCTCTTACGCGGTCCTTGCGCTGATCCAGGAGTACGGCGAAGCGACCTCCTACGACCTCAAGCAGATGCTCGAGAGCTCGGTCGAGAACTTCTGGCCCGTGCCCCACACGACCGCCTACGAGGAGCCGGCTCGGCTCGCCGCGGCGGGATACCTCCGCGCCCGCCAGGAGCAGGGCGGGCGGCGCAAACGGATCTACGCGCTGACCGACGCCGGCCGCGGCGCACTCGAGGCCTGGGCGGCGGAGCCGACGGCGGCGCCACCGCAACTGCGCGACGAATCGTTGCTCAAGGTCTTCGCCGGCGCCGACCCGAGCGGCCTCCACGACGAGCGGGTCGCCTGGCACCGGGCGAAGCTGGAGGAGCTGGAGGGATTCCTGGCCGGCTTTGAAGCGACGGAGGGGATGGAGCGCTCGGTCCGCACGCTGATCGCCGGCGTCGGCTACCACCGCAAGATGCTGGAGTTGATGGAGTGGCTGGGCCAGTTGCAGGAGGCCGAGACCGCCGCCGAGTCCGAGAAGGGTTGAAGCGCCGGGGCTAAGATCGGCCCATGTGCCGAAACATCCGCACCCTCCACAATTTCGACCCACCCGCGAACGAGGACGAGATCGAGGCCGCGGCGTTGCAGTACGTGCGCAAGGTCAGCGGTTCGACCAAGCCCTCCCAGGCCAACGCCGAGGCCTTCGAGGAAGCCGTCGCCGCGGTCGCCGACGCGACCCGGACGCTGCTCGACCGCCTCGTCACCTCGGCGCCGCCGAAGAACCGCGAGGCCGAGGCCGCCAAGGCCCGCGCCCGCGCCGAAAAGCGCTTCGCCGCCTAGCCGATCGATTCCCCCCGGGCCCGTCGGGGGCTGGGTACTGCCGGTACCGGCGGGCGGCCCGGCGCACCCACAGGGCAGGTAGGTGCGCCGGCCCGCCCGCTCCGAGCCCCGCCCCCGAGAGTCGTGGTTCCTTATGGACCTCCTGGTTCCGAAAGGAACCACGGGATGCCGAGGCCGGCCGAATTTCCATCCCGTGGTTCCTTGTGGACCCCATGCGTCCATAAGGAACCACGGGATTCGCGCGCCTGAACCTGAGAGGGGAGGGTGCCGGCCGCCCTACCTGCCCAGAGAGGGTGGCCGGCACCCTCCCCGGTTACGCCCTCGCCGTGGAATTAGTCGATCTGGAGCAGGCCCCCAGCCCCGCGCCTC
>JBEHWY010000065.1:0-18690 GCA_048498975.1 Actinomycetota bacterium | reverse complement strand
GCTCAACATCACCGCCCGAAACGCCTTCGGGAAGGGGAGGGTGCTCGCCTCCCCTCCTGCGAACGGCTAGGCCCCGGCGGGCTCGCCCTCGCGGACCCAGCGGCGGATCGCGGCGAGGGTCGACTCGACCGCTTTCGCGTAGTCGCCCTTCATCGTTTCCTCGTACTCGACCTCCTCGGGGGTGCCGGGCTCGACGCCCTCCAGCGTCAGGTCGAAGGAGAAGCGCAGCGACAGCTCGCCGTCCTCGTCCTCGAGGATCTCGTTGAGGATCGTGCCCATCACTTCGCCGGAGGTGCGCTCGAAGCGGACGGTCTCCTGCGGTTCGAGGGTGATCCGCTCGCCGAGGCGCTGGCCGCGGAATTCGATTTCCCGCTGGATCCAGTTCTCGCCCTCGTCCTGGACCTCGCACATCGTCATCGAGGGGACGTAGGGGAGGGCGTTGTGGGCCTTGGCCTCGAGGCCTTTCCAGACGTCGGCGCGGGAGAGGGTGACGTCGGTGCCCTCGGGGTTGACGGGGACGCTGTAAGAGACGGAGATCATGCGGCGCTTCCTTCCTTGAATCGTTCTTGTGAGGTCTCGAAGATGTCGTCGTTGCCTTCGCCCCAGCTGAAGTGCTGGGTCATGCTCTTGATCTCCCAGCCGCCGGTCTCCCAGCCGCCGGGCTTGCGCTGCAGCACGTTGGTGTAGCTGCCGCGCATGAGGAAGAAGTCCCCACCGGGGGCGCCGCGCAGCAGGTGCTGCGCGTACATGTATGACGTGCAGGTCGCCTCGTCGGTGCCCTGGAAGGTGATCACGTGGTTGGGGCTGATGTGCTGGCGCTGGTCGAAGCCGGTGAGCACGTCGCGGGCGAAGTCGGCCCACTCCTCGCGTCCCCAGGAGCGCGCCTCCATCCCCGACCAGTCGGAGAAGTCGATGAAGATCGGGTCGGCGATCGTGTCTTTGAACAGGTCCCAGTCGCAGGTGTCGAGCGCGATCGCGTAGCGGATCACGCACTGGCTGATCTGCTGGCGGTCTTCGATGACCTGAATCCGCCGCTCCAGTGAATCGCTCACTCTCCTCGTTCCCTTCTGTCGACGGTTAGGAATCGACGTTGATCTCGGCCAGGAACAGGTCCAGGCCCTGGGCGGCGGCCGCTTCGACGTCGAGCGGCTCGCCCTGGAAGATGGTCAGCGAGATGCCCTCGCGCAGCGGCTGCTCGAGCTCGCCGAGGCGGGCGGCGTCGACCGCGCCGGGCGCGGCCGGAGAGGACGATGTTGCCGGTGCCAAGGCGCTTCCAACCAAGGGCGCCGGCGCCGCCGTGCACGCCGGCCAATTTGGCAAGGCCCTCGCGGGCGTCGCTGATGATCGCCACCTCTCCTCCTCGGTTCGCTCTCAGACCCGGACGGAGATAAAACTATAATGATTCGGGGTGATCGCGCAAGGTCAGTGCGCGATCACCCTCCAACCGCTCGGCAAACCCTCCTCAGGCGGCGAGCAGGGCCTCGACCGCGTCGGCGTCGAAGGGGTCGACGCGGCGGATGCCGGGAACGGAGTCGAAGGCGCGGTCGGCGGTGAGGACCGTCTCGATTCCCTCGACCATGCAGGTGCCGACGTGGAGGCGGTCGTTGGCGCCGAGGGCCGACAACTCCAGTCCCAGCGCCGCCTCGAAGGAGCGCTCGGTGACGGGGACGAGCGGGGCGAAGATCGTCAGCGCGCTCCTCACCACCCCGTCGAGCTCCCCCCGGTACTGGCGAAGGCTGACGTGCCAAGCCTCCTCGAGAACCGCGCTCGAAGTGCGCCCGTCGGCTTCACCGGCGGCGACCGCCGCCAGCACCCGCAGACAGCTATCGCGTGCCGGCCCCTCGGTCGCGCTGTAGACGATCGGGTTTGCGTCGATGAAGAACGTCATCTGTCAGTCGGTGAGTCCCGGCAATCCCCGCAGGATCTCCTCGTCGTGCGACCGCTCGATCGCCGCGGCCAGATCCTCGGGCGGCAGATAGGGCACGCCCTGCACCTGCCGGATCGCCTCGACGGCGCGCAGCTTCTCAGCCCGCGAGCTACCGCCGAGCTCGTGGTCGACGGCGTCGCGGATGACGCTGGCGACCGAGGAACCACGGACCTTCGCCTCGCGCTCCAGCAGCTGGCGCTGCTCTTTGCTGACCAGGATCTGCAGTCGCTCCGTGAACATGCTCATAAGATACACATGTGCATGAGCGGAGGCGGCCAGGCTGGCAGGTTTGGCTGAAGCGGTTGCCATCGCGAGCAGCCTGAACCCTCGCGCCGCACGAGTGGCGCGCAGAACGCTCCAATTCGCGCCCGAATCTGTGCCGAGACCGCTACGCCGCCGGCGTCGCGGCGCCGATCGCGTGGACGCCGCCGTCTACATGAAGGATTTCGCCGGTCGTCGCGCGGCTCAAATCGGAGAGGAGAAAGAGGGCGGCGTCGGCCACCGGGGCGGGGTCGTCGACCTCCCAGCCCAGCGGCGCCTGCGCGGCCCACTTCTCTTCGAGCTCGCCGAAGCCGGGTACGCCGGAGGCGGCGGCGGTGCGGATCGGGCCGGCGGCGACGAGGTTGACGCGCACGCCCTGGGGCCCGAGGTCGCGGGCCAGGTAGCGGCCGGTCGACTCCAGCGCCGCCTTGGCGACGCCCATCCAGTCGTATGAGGGCCAGGCGACGGTGGCGTCGAAGTCGAGGCCGACGATGCTGCCTCCCCCCTCCTCCATCAGCGGCGCCACCGCCTCGGCCAGCGCCTTCAGCGAGTAGGCGCTGGTCTCGAAGGCGAGCTTGGCGCTCTCGCGCGGGGTGGCGAGGAATTCGCCGCCGAGGGCGTCGGCCGGGGCGTAGGCGATCGCGTGCACGGCGCCGTCGACGCCGCCCCAGCGGTCGGCCAGCTCGGTCCGCAGCGAGCGCAGGTTGGCGTCGTCGTTGACGTCGAGCTCGAGCACGTCGGGCACCGGGTCCAGGCGCGCCGCGGCGCGTTCGGTCATCCGCCGCACCCGGCCGAAGCTGGTCAGCACGACTTCGGCCCCCTGCTGCTGGGCGCGCTCGGCGATCGCGAAGGCGATGCTGCGGCGGTTGACGACCCCGGTGACGAGGAGCCGCTTGCCGGCGAGGATCACAGGTAGACCTGCTCGAGCTCAGGCGCGGCCTCGGCGAGCTCCGCCGGCGCCGTCGCGGCGCGGCGCCAGACGACGCGGACCCTGGCCAGGGCGACGGTCTCGCCGCGCTGGTTGACCAGCTTCCAGCCGAAGACGGCGAGGCCACTGAGCGAGTCGAGCTCCTTCTTGGAGTCGAGCTCGCCCTCGACGTGGATCGTGTCGCCGATCCGCACCGGCCGCTTGAAGGCGACGCGCTCGAAGCCGCGCAGCGCGAGCACGTGCTCGGGGTCGAGCGGGACGAGGCCGACGCTGTAGGAGAGCAGCAGCATGCCGTGGGCGATGCGGCCGTTGAACTCGCTCTCGCCCGCCCATTCGACGTCGGTGTGGAGCGGGTGGTGGTCGCCGGTGAGGGCGGAGAAGGAGACCAGGTCGGTCTCGGTGATCGTGCGGCCGCGGGTGCGGAAAGTGCCGCCGACCTCGAGGCCGTCGAAGTCGCGGGAGAGGGTGTCGGCCATCAGCTGGCTCCTCCTTGCGGGTCGTAGCGGAACTCGCCCCGGATGCCGAAGTGGGCGCGGAGCGAGAGGGAGATCTCCTCGACCGCGCGTTCGTGGCCGAGGGTCGAGGGGTGCAGGCCGTCGGCGCTGAAGTTGGCGCGGTCGGTCAGCCCCGGGTGGCTGGCGACGTTGAGGCAGGGGACGCGGTTGCGGGCGGCGACGGTGCGGGTGACGGCGTTGAGGTCGGAGAGCGCTTTCACCAGGCGCGCCTTGGTCCGCGGCCGCAGTTCCATGAAGTGCCAGCTCTCGGGCGCGGTCGCGGTCAGGATCGCGGCGCCGGGGGCGCCGGCGCGCAGCCGCTGCAGGATTTCCTCGAAGCGCCGTTCGTAGCCCTCGATGTCCGGCCGCGATGTCAGCAGCACGTCGTTGGCGCCGCAGATCACCGTCGCCAGGTCGGGGTTCAGCGCCAGCGCCTCCGGTAGCTGTTCCAGCACTTCGGCCGAGTCGGCGCCGTCGACGGCGAGGTTGCGGTAGACCAGTCCGTGGTTGACCGCGCGCAGGCCCTCGGCGAGGCGGTCGGCCCAGCGCTCGGCCTCGATCGATTCGCGGCCGGCGGTGAAGCTGTCGCCGAGCGCGACGTAGGTGGAGATGACGCGGCCGCGGGCGGTGATGAATTCGGCGCCGCTGCGGTCGGCGGCGGGGTCGGCGACGCTCACAGGAGCCCTTCGCGGCCGCCGAGGCTGCGCAGTGCCCAGGCGAGGCGGTCGCGGCTGACGGCGGGGTCGATCACCTCGTCGACCCAGCCGCTGGCGGCGGCGGCGGGCGCGGTCAGGTGCTCGGCGGCGTAGGCCTCGGCGAGCTCGTCGTGGGAGGCGCCGCCGTCTTCCTTCAGGGTCCGGTGGTGGACGATGCCGACCGCCTGGCGCGCGGCCATGATCCCGATCTGGGCGTTGGGCCAGGAGAAGACGACGTCGGCGCCGAGGTCTTTCGAGTTCATCGTGATCGCGGCGCCGCCGAAGGCCTTGCGCAGGACCAGCGTCACCTTCGGCACGGTGGCGCCGGCGAAGGCGCGCAGCAGCGAGGCGCCGTGGCGGATCACCGCCATCTCCTCCTGCTTGCGGCCGGGCATGAAGCCGGGGGTGTCGACGAAGACCAGCAGCGGCAGCCGGAAGCGGTCGCAGGCGGAGACGAAGAGCGCCGCCTTCTCCGAGGCGGCGGCGTCGATCACGCCGCCCATCGCCCGCGGCTGGTTGGCGATCAGCCCAACCGAGCGGCCTTCGAGCCGGGCGACGCCGGTGACCATGTTCGGCGCCCAGCGCCCGGAGAGCTCGAGGAAGCTGCCCTCGTCGAGGATCGAGCGGGCGACGTCGCGGACGTCGTAGACCTTGCGCTGCTCGACCGGGACGGCGAGGCCGGGGTCGCGGCCGTCGGCGGCGAGCGGCTCGCGCGGCGCCGGCGGCGTCCCGATCGACTGCGGCAGCAGCCCCAGCAGGTGGCGGGTCTTGGCGATCGCGTCCTCGACGTCGCCGGCCTCGATGTTGCAGACGCCGCTGCGCCCGTGCAGCTTCGGCCCGCCGAGGTCCTCCATGCTGATCGTTTCCCCCATCGCCTCCTGCACGACTTTGGGCCCGGTGAGGAACATCCGCGCGTCCTCGGTCATCACGACGAAGTCGGTCAGCGCCGGCGAGTAGGCGCCGCCGCCGGCCGAGACGCCGCTGACGATCGAGACCTGGGGCACCCTGCGCGAGAGCTCGACGCTGGCGCGGAAGATGCGGCCGTAGCCGGCCAGCGCCGCGTGGCCCTCCTGCAGGCGAGCGCCGCCGGAGCGGACGAAGCCGACCACCGGGGCGCCGGCGTCGCCGGCCATCCGCAGCAGCCGCACGATCGTGTCGGCGTGGACTTCGCCGAGGCTGCCGCCGAGGAAGGTCGGGTCCTGCGAGTAGCAGAAGACCGGCCGGCCCTCGACCTCGCCGGCGCCGGCGACGACTCCGTCCCCCGGTGCCGCCCGCTCGCCGAGGCGCGGCGAGGAGACGCCGCTGCGCAGCGGCCGGAAGCTGCCGGGGTCGCAGAGCGCCTCGAGCTGTTCGAGCGGTGTCTGGGCCGGTGAGGGCGGGGCTGTGGCGGTGGCGGTGGTCATCGGTGGTTCTCTCTCTTCGGTTGCTCCTAGGCGGCGAGGCAGAGGACGGCGTTGTGGCCGCCGAACCCGAACGAGTTCGAGATCGCGACCAGCGGGCCGTCGCCGTTCTCGATCGGTTTCGCGGCGCCGGGGACGTAGTCGAGGTCGAGCCCCTCTTCGGGCTCCTCCCAGCCGACCGTCGGCGGCGCCGTGCGGGCGCGCAGCGCTTCGACGGTGGCGATCGCCTCGACCGCGCCGGCGGCGCCGAGCAGGTGGCCGATCGCCGACTTGGTCGAGCTGACCGGGATGTCGGCGGCGCGCTCGCCGAGCGCCGCCTTCAGCGCCATCGTCTCCGCCCGGTCGTTGAGCGGGGTCGAGGTGCCATGGGCGTTCACGTAGTCGACGTCGACCGCAGCGAGGCCGGCGTCGGCGACGGCGAGGCTGATCGCCCGCGCCGCCTCGGTGCCTTCCGGCTGCGGCGCGGTCAGGTGGTAGCCGTCGCAGGTGGCGCCGTAGCCGAGCAGCTCGCCGAGGATCTCGGCGCCGCGGGCTTCGGCCGCCTCCTTCTCCTCGAGGACCAGGATGCCGGCGCCCTCACCCATCACGAAGCCGTCGCGGCGGGCGTCGAAGGGCCGCGAGATGCCGCTCGGCGAGGTCGCTTCCATCGCCCCGAAGGCGGCGACCGCGACGCCCGAGATCGCCGCCTCGGTGCCGCCGGAGACGACCACGTCGGCGTCGCCGGCGCGGATGATCCGCGAGGCGTCGCCGAGCGCGTGGGCACCCGCGGCGCAGGCGGAGACGACCCCGTAGCAGTGGCCGTGCAGGTCGTGGCGCATCGCCACCGCAGCGGCGGCGGCGTTGCCCATCATCAGCGGCACCGCCAGCGGCGAGACCGCTTTTTCGCCGCTTTCGATCAGCTTGCGCTGGTTCTCCTCCAGGGAGGGCAGGCCGCCGATCCCCGTCCCGATCACGCAGCCGATCCGGTGCGGCTCATACGGGGCCTCGCCGTCCTCGCCGAAGGACTGGCCGATCGCCTCGCGGGCGGCGGCGACCGCCATCTGCGCGAAGCGGTCCATCCGCCGCGCCTCTTTCTTGGAGAGGAAGTCGAGCGGGTCGAACTCCAGGGCGCGGCCGAAGCCGTCGGCGATGCCGCACTCGCCCGCGGTCCAGCGCTCGATCAGCGGCTTGGCACCGACCCCGAGCGGGGTGATCGCGCCGACGCCGGTTATGACGACGCGGCGGGTCATCCTGCCTTGGCGACGACCAGGTCGATGACCTCGCCGACGGTCTTGACGTCCTTGACGTCGTCGCCGCGCAGCTCGACGCCGAACTCGTCCTCGACGATCTGCGCCAGCTCGACCAGGTCGAGCGAGTCGACGTCGAGGTCCTCGAGGCTCGCCTCGCGGGAGAGCTCGCCGCGCTCGGTGCCGAGCTCGACCAGCCCGTCGAAGATCACCTTCTCGACGTTGTCCGTGTTCACATCAGTGGGCATGCGTGTCTCCTTTGTTCTCTGTTGAAGGCCTAGGCGCTGAGGCCGCCGTCCACGGTCAGCGTCGTTCCGGTTACGTAGGAGGCCTCCTCGGAGGCCAGGAAGCGGATGCAGGCGGCGACCTCCTCGGGGGTGCCGACCCGCCGCGCCGGGATCGCCTTGACCAGCTCGCTGGCGCCGAGGATCTCCTCGGTCAGCGCCGTCTCGATGAAGCCGGGGGCGACGGCGTTGACGGTGACGCCGCGGCGCGCGACCTCCTGGGCGACGGTCTTGGTGAAGCCGATCACCCCCGCCTTGGAGGCGGCGTAGTTGGCCTGGCCGGGGTTGGCGCGGATGCCGACGATCGAGGCGACGTTGACGATGCGGCCGAAGCGGGCGCGCATCATCGGGCCCAGTGCCTTGCGGGTAGCGCGGAAGGTGGCGGTGAGGTTGACGTCGATCACCCGCTGCCAGTCCTCGTCGGAGATCTGCGGCGAGAGGTTGTCGAGGCGCAGGCCGGCGTTGTTGACGAGGACCAGCACCGGGCCGTCCTCGCCGGGCTCCAGCAGAGCTTCGGTCTGGGCCGCGTCGGCGACGTCGCCCTGGATGACCGTGGCCTTGCCGCCCTCGGCCTCGATCTGGGCCGCGACCTCGCGGGCGCCCTCCTCGTCGGCGCGGTAGTTGACGCGCACCGGCCAGCCCTCGCGGGCGAGCGCCAGCGCCGTCGCGGCGCCGATCCCGCGCGAGGAGCCGGTGATGAGCGCGCAGCCCTCGGGCCGGCTCATGCGCCGCTCCCCCACTCGATCACGGTCGCGCCCCAGGTGAGGCCGGCGCCGAAGGCGGCGAGCAGGACCGTGGCGCCCTCGCGCAGGTCGCCGGCGAGGCGGGCGTCCTCGAGCGCCAGCGGGATCGAGGCGGCCGAGGTGTTGCCGAAGTGGTGGATCGAGTCGACCACCCGCTCGCTCGGCAGCTCCAGCCGTTCGCCGACCGAGCGCAGGATGCGGGCGTTGGCCTGGTGGTAGACGAAGAGGTCGACGTCGGCGAGCTCGATCCCCGCTGCGTCAATCGCGGCCAGCGTCGCCTCGCTCATCCGGTCGACCGCGTGGCGGAAGGTCTCATGGCCCTGCATCACGGTCAGGCCGGTGGCGCGCGGGGTGTAGATCAGGTCGGCCTGGGCGCCGTCGGAGCCGAGCACGATCGGGCCGATGCGGCCCTGCTCTGAGCCGCGCAGGACGACGGCGCCGCCGCCGTCGGCGAAGACCGCCGCGGTGCCGCGGTCCTCGGGGTCGGTGATGCGGCTCATCATGTCGGCGCCGACCAGCAGCGCGTTGGCGGCGCGGCCGGACTCGATCTGGCCGCAGGCCAGGGAGAGGCCGGCGACGAAGCCGGCGCAGGCCGAGTTGAGGTCGATCGCGGCGACCTGGGCGCCGAGCTCGGCGGCGACCCGGGGCGAGGCGCCGGGCATCAGGTCGTCGTTGCTGGTCGTCGCCACCAGCAGCAGGTCGAGGTCGGCGGCGGCGAGGCCGGCGGCGGCCAGGGCGCGCTCCCCGGCGGCGGCGGCGAGCTGGGAGAGGCGCTGCTCGGGATCGGCGATCCGCCGCTCCTCGATCCCGGTGCGGGTCACGATCCAGTTCTCGTCGATGCCGAAGCGGGCGGCGATCGGGCCGTTGGCGACGACCTGCTCGGGGACGGCGACGCCGAGGCCGGCGATCTCGGTGCCGAGCCGGGCCTGCGAAGCGGAGGCGGCGGCTGCCGCTGCGGCTGCGAGCTCGCTCATCCCGCCGGGACCACCTCGGGCTCGGCCAGAGACCGTGCCTCGACGTCGTCCAGGGTGCGGCGGACGAGCCCGGTGAGGACGTCACCGGGGCCGGTCTCCAGAAACGTGCGGGCGCCGTCGGCGCGGATCCGCTTCAGCGTCGCCTGCCACAGCACCGGCTGGGTGAGGGCGGCCGCGAGGCCGTCGCGGGGTTCGGCGAAGGGCGCGGCGGCGGTCGAGGAGAAGACGGGGACGCGCGGCGGGGCGAACTCGACCTCGTCGAGGGCGGCGCGGAACTGCTCCGCCGCGCCCGCCATCAGCGGCGAGTGGAAGGCGCCGGCGACCGGCAGGCGGATCGCCTTCATGCCGTCGGCGCGGACCTGCTTGCGCGCTTCGCCGAGCGCGTCGCTGGCGCCGGAGAGGACGACCTGGCCGGGCGCGTTGTCGTTGGCAACGGTCAGTTCGAAGCCGGCGGCGAGCTCGCGCACGCGCTCTTCCTCGCCGCCGAGCACGGCCATCATCCCGCCCGGGCTCTGCGCCGCCGCTTCCTCCATCAGCCGGCCGCGGACGACCGCCAGACGCAAGCCCTGCTCGGGCTCGAGCGCGCCACCGGCGACCAGCGCCGCCAGCTCGCCGAGCGAGTGGCCGGCGATCACGGCGCCGGCGGGCGAGCCGGCCTGCTCGAAGTGGGCGAGGCTGGCGACGTAGATCGCCGGCTGGGCGAAGTGGGTGCCCGCGGCGATCTGCTCGAAGGGGTCGGCGCCGAGCTCCGCGCGCGCCTGGCTCAGCAGCGCCGGCGCGTGGGCGGCGGCGACGGCGGCCATGCCCGAGGTCTGGCTCCCCTGGCCGGGAAAGAGGACGGCTGTGCTGGCGGGGTCGGTTGCCACGTTACGGATACTGGTCCGCAACCCGCCCCAGGTCACACCCCGCGGCCCCCCACCCCCTCCATCCGGGGTATCGAACGCGACACCCGGGGGGGCCGAGTCAACCTCCAGGGGCCGATGGGCCGATTTCGGGTGATAGTCACCCGAAATCGGCCCGTCGGCCCACGTCCCTCAGACGAGGATCTTGAGGCGCTGGGCTTGGCGGGTGGCCTCGGCGCGGTTGCGGACGCCGAGCTTGCGGTAGATCGCGCTGGTGTGCTCCTTCACCGTGTGCGGCGAGAGGTGCAGGTGGCTGGCGATCTCCTTGTTGGTCGAGCCGGTGGCGATCAGCGACAGCACCTCCTGCTCGCGCTCGGACAACGGCGAGTCGAGCGCCGCGTGTTCGGCGAAGACCTCGGTCCCGAGCGAGACCATCCGCACCGCCTTGACCACGTCGACCGCCGACCAGTCCTTGGAGATGAAGCCGGAGGCGCCGGCCGAGCGGGCGACCATCGGCGAGATCACGCCGGCGCCGGAGATCAGCAGCACGCGCGTGTTCGGGCTGACCTTGCGGATCTCCTCGCAGACCTCGGCGCCGGACTCGCTGCCGAGCAGCATGTCGACCAGCGCCACCTCGGGTCGCACCTTGCGGCAGGTCTCGACCGCTTCGGCGCCGCTGGAGGCGGCGAGGCAGCGCTCGACCCAGCTCTGGCGCTCGAGCAGCAGGCGGAAGCCCCACTGGACGACGTCGTGGTCGTCGACGACGAGGACGCGCAGCTTGCCCTCCTCGCTCGCCATCAGGCCGCCGCCTCCACCGGCACGACGAGGCGGACCCGCCAGCGGTCGTCGGCGAGGGCGCCGAACTCGACCAGGCCCGAGTAGCGCAGCGCTTCCAGCGCCGCCAGCCGCAGGCCGAGGCCGCCGCCCCTGGTGTTGCCGCCGAGGCTGACGCCGTCGTTCTCGACCGTGAGGCTGAAGGTCTCGCCGTCGGAGGCGACGCGGACGTCGACCCGCGTCGGCAGCGAGTGGCGGTCGGCGTTGCGCAGCGCCTCGGCCAGCACCGACTGGGCGACCGGCTCCAGGTTGGGCGGCACCTCGACGCCCTCCCCCCAGTCCAGCCGCAGCTCGGGCCGCCGCGCCTGCATCCGGCCCAGCATCTTCACCAGGCTGGTGTGGCTGGCGCTGGGCGTCGACACCGGCCGGGTCAGCGCGTGGCGCAGGTCGCCGACGACCGAGCGCAGCTCCTCCTGGCAGCGGCGCCGCTCCTCCTCGGAGAGCCCGCGCTCGGAGCCGAGCGCCATCGCCACCCCGAACAGCCGCTGGATCGCGTTCTCGTGCAGCTCGCGGGTCAGCTCGACCCGTTCGGAGAGGCGGCGCTCGCTTTCGCGCCGCTCGGTCGAGTGCTCGACGCTGGCGACCAGCGCCGCCAGCCGGCCCAGGGTCAGCATCGTCTCGCGCTCGCCCGGCGCCAGCTCGAAGTCCTCACCGCCGTGGTCGGCGAAGATCACGCCGAGCCAGCGGCGGGCGGCGGAGATCGGCGTGCAGGTGATCCGCGGCGTGTCGGCGAGGCCGGCGTAGCGGGCGGGGACGTGGCCGGCGAGGCTGCCGGCGACCTCCACCACGCGGTCCTCTTCCAGCGCCCGGCGAGCGATCGGCGTCTCCTCCAGCGTTCCCTCGATCATCTTCACCAGCTCCGGGTCGACCCCGTGCGAGCCCATCGGGATCACCGCGCCGTAGGCGTCGTCGTGCAGCAGCAGCGCCGCCCGCCGCATCGTCGTCAGCGTGCAGACCGCGCGGCACACCCGGTCATAGAAGACCCCCGATTCGGTCGCCTCGTCGAGTTCCGCCAACAGACCGACGAGCACCTCGACGGTGCCAGCGCGGGGTGCAGCAAGAGCGGTGGCGATACCCGTGTTTCCCATCCAGGAAGAGAGATTACGACTCTCACGCGCCTGATCATTTGGAAACCTGCCCGGGTGGAGCTCGATCGGGCAAGCAGCGCGGCGCTCGCCGTCCACCGCGCGCTCGCCGCCGCCGCGGTCCCGCACGCGATCGGCGGTGCCTTCGCGCTCGGCATCCACGCCGAGCCGCGCCCGGTCGCCGACCTCGACGTCAACGTCTTCCTGCCCGGCGCGGAGTGGCGGCGGGCGGTCGATGCCCTGGCGGCGGCGCGCCCCAGGCCGACGCTTCCGGTCCACCTCTTCTTCTCTCACGACGCCCTGCACGAGGCGATGCCAGCCGCCGTCGTCGAGGTGGAGTTCGACGGCGCCGCGGTCCCGCTCGTCGCCCCCGAGCACATCCTCGCCCGCAAGCTCCTCCTCGACCGCGCCAAGGACCGCCGCGACATCGAAGACCTGACCCGCGGCTGAAGCATTGACGCCCCTCCAGGGGCGCGAATGCTTCAGCGAAGGCTCAGGCGGGGTTGGCGGCGCGGACTGCGTCGAGGCGCTCGAACGCGGGGTCCCCTTCGCCGACCAGTGCCGCCAGCGTCTGCGCCGCCGCCGCAATGTCCTCGGGCGTCGCCACCGCGATCGCCTCGATGTCGCCCCAGTCCCTGGTCCGGTTGAAGAGAGCCTTGAAGACGACGAGCGAGGCGCAGTCGAGCATCGGCACCTTGCGGCCCTCGAGCCAGACCCAGACCAGGCGCGAGGCGACCGCCTCGTGCAGGGGCAGGTTGTTGAGGAAGACGTCGACCGGGACCCCGTCCCAGAAGAGGCGGGCCTGACCGTCGCGCCGCACGGCCTCGACGTCCCGCGGACCGACCCTGACCCCGTCGGGCAACGCCCCCAGCACCGCGGCCGCCTCCTCTGAGTCGCAGAAGATGTTGACGTCGAGGTCGCGGGTGCCGCGCGGCTCCTCGACGCAGTAGGCGAGGGCGAGGGCGCCGCCGAATGCGTGCGGGATCGAAGCCGCCCGCAGGGCGTCGTCGATCGCGAACAGCTTCTCGACCAGCTCACTCATAGAGCCCCCTTCAGGCGGTCCTTCAGCGGTGGATAGGCCATCTCGGCGCGGGGCCGGAAGGGGAGCGCCTCGGCAAGCTCCAGGACCTGGACCAGGATGCGGCTGGCACGCTCCTCGTCGACCGGAGGCCGGCGCTCGGCCAGTTGCAGCTCGAACCCCGCGGCGGCGGCGATCCGCGCCAGCGCATCGGCCCCTGGCTCGCGGTGCCCGCGCAGGTAGACGTTGAGGACGGAGCGCGGGATCCCCGCCCTCCGCGCCAGCTCGGCCTGGCTCAGGCCGCTGCGGCGCTGAATCTCGGCGACAAGCGCCGCTGAGGAGTCATGGGACGCCTGAATGGTCACCCGGTGATGTTAGCGGATTCGCTAACAATCCCGCGAGGCGCGCTCAGCCGGCGGCGGCCTCGTCGGCGACGACGATCATCGCGTCGTTGCGGACGCGGCCGGCGGGGATCGATTCGTCGGCGGCGAGGAGCTTCTGCAGGGGCTCGCGCTTCTCGGCGCCGGTGACGAGCCAGAGGATCTTGCGGGCGGAGTCGATCGCCGGGTAGGTCAGCGTCATCCGCGGGTGGCCCTGGTACTCGCCACCGGTCATCGCCACGCGGCGGTCGCTCACCTCGAGCACGCTGTCGCCGGGGACCAGCGAGGCGGTGTGGCCGTCGGGGCCGAGGCCGAGGTGGACGAGGTCGAAGCGCTCGGGCAGGGTCGATTCGTACTCGCGGGCGGCGCCCTCGAGGTCGCGCTGGGTGACCGGCATCGGCCGCAGCGCCGTCTGGTGGTCCATCGAGAGGCCGAGCACCATGTGGGTCAGGTTGCGGTCCTCGCTGCCGGGCGCGGCGACCCGCTCGTCGACCTGAAACAGCTCGGTCTGCCCCCAGGGCATCTCCTCCAGTTCGCCGAGGATCGCCAGCATCGCCCACGGCGAGCGCCCGCCGCTCATCGCGAAGGCGAAGCTGCCGCGGGCGGCGGCCGCCTCCGCCCCGTCGGCGGCGATCAGCTCGGCCGCGCGCCGCGCCGCCGCCCGCTCGTCGCCCGCGACCTCGAGCTCGATCGCCATCGCCGCCGCCTCAGCTCGGCTTCTCGTCGTGGCCGCCGAACTGTTTGCGCATCGCCGACAGCACTTTGTCGCCGAAGTCGGCGAGGCCCCGCGAGTAGAAGCGCTCATACAGCGCCGCGGTCAGGACCGGCGCCGGCACGCCCTCGTCGATCGAGGCGATCGCGGTCCAGCGACCCTCGCCGGAATCGGAGACGCGGCCGGCGAAGTCGGCGAGGTCCGGCGATTCCTGCAGCGCCGCCGCGGTCAGGTCGAGCAGCCAGGAGCCGACGACGCTGCCGCGGCGCCAGACCTCGGCCACCTCGGGGATGTCGAGGTCGTACTGGTAGTACTCGGGGTGGTCGAGCGGCGCCGTCTCGGCGTCGGCTTCGCGGCTGACCTTGCCGGCGTTGGCGTTCTTGAGGATGTTGAGGCCCTCGGCGTAGGCGGCCATGATCCCGTACTCGATCCCGTTGTGGACCATCTTCACGAAGTGGCCGGCGCCGTTGGGGCCGCAGTGCAGGTAGCCGTTCTCCGAGGGCGAGGGGTCGCCGCTGCGGCCGGGCGTGCGCTCGGCCTGCTCGACCCCCGGCGCGAGGCTGGCGAAGATCGGGTCCAGCCGCTGCACCGCGCGGTCGGGGCCGCCGATCATCAGGCAGTAGCCGCGCTCGAGGCCGAAGACGCCACCGCTGGTGCCGCAGTCGACGTAGTCGATCCCCTGCTCGCCGACCTTGGCGGCACGGCGGATGTCGTCGCGGTAGTAGGAGTTGCCGCCGTCGACGATCGCGTCGCCGGACTCGAGCACGGCGGCGACCGCGTCGACGGTCTGCTCGGTGATCTCGCCGGCTGGAACCATCACCCAGACCGAGCGCGGCGCGCTCAGCTTCGACGCCAGGTCCTCCAGTGAGGAGGCACCGGTCGCGCCCTCTCCCGCCAGCGTCGCGACCGCGTCGGGGTTGACGTCGTAGGCGACGATCTGATGGCCGTCCCGCATCAGGCGGCGGGCCATGTTGGCCCCCATGCGGCCGAGGCCGACGATTCCAAGTTCCATCCAATCCTCCTAGGTCCGCATCGGTAGGGAGCCCCGCAATCCTAGGCCCTGCCGCCGAGGTTGCATTTTGTTGGGCATAGGGCGACAAACGGCAACCTCGACGAGGGGAGAGCTGTAGCCTGCGCGCCGATGGCGAAGAGCGCGGCGCACCACCAGGACAAAGCGGCGGACGTGCTCGCGATCTTCGGGATCAGCGGCGACCTGGCGAAGAAAATGACCTTCCGGGCGCTCTACCGGATGGAGCGCGCCGGCAAGCTCGACTGCCCGATCGTCGGCGTCGCGATCGACGACTGGGACGACGAGCAGCTGCGCAGGCACGCCCACGACGCGATCTCCGCCACGGTCGGCGACCCCGACGGCGAAGTCTTCGACCGCCTCGCCGCCCGCCTCACCTACGTGCAGGGCGACTACGCCGACGCCGCCACCTTCGAGCGCGTCGGCAAGGCGCTCGGCGACGCCAAGCAGCCCGTCTTCTACCTCGAGATCCCGCCCTCGCTGTTCGCCACCGTGGTCAAGGGACTCGGCGACGCCGGCCTCACCGAGAACGCCCACGTCGTGATCGAGAAGCCGTTCGGCCACGACCTCCTCTCGGCGCGAGCGCTCAACGCCGAGCTCTGCGCGGTGCTGACCGAGGACCAGATCCTCCGCATCGACCACTACCTCGGCAAGGAGCCGGTGATGGACATCACCTACCTCCGCTTCGTCAACTCGATCCTCGAGCCGGTCTGGAACCGCGACCACATCTCGCACGTGCAGATGACGATCGCCGAGGACTTCGGCGTCGACGACCGCGGCCGCTTCTACGACGCGGTCGGGGCGATGCGCGACGTGATCCAGAACCACGCCCTGCAGGTGCTGGCGCTGATCGGGATGGAGCCGCCGACCGGCAACCACCACGACTCGATCCGCGACAAGAAGCTGGAGCTGTTCAAGGCGATGCGGACGACCGACCCGCACCGCTACGTGCGCGGCCAGTACGAAGGCTTCCTCGACGTCAAGGACGTCGCCCCCGACTCGACCACCGAGACCTTCGCCGCGGTCGAGCTCGAGGTCGACAACTGGCGCTGGAGCGGCGTCCCCTTCTTCATCCGCGCCGGCAAGTGCCTGCCGGCGAAGTCGAGCGAGGTGACCGCGGTCTTCCGCCGGCCGCCGCTGCTGGGGATCGGCCACGGCAAGACGCCCGAACCCAACAAGGTGACCTTCCGGATCGAGCCGACCCCCGGCGCGCGGATGCGGATGTACGCGAAGAAAGGCGGCGAGGAGGTCTTCCAGCCGGCCGACCTCGAGGTCCTCTTCGAACGCCACCCGGGGGAAGACCCCGAGCCCTACGAGCGCCTGCTCGGCGACGCGCTGGCCGGCCGCCACGAACTGTTCACCCGCCAGGACGCGGTCGAAGAGACCTGGCGGATCGTCGAGCCGCTGCTCGAAGACCCCGGGCCGGTGCACCCCTACGCGCCGGGGACCTGGGGGCCGAAGGAGTCCGACGATTTGCTGCGCGGGATCGCGCACTGGTCGGAGCCCTGGCTGCCCGCCCAGGGCTGAGCGCACACGAATCCCCAGCCGCGTGCTAGGTTTTGGGCGGCCTAATTAGGCCCGCCTAACATGATCCCCACTTTCGTCATCACCCTGCGCGAGGGCGTCGAGGCCGCCCTCATCGTCGGCATCATCGCCGCCTTCCTCGTCAAGGAGGGGCGCCGCGACGCGCTGCGGCAGATGTGGCTCGGGGTGGCGATCGCGGTCGCGCTCTGCCTCGGCGTCGCCGTCCTGCTCGAAATCGTCAACCAGGATCTGCCGCAGAAACAGCAGGAGGGCCTGGAGACGGTGATCGGCCTGGTCGCGGTCAGCGCCGTCACCTACATGATCGTCTGGATGCGCCGCAACGCGCGCGGGATCAAGGCGACGCTGCAGGGCGAGGCCGCCTCGGCGCTGGCCGCCGGGTCGACGATGGCGCTGGTCGGGATGGCCTTCCTCGCCGTCCTGCGCGAGGGCCTGGAGACCTCGGTCTTCCTCCTCGCCGCCTTCCAGAACTCGACCGACACCACCGCCGCCGGCTCCGGCGCCGTCCTCGGCCTGGTGGCCGCGCTGGCGATCGGGCTCGGCCTCTACCGCGGCGGCGTCCGCATCAACCTCAGCCGCTTCTTCCGCGTCACCGGCCTCGTCCTCGTCTTCGTCGCCGCCGGCCTGCTGGCGACCGCCGCCCACACCGCCCACGAGGCGGGCTGGATCAACGGCATGCAGAGCCAGGTGCTCGACCTCAGCTGGCTGGTCCAGCCGGGCACCGTCTCCGGCTCGCTGCTGACCGGGATGCTCGGGCTGCAGCCGCACCCGACCGCGATCGAGGCGCTCGTCTACCTCCTCTACGCGGTGCCGATGGCGCTCTACGTCCTTTGGCCCGACCGCCTGCGCGGCCGCGTCCTGCGCCGTAGCACGGCGAAGGCGAAGGCCGCCAAGGGCGCGCCTGAGGGCGCGCCGGCGCAGAACCCGGCCTAGCCGCCCTACCCCCCGATGAGCCCGCTCACCCGCCGCAGCCTGCTGGCATCCGCCGGCCTCGGTGCCGCCGGCCTCGGCGTCGGCGCCGGCGGCTACCTGCTCGGCCAGGAGACGGCGGAGGCGAGCGAAGGCGGCGGCACCGGCACCGTCCCCTTCTACGGCGCCCACCAGGCCGGGATCGACACCCCCGCCCAGGACCGCCTCCACTTCGCCGCCTTCGACCTGCAGACCGAAGACCCGGCGACACTGCGCGAGCTGATGCAGGAGTGGTCGCGGGCGGCGGCGGAAATGACCGCCGGGCAGATGATCGGCGACGTCAACAACCTGGAGCTGGCGCCGCCCGACGACACCGGCGAGACCGTCGGCCTCGCGCCCTCGAGCCTGACCGTCACCTTCGGCTTCGGGCCCGGCCTCTTCGCCAAGCGCGGCCTCGGCCTGGCGGCGCAGCGCCCGGCGGCGCTGAAGCCGCTGCCACCGCTGCCCGGCGACGAGCTGAACGGCCTCGAAAGCGACGGCGACATCTGCGTCCAGGCCTGCTCCGACGACCCCCAGGTCGCCTTCCACGCGGTCCGCAACCTGGCCCGAATCGGCCGCGGCACCGTCGTCATGCGCTGGTCCCAGCTCGGCTTCGGCCGCACCTCGACCACCAGCCGCAGCCAGGACACGCCGCGCAACCTGATGGGGATGAAGGACGGCACCGCCAACATCCGCGCCGAGGACGGCGAGGCGATGGACCGCTTCGTCTGGGTCGGCGAGGAGGGCCCGGCCTGGCTGCGCGGCGGTAGCTACGTGGTGACGCGGCGGATCCGGATGCTGCTCGAGGTCTGGGACCGGGCCTCGCTCGAAGACCAGGAGCAGACGATCGGCCGCCACAAGTACAGCGGCGCCCCGCTCGGCGGGCACGACGAGTTCGAGCCGCTGCCGCTCGACGCGCAGAAGGGCGGCCAGCCGCTGATCCCGCCCGCCTCCCACGTGCGCCTCGCCTCGGCCAAGGAAAACGACGGCATCCGCATCCTGCGCCGCGGCTACTCCTTCACCGACGGCGTCGACGAGAGCCTCGGCGAGCTCGAAGCCGGTCTCTTCTTCATCGCCTACCAGCGCGATCCTGAGAAGCAGTTCGTGCCGCTGCAGCGCCGGCTCGGCTCCAGCGACGCGCTCAACGAGTACATCAAGCACGTCGGCAGCGCCGTCTTCGTCGTCCCCCCCGGCGCCAAGCCGGGCGGCTACGTCGGCGAAACCCTGCTCGGCTGAGCGCGTGTGGCAGTGGTTTGTCTCGCTATCCGAGACAAACCCTGGTCGAGCTGCTTTGGGCGCTCGTCCGCGACATGCGGTTGCATTTCGGGCATATGGAAAAGCTGGTGCTCCAGCCGCTGATGGGCGACCGC
>JBEHWY010000064.1:0-18730 GCA_048498975.1 Actinomycetota bacterium | reverse complement strand
CCTTCCGTGTTGGCGAGCAGCCGAACCTGCTGCTCGCCGACAACCGCACCCGCCACTACCAAGAGGGAGGGCCCCTCGTCCGCCGCGGTCTCGCCTGGCTCGCCTGGCACACCTGGCGAATCGACAGCGATGCCTGACACCGGCGAAGACGCCCTGAGCTCACCGGGCGCGGGCGGCAAGGTCATCCGCGGCAGCGCGATGCGAACCGTCGCCAACGTCGGCGGGATCGTGCTCGGGCTGATCACGGCGACCCTGCTGCTGCGGCATCTCGGCGTCGCCGAATCGGGGCGCTACGTGACGGTGATGTCGCTGGTCGGGATCGCGGTCAGCGTCATCGACACCGGGCTGAACGCCACCGCCAGCAGCGAGCTGGCGCGCCGCGAGCCGGAGGTGCGGCGCGAGCTGCTCGCCAACGTCCTCGGCCAGCGGCTGATCGTCGCGCCGCTGGCGATGCTCCTCGTCGTCGCCTTCGCCCTGGTCGCGGGCTACCCGGCGTCGATGGTGGCGGGCACGGCGCTGGCCGGCGTCGGCGTCCTCATCGTTTCCATCTTCACCGCCCTGCTGGTCCCGCTCACCGTGCAGCTGCGCAACACCGGGGTCGCCTTCGTCGAATTCCTGCGCTACTTCGTAACGCTCGTCGGCGTCGCCGTGCTGGTCGCGATCGGCGCCAGCCTGACGCCGTTCTTCGCCGCCCGGATCGCCGTCGGCCTCGCGGTCGCGGTGGCGCCCGCTGCGCTGCTCGGCCGCCGCGGGCTGGTGCGCCCGCGCCTGGACCGCGGCGCCCAGCGGCTGCTACTGCGAACGGCCCTGCCGATCGCGGGCGCGCTCGCTCTCGGGCAGGTCTACATGCGGCTGGTGATCCTGGTGATGTCGCTGATCTCCTCGCCGGAGCAGACCGGCTACTTCGGCGGCTCGCTGCGGTCGATGGAAGCGATCATCAGCATTCCCGGCATCGTCGCCTCGGTCGCCCTGCCGCTGCTGGCCGCCGCCGCCCGCCACGACCTCGGCCGGCTGCGATACGCCGTCGACGGCCTCGGCCGCGGGGCGGTGATCGCCGGGGTCCTGGTCGTGCTGGTGATGTTCGGCGTCGCCGAACCGCTGATGGAAGCGATCGGGGGGCCCGAGTTCCGGCCCTCCGGGGCGGTCCTCCGGATCCAGGTGGCGGCGCTGCTCTTCATCGCCCTCTACCAAGTCTGGTCGGTCGCCCTGATCGCCCTCGAGCGCCAGCGCCAGCTGATCTTCACCAACGCGGTGGCGCTGGCCGGCGTCGCGGTCTTCGCCGCCGTCCTCGTGCCGCCCTTCGGCGCCAAGGGCGGAGCCGTCGCGAGCGTCCTCGGCGACGCGCTGCTGGCGGCGCTGATCTACTGGCGGCTGCACGTGGCAACCGGGCGGGTGATCTTCGGCGCCGGTTTCCTCGCCCGCATCGTGCTCGCAGCCGCGGTCGCCTGCCTGCCGCTGCTGAGCGGCCTGCCGGACGTCGCCGCCGGCGCCCTCGCGGGGGCCGTCTTCCTCGGCGTCGGCTGGGCGATCGGGATGATCCCGCCCGAGCTGCGCAACCAGGTCGACGTCCGCCGGCTGCTGTCCGGTGGCGCAAAGGCAGACGAGGAAGGTGAGCCTCCTAGGCCGGAGGGCGGTTGAGCCATTCGAGCGGCCCCTGAGCTGGCGGCTCCCGCCCCTCCACGTACGGGCTCGAGGCGGGATCGAGTAGGCGCACGTCGCCGCCGGGTCCAAGGCACCTGTCCCAGGCCGAGTGCGGGATCTGCCCCCAGACTTCGTGGCGGCCCGCCATCCCGTACCACCAGAAGAGCCGCGGCGCCTGCCTGCGATTGGGGCCGACGAGGAGGACGCGGGCGACCTGCACGGCGTAGTTGACGCCCCAGCCCAGCGGTCCCTGACCGTGCCTCCTCATCCGCAGCCAGGAGCTGTTGCGGAATGCGTACAGGTAACGCCAGAGCGCGGCGTTGGGGCCGGGGAAGAGATGGGTTCGCAGCGTCGCCCAAAGACCGGCAGGCCGGTTGACGACGCCGTCGTTGTGGGTGATCGGGGCGTCCGGCACGAGCAGGAGCCGCCCCTGTTCGCCCAGCCGCAGGCACCACTCGAGGTCGTCGACCCAGAGGAACAGCCGTGGGTCGGGGCCACCGGCGGCGGCGATCGCCTCGGCGCTGACCAGGATGCCGATGTAGGAGGCGTAGTCGACCGGCACCGACGGCTGCGAGTAGGTCTCCTCAGCGGCGGGCAGCGTGTGGCCGCGGACGTAGCGGCCACGGTGCTGGCCCTGGACGCCGCCCTGTTCGTCATAGACCTGTGGCGCCAGAAGCGCCGGCTTGGCTGCGGCGCCAGCCTGCGCCAGCAGCCGCTCCAGGCACTCTGGGGCGGCGATGCCGTCGTTGTCCTGGACCCAGACCCAATCGGCGGAGGCGGCCAGCGCCGCGTCGACGCCGGCCGCAAAGCCGCCGGCGGAGCCGGTGTTGGCGTCGATGCGGACGTAGCCGAGCGGGAACGGATAGCTCTCCCGTTCGAGGTCCTGGCGGATCGGCTCGGTCGAGGCGTTGTCGACGACGATCACCGCGTCGACTGGGCGCGTTTGCGAGGCCAGGCCGTGCAGGCATTCCCGCAGCTGCCGGGAGCGGTTGAAGGTGGGGACGATCGCGACCACCTTCGGCCGCTCGCCGCCGGCGCTCACTGCGCGCTCCGGTACCAGTCGACGTACTTCCCGCATGCCTGCGCGATCGGAACGATTCGGTCGTGCACACCGACCGGAGTGGCGACGATGAAGGGGAATTCCGCGGTTGCCGTGTCGGGCGCGAAGAGGGTGTCGTCGACCTGGAAGGAGATCACGACCTGCTGGGAATCCTGAACGGTGACCCGGCCGATCGGCAGGCGCTGACCTGGCCGTTCGAGGTTCGCCGGCAGGGTCTTGCTGAACCCCGGCGCGGTCACCTGCACCGGCAGGTGACTGACGTACGGGGACTCCAGTTCCCAGCTCCCAGCCGGAAGCTGGAGGGTGACGGTGAACGAGTCTCCCGGGCCTACGTTGGCGCCCGCAGCGACCAGCGGCAGACGGCGCACCGCAGCGATTCCCCCCGCGGCGAGGACAGCTCTGCCCCTGGCGGTGTTGCAGTCGAGCACCGCGCCGGGCCATTCCTGCTCGTGGAGGATCGACCGTTCCCGCACCCGCCCGACCCGCTTCCACAGGGCGAACGCTTCGGTTGCTCTCACCAGGCGAATCTGCGGCGGGGCTTCGCTGCCGGCGGCATCGCGAGTGGTGATGATCCATTCGAATTCGTTCAGGGTCGAGGCGGGAACCGTGTCGAAATCTGCCGCCTGCCCGGGTTCCCACTTCTTTTTCGGACGCAGCGCCACCTGCGGGAATGGGCCCAAAGCGAGCGGTCGGAAGCTCGACCCGGCGAGCTCCCAGATGCTGAACTCGTCAGTGCCTAGGAACAGCACCTGCCTGCCGGCGATCAGGGGCGCGAAGCTCTGCAGTTGATGGGCATGAGAGGACGGCCCAACGGGGCTGAAGCGCAGTGCCCGGACGTCGGAGCGGCCAACCAGCACCAGCAGGCCGAGGCCGAGCAGGGGGACCAGCAGCCATGCCCAACGCGGCCGGCTCGGCCAGGGCCTCGGCTCGCGGTCGAGCAGCGGCAGCGCCGCGAGCAGCAGCAACAGGGGCGAGGCGATCACCAAAGCCTTGCCCGCGACGTAGATCGACTGCGAGTGATCGCTGTAGGCCCAGATCGCCAGCGCCGCCAGCGCCGCCAGCGGCAGCAGCCAGCGGCCGCGACGGAACGCCCAGAACGCGCCGAAGAGGACCAGGCCGACGACGAACCAGCTCAGGATCCCGCCCGAGTAGATGGGGGTTGCGGGAAGCCGGAAGTCGGGACTGTTCCAGATCCCGAGTCCCTCCCATAGGGGCAGCCGGCCGACGAGGTTGCCGATGTCGCTGGTCGCGATCCCGGTGCCGTTGCGGCTGGAGACGAATTCGTAGAGGCGGTCCGCCTGCACGATCAAGAGCAGCGCCAGCGCAGCGAGCGCGACGGCGAGGGCGGGCAGCTCGCCCCGCAGCGCCCGCGGCACCTCGTGCAGCCGTCGCTGCCTTGCCGCGACCACGAGCAGGCCGGCGAGCCAGAGTCCGAAGACCGCGAACACCCAGGCGAGACCCGCCGGAGAGTAGTCGGAGACGATGCCGCCGACGAGCAGCGCGAGCGGCACCCAGCGGCCCCGCCCCAGCCGCGGGCCGCAGCCGGCCAGGCAGAGGACGACGGCGAGGACGAGCCCGGCCTGGGCCACCTCCTTGAACGATCCCTCGCCGTAATAGGCGGCGACGAGGTAGGGCAGCGCGACGACGGTGGCGGCAATCGCCTTGCCGTACCAGGCCGCGTTGCGGGCAGCGGCGAGGACGGTCCAGGCAGTCAGGATCGGGATCGCCATCGTCCAGCCGGAGAAGGCGTACTCCGGCGCGACGCCGAGGCCGCGGCTGAGTATCGCGGCCAGCGCGTGCGGACCGAGCGGATAGTCGGTCGGCAGCGGGTGGACGGCTGCGATCGAGGGGTGGAGAAAGGTTTCGACGAAGCCCAGGTGCACCGCCATGTCGTTGTTCACCGTCACCCCGAGGACGCCGCCGCGCCCCGCCGCCAGGAACGGCAGCGCGGCCAGGAAGACAACCGGCAGGGCCGCGAGCAGATCGGCCGGTGGCGGCCGGTGAGGGGGCGAGCGCAAGCACCAGACGGCGGCGGCAAGGGTGAGTCCGGCGAGCAGAATCGCCATCGTCGTGGTTCGGCCGGGCAGGTGGATGGTGAGCGCCGCCAGCAGCAGGCAGACGGAGAGGCCGACCATCGGCGCCAGCCAGCTCCACTTGGCTGCGCCGGCCAGCCGCAGGGCCGCCTGCCCGATGAAGAGCGCAGCGAAACAGGTGGCGAAGGCACTGAGGAGGACGGCGGCCAACCGCGTGGAGTCTGACTGATTGGAGCGACTTCACGCGTCCAGCCACCACCAGTGATTAGGGTGCGGGCGGGATTCCCCGTCTTGAAAGGACCACATATGGGAGTTGATGTGACCGGGGACGACGTCCTCTGGGATCTGGAGCACCTGAAAGAGGCCCGTGGCCTGACGACCTGGATGTTCGAGCAGTTCGAAGCGGATGTCCGGGGGCGGGTGCTGGAGGTCGGCGCCGGCATCGGGACCTTCAGCGAGCTGCTGCTCGCCAAGCCGGTGACGGAGGCGCTGCTGATGGAGCCCTACGGCCCCTGCGTGAAGGTGCTGGAGGAGGAGTTCTCGGGACGGGAGAACGTCAGGGTCCTAGCCGAGTCGCTGCCCGACTCGCCGACCCTCGCCGCCGAGCATGAGAGCCTCGACTTCATCCTCTGCCAGAACGTGCTCGAGCACATCAAGGAGGACGCGGCGTCCCTGGCGGCGATGGCGGCGGCCCTGAAGCCTGCCGGGCGGCTGGGCCTGCTCGTCCCCGCCAACCCGCGCCTTTACGGCCCGCTCGACAGCGCCTACGGCCACGAGCGGCGTTACACCAAGTCGCTGGTCCGCGAACGGGTCTTGGCCGCGGGCTTCGAGATCGACGAGCTCTACTCGTTCAACGCCCTGGGGATTCCCGGCTGGTGGGTGCAGAACCGCCGCGGCGCCTCCGCCGAGATCAGCAGCGGCTCGCTCAAGGCCTACGAGCTGCTCTTGAAAGCCTGGAAGCCGGTCGAGCGGCGCTGGCACCCGCCGCTGGGGCTGAGCGTTATCGCGCGCGCCCGCAAGCCGGCTGAGGCCCCGCGCTAGCTGGCCGCCGCGGCGCGACGGATGGCGCCGAACCTGCATTCGACGAGGGTGCGCACGACGCGCAGACCGTCGACGGCGGTCAGCTTCTTCCCCTCGCTGCGGTCGCGGGCCCGGTAGCGGACCGGCACTTCGTAGATGCGGTGCCCCCGGACGAGGAGCTTGCCGGTGATCTCCGGCTCGATGTCGAAGCCGCGCGACTTCAGCTCGAGCGAGCGGAAGATGTCGGTCCGCATCACCTTGTGGCAGGTCATGATGTCGCCCAGGTAGCTGTTGAAGAGGAGGTTGGCGACGAGCGTGACGCCCTTGTTGCCGACCACGTACCAGAAGCTGAAAGAGGAGTGGGACTCGAAGCCCCGCGAGCCGAAGACGACCTCGGCTTCGCCGCTGAGGATCGGCTCGAGCAGGCGGGCGATGTCCGCCGGGTCGTACTCGAGGTCGGCGTCCATGATCGCCGCGTGGGTGCCGGTCGCGTGCTCCAGGGCGGTTTGCACGGCGGCCCCCTTGCCGCGATTGCGGTCGTGGGCGAAGAGTCGCACCCGCGGATCCTCGGCGATCGCGACGAGCTGCTCGGAGGTTCCGTCGGTGGAACCGTCGTCGACGATCACCAGCTCGACGTCGGCCACTGGGTAGTCGGTCTCCAGAGCCTCCGCCACCGCGCTCTGGACGGTGGCGCGCTCGTTGAAGACCGGCATCAGGATCGAGAGATCAGCCATTGAGCGCCCGTACATTAATCAGGCCCGCAGATTTAAGCGCCGGTCGCTGATTGAACCGGGTCTTGTCTAGGATGGCGCGGGTGCAGCTGGCGAGCGAGATCCTCGGAGCGCTCGGGGCCGGCGCCCTGGTTCTGCTCGCCGCCCGCCAGCTCGGCGCCTCCTCGACCCGGGCCTTCGGGGCGATCGCGGCCGTCCCGGTGCTCGCCGCCGCGCTGCTGGCGGGCCCCGCCCTCTGGCAGGGGGTGGACTCGCTCAACGCGAAGCGCCACGCCTACGCGAACCTCTCCGAGCCCGAAGCCCAGGTCAAAGGCGGAGCGGACCTGGGAATCTCGACCGACTTCTTCGCCTGGGCGAAGTCGCGGCTCGGCCCCGAAGACACCTTCCATCTCGAGATCGGCGCGGTTCCCGACGAAGCGTATTCGGGCGGCGTCGGCACGCGGCAGGCCGCGATCCTGCAGTGGGGGATGTTCCAGCTCGCCCCGAACCTGGCCGTCGAACAGTCGCCGAAAGCACGGGACGTGAGGCCGGGCGAAGGTCGCGGCGCCGACTGGATCGTCTTCTACGAAATGGACCCTGAAGAATCCCCAGTGCCGCTTTCGGAAGTCAAGACCTACGCGCCGGGCTTCGCGATCGGAAAGGTCCGCTGATGGGTTCCGATCTCGCGCCCTTCGTCGTCGACCTGCTGCTGGCCGTGGCCGGGCTGGGGCTGCTGTTCGCGATCGGGCTCGTGCCGCTGCGCCCGGCTCCGCTGCTCGCGGCGCTCGGGCTCGGCTACATACTCGGCACCGCAGCCGTGCCGGTGGCGCTGATCGCGCTGCTGGTGATCGGCGTCCCGTTCAACCTTGGCACGTTCCTCGTGGTCGTCGCCCTCTGCGTCGGCGCCGGCCTGGTGCGTCTGTGGCAGCAGCGCCCGCCGGTGGCCCCACCCACGGCGACCGAGCCGTCCTGGTGGCGCCAGCCGTGGCGCAGCTGGCCGGTCGACGCCTGGGTGATCGTCGGCTTCGTCGTCGTCTTCGGCGCCTTCGCGCTGTTCGGGTTGATCAGCGTCTGGAAGGCGCCGATCGTCGAATGGGACGCCTGGTCGATCTGGGCCCGCAAGGCACAGATGCTGACCGGGCACGAAACCCTCGTCCCCGACTTCTTCGCCTCGCCGAGCTACGTCTGGGTCCACCTCGAATACCCCCTGCAGCTGCCGCTCTGGGAGGCGCTTCACTCGCGGGTCAACGGAAGCTTCGAGATGCAGGCGGTCCTGCGCCACGTCTGGCTTCTCCTGGTCGGCTTCGTCTGGGCCGTCGCGTACCTGCTCCGAGACCAGGTGAAGCCGATCGTCTGGGCGCCGATCCTGCTGCTGGTCGCGGCTGCCCCGGGCGCCTGGGAACAGCTCCTCACCGGCTACGCCGACGTGCCGATGGCGATGTTCGTCTGCCTCGGGACGATCTCGCTGGCGCTCTGGCTGCGCGACGGCGACACGCGCGCCTTGGCCCTGGGAGCGCTGATGCTCGCCGGCGCCGCGAATACCAAGAACGAGGGCCTGATGGCAGCGCTGGCGCTGCTGCTGGTCGCCTGGGTCGCGACCCTGGTCCAGGGCCTGCGCTGGCGACCGTTCGCGCTCGCCGCGGTGGGCGTCGGCGCCGCGATCGCGCCCTGGCGCCTGTGGGTCTCGGCGCATCACATCGAAACGGAAATCTCGATCTCCAAGGGCCTCAACCCGAGCTTCCTACTCGAACGCGACGACCGGCTCAGGCCGACCCTGGAAGCGATCGGCCACCAGCTCGGCGACCCAAGCCGCTGGATCTACCTGCTGCCGCTCGCCGGCCTGGTCGTCCTTGCCTGCCTCGTCTCGGGCATCGGCCGCCGGGTCGCCTGGTTCTACCTCGCGGCCTTCCTGGTCGTCTGCGCGGGCTTCGTCTGGAGCTACCTGGTTAGCCCGAACGAGATCGAATGGCTGATCGCGACCTCGGCCACGCGGACCGTCACCGCCCCGATCCTGATCTGCCTGGCGGCGCTGGTCCACCTGTCGGGCCTGCTTTTCGCGGCGCTGCTCGGAGGTCGGGACGAGGCGGAGCAAAGCAACCCGCTGGAAGGCCGGCAGGATGCGGCGACCGGATCCCGGGTCGGCGGGAGGAGCCGCTGAGTAAGGTGCCCGCGATGCGAAGCGGGCGCGAGCACCTCAACCGCACGCTCTTCAAGGCCGCCCCGCAAGCCGCCGTGCGGCGCCCCGGCTGGGAGGGCGCCGTCCTCCTCGCCGGCTTCCTGCTGCTCGCCGTGATCCTGCAGCCGCTGCGGATCGGGCCGGGGATCGCGCTCGACTCGCTCTGGGCCGAGGACGGGCCGATCTTCCTTCAGGGCGCGATCGAACACGGGTTTTGGACCGACCTCTGGACGACCTACGCCGGCTACCTGGTCTTCGTGCCGCGGCTGATCGGCGAGGCCGCCCACCTCGTCCCCCTGCGCGACGCCGCCGCCGTCGTCAGCCTGCTCTCGGCCGCGGTCGTCGCCGTCTGCGGCTACGTCGTCTGGGTCGCCAGCGCCGCCCATGTCCGCAACCCCTGGCTGCGCGGCAGCCTCGCGGCGCTCGCGGTGCTGGCCCCGACCGCCGCCCTGGAGTCGGTCGCCTCCGCCGCCTACGTGCCCTGGTACATGCTGCTGCCGGTCTTCTGGCTGCTGATCTGGCGCCCGCCCAGCACCGGCGCCGCGCTGCTCGGCGGGCTGTTCATCCTGCTCACCGCGCTGAGCACGCCGGGCACCTGGTTCTTCCTGCCGCTGGCGGCGCTGCGCGCGATCGCCGTCCGCGATCGCCGCGACGCGATCCTCGTCGGCTCCTGGGCGCTCGGCTCGGCGATCCAGATCCCGGCGATGCTGCTCGAGCACGAAGAGCACGTGCAGCCGCTGTGGAGCAACGACATCTGGGCGGCCCTGCTGCAGCGCGTGCTCGACGGCGCGGCGCTGGGCGAACGGGTCGGCGGCAAGGCCTGGGAGCTGCTCGGCTGGCCGCTGCTGATCGCCCTCCTCGCGCTCGCCGCGGTCGGCCTCTACCTCGGCCTGCGCCGCTCCGGCGCGGGCGCCCGCTGGATCGCGGGCCTGGCGGTCCCGACCGCCGTCGCGATGTTCGTCGTCTCCGTCTACCAGCGCGCGGTCGGCTCGGAGATGACCTGGCCGGCCGGCGACTCCTTCGGCGCCGGCGGCCGCTACACGATCGTGCCGGCGCTGCTCCTCCTCAGCGCCGCGCTGGTCATCGTCGAAGCCACCGCCCGCCGCAACCCGGCGCTCGGGCGACGGCTCGTCGCCGCCACCGCCGTGGTCCTCATCGGCGGCCTGCTCACCTCCTTCTACGTGCGCAGCCCGAGTGCCCGCGGCACCCCCTCCTGGAGCGACTCGCTCGACGCCGCCCGGGCCGAATGCGAAGCCGGCGCTGCGGTCGGCTCGGTGGCGATCTCGCCACGGCCGTTCTCGCTCTCGGTCGGCTGCGACGAACTGGCATCGGACTAGATGACGCTCTCGCGCGAGAGGAGCGCGATGCTCGCCCTCTGGGCGCTGGCGGCGCTCGGCTGCCTGCTCGGCGCCGCCGACCCGATCTCGGTCGGCACCCAGAGCAGCGTCGAGGCGGAAGCGCTCGCCCTCCTGCGGGCGCTCTGCAGCGCGGCCCTGGCGGTGACCCTGATGCTCGGGCCCGGGGTCGCCTGGCGCGCCCTCGGCGGCAGGCCGATCGGGCTCGGCTTCCTCGCCCTGCCGGGGTTCGCGGTCCTGGCGGCGATCGGCGGGCTGGCCTGGGCGCTGGCCGACAGCATCGACCCGCGCACCTTCTGCTTCGCCTGCGCGGTGCCGTGGCTGGGCCTGCTCGTCGGCATCATCGCCGCAGCCGGCCCGGAGGACCTCTTCGACGGCGAGGAACAGCGGGCGCTGGCGCTGGCGGCCCTGGCGCTGGTCCTCGTCCTCGCCAAATCGCTCTGGTCGCTGAGCACCGCCGGCGAATGGTTCGAGGGCACGATCTCGCGCACGCTCAACGCCGAGGGCCGGCCCGACAGCCGCATCTCCTACCACGTCGTCCAGCTGATCGCCAACGGCGGCCATCCCTACGGCAGCGCCGCCAACGCCTTCTTCGCTCCCTACAACTTCTCCAGCCGCGGTCCCTGGCCGGGGATGGCGAGCGCCCCGATCGTCCTGCTCAGCGGCGGCCACCCGCCGATGCTGATGCCCGAACAGCCCTGGCGCCCGTTCGACCCCGAGGGCTTCATGGCCTTCCGGATCGCGATGGTCACCTTCAGCTGCTCGGTCTTCCTCGCCCTCTGGGACCTGGTCCGCCGCCTCGGCGGGATCGCCGCCGCCCGCTTCGCGGTGCTGCTGGCGGTCGCCACCCCGTTCATCGTCGCCGACCTCTGGTTCACCTGGCCGAAGCTGCTGGCGACCACCTTCGTCCTGCTCGCCGCGATCCTGCTCTTCGAACGCAAGTCGTTCCGCAGCGGCCTCGCCCTCGGGCTCGGCTACCTCGCCCACCCCAGCGCCCTCGGCGGCCTCTTCGCGCTGGGGCCGCTCTCGCTGTGGCCGATCCGCGGCGCCGACTGGAAGCGCCCGCGCATCCTCTCCGCCGCCCTGCTGCTGGCCGGGACCGCGCTCGCGGTGCTGCTCTGGCGCGAGGTCAACGGCCCCTTCCTGCGCCAGGACCAGTTCTTCGAATACGTCCAGCAGGCCTACCCCAACTACCACCCGAGCGCCTTCGAATGGCTGCGGTTCCGAGCCCACGTCGTCGCCAACACGCTGATCCCGCTGTTCCTGCCGCTGGCCGACGGGAACAACCCGTCGATCAACCGGGTCGGCGGCGTCTCACCCGGCGTCGTCCACTTCTTCTTCCAGTACTGGATCACCGTGCCCTTCGCCTTCGCGATCGTCTTCCTGCCGATGCTGGCGGCGAGCCTGTGGCGGGCGGCCCAACGCTGGCCGTGGGCGATCACCGCGACGGTCCTGCTGCCGTTCGCGATCTTCGTCGTCTACTGGGGCCAGAACACCTCCGGGCTGCTGCGCGAGGGGATGCAGGCCTGGGTGCTTGCGGTCGTCGCGGTCATCGCCCTCGAGCAGGCAGCGCGCGGGTTCGCCTGGTTCCGCTCCACCACGGCGCGCGCGGTGCTCGTCGTCCGCGGCGTCGAGGTCGGGGTGCTTGCCGTGGCGGCGCCGCTCGGCACCCACGGGATGAACCCGTTGGGCGGCGGCTACGACCTCGTCGACAGCGCCGCGCTCGCGGCGATGGCGCTCAGCGTTGGCGCGATATGCCGGGCGCAGTGGCGCGGTAGTCGCCCCGGCTGAGGGTGCTCTCGAGCCAGACGTAGAGGACGATGAAGAGGTAGCGGCTGCCCATCTCCTTCATCGCCAGCTTCGCCTCGCCGCTGGTGCGGTTGGTCCAGTCGGTGGGCACGACCTTGAAGCTGTGGCCGCGGACGATCGCCTTCAGCGGCATCTCGACGGTGAGGTTGAAGTGTTTGGAGAGCAGCGGCTGGATCGTCTCGATCACCTCGCGCCGGTAGGCCTTGAAGGCGTTCGTGGTGTCGTTGTAGCGGTGGCGGAAGAGGACGCGGATGAACTGGTTGGCGAGGCGGTTGAAGACGTACTTCAACCGCGGGTAGTCGTGGATCTGGGCGCCGGGCATGAAGCGCGAGCCGAAGGCGCAGTCCCAGCCCTCCTCCAGCACCCGGTAGTACATCGCCAGGTCCTCGGGGCTGTCGGAGGCGTCGGCCATCACGATCGCCACCGCGTCGCCCTCGTAGACGTCGAGGCCGGCGCGGATCGCGTTGCCGAAGCCACGTTCGAGATGCGAGCGGTGCACGCGCACCCGCGGATTGCCGGCGCCGATCGCGGCGACCACCGCTTCGGTCGAGTCTTCGGAATCGTCGTTGACGACGACGACCTCGTAGTCGATCCCCTCGCGCTCGAGCACGGCGACGACCCCTTCGACCGTCCCTCCGACCGACCCCTCCTCGTTCTGGGCCGGAATCACCACCGAGAGCTTCATCCGCCGGACGCTATCGGACGTCGATCCCGTCAGCCGGCCGAGCCAGCTCGAGCAAATCGGCGACGTAGCCATGCGCGTCGGCGGCGACGGCGTCGGACTCCGCCGTCGCGCCCTCGAACTCGGCGACGCGCAACGGCCCGACCGTCTCGACGTCGGCGAAGTCCCGGGCGAGAAAGCCGAGCGCCTCGGTGACCACCGCGCCGTTGCGCTCAGCATGACAGCGGAGGCGGGCAGCGATGTCAGCGACGCCACCAGGCCAGCGCCGCAGAACGTAGACCAGGTCGTAGGCGTCCTTCGGCTCACCCCGATCGGCAAACGCCAGCGCCTTCAGCACGACGAAGGTTCCCGGTCCGGATTCGTCCTCCCCGTTCAGCGCCCGGGATCGGCGGCAGGAGGAAATCGACGGTGACGTTGAGATCCCCCAGCTTCCAGCGCTGCGGCGTCGGGTTGCCGCGCACGTTACGGTCGGGCCCGAAGCCCTCCCGGCGCAGCCGCTCGCCGACCTCCGCGTAGCGCCGGTCGTCGAGCAGGGCGACCGCCAGACCCACGTCGAGGTCGGAGGTGCCCGGGTGCCCGCTGCCGGTCTCGGGGTCCGGGCCAAGCCGGTGGTCGATCAGCAGGCTGGGCACGAGGCCGCCGACGATGCAGAGGTCGTCCATCAGGGCGCCGAGCGTGACCGCGACCGTCAGGCAGGCTGCCTCGACCTGTTCGGTCTCCTCGCGAGAGTAGCCGTCGCGGCTCCGCGGCTTATCGGGAGCGGGCATGCCAATCCAGGCGATGGTCGCGCAGGTGGGCGGCGGCCTCGGCGGCGCGCTCGGGCAGGTGCAGCAGGTCGAGATAGACCTGGACCGCCGCTACACAAGGCAAGTCGTCCCGCCGGCTGGCGCCGGCGAAGACGCCGTCGTCGTCGGGGCCGAGGATCTGCAGGTTGGCGCCTTTGCTGCCCCACCGCATTCCAACGGCGTCGGCGGCCTCCCTTGGATCACCCTCGACGTAGACGCTGACCAGCCGGAAACCGGCGAAGCGGTCGATTGCCCAGGCCGCGGGCAGGCCGGTGAAAGCGTGGTCGACGTCCGCGTTGAGCAACCGCGAGGAGAGATCGCGGGCCAGCTCCATGCCATTGCCGCTGAGGTGGCCGAGGATCTCGTCGTGGCGGTCGAAACGGTATTCCGACGCCCAGGCGTCGAGCAACAGGTCAGGGTCCCGGGGGCGCAGCTCCCTCCCCCGCCGCTCCAGCAGCTCTTCGTCGCCGAGTCGACGCACTACCCGCGAGACGTTGCCGTCGTCGAGCCCGGTCGCCTGTGCCAGGTCTTTCTGTCGCCACCAGCGTTCGGGCTCGAGCAGGAGCCAGCGCGCCACGCGGGCGCTTTTCGGCGCGAACGGAGAGGACGGGCGCCCCACCGCGCCCAACTCGTTCGCCCGTCCCCAGACCCAAATCCGCAGGCCCTCCTCGTTGATCGCGCCGTTGCCGGAGAGATCGACCCAGTTGAGGCCTGATCGCTCGGCCGCCTCGGCACCCGCCTTCGACATATAGGGCACGACCAGGATTGGGATCGCATCGGGGTCGGCCAACGCCTGCAGTTGCCGCAGCGCACGGTCCACCTGGGCCGGCCCCCCCGAGGCCTTGACCTCGACCGCCCAGCGCCTGCCGTGGCCATCTCGCAGCATCAAGTCGACCCCGCTGTCGGCCGGCTCGGCATGAGCTACCTCGACCCCTGGGTCGTCGAGCAGGTCGGCGAGAATCACGGGTAGCCTGCGCGCCGTCTCGCGCTCGAGCGCAGCGATATTTCCCTGCGTAAATTGCACTTCCTGCTGAAAGTAGCAGGAACGAGTATTTACGCAGAAATCCGAGGAGCGCTGTTATGCCGCGCTCGGCGCCCAGCGCTCGACGTTCTGCTCGTACATCTCCTGCAGGATCTCCTCGACCCCGTAGCGCAGCTGCCAATCCGGGTAGTCGGCCTGGAAGGGAGCGAGGTCGGAGATCCACCAGCGGTGGTCGCCGATCCGCGGCTCCTCCCCCATCTGCCACTCGAGCTCGCGGCCGGCGATCCGCTCGCAGACGTCGATCGCCTCCAGCATCGAGCAGTTGGAGAAACGGCCGCCGCCGATGTTGTAGACCGCCGCCGGACGCGGCGCGCGGCGGAAGGCGTCGAAGGCGGCGATCAGGTCAGCGCTGTGGATGTTGTCGCGGACCTGCTTGCCCTCGTAGCCGAAGACCGTGTACGGGGTTCCGGTCGCGGTGCACTTCATCAGGTAGGCGAGGAAGCCGTGCAGCTTGGCGCCGGCGTGCTGGGGACCGGTCAGGCAGCCGCCGCGGAAGGCGACGGTCGGCATCCCGAAGTAGCGCCCGTACTCCTGGACCAGCAGGTCGGCGGCCGCCTTGGAGACGCCGAACAGCGAGTGGGTCGAGGCGTCGATCGACATCGAGGTGTCGATCCCCTTGTAGTAGGGGTGGTCCTCGGGCAGCTCCAGCCGCTTCTCCAGCGAAAGCAGCGGCAGCCGGTTCGGCGTGTCGCCGTAGACCTTGTTGGTCGAGCAGAAGATGAAGGGCGCGTCGGGGCAGTGGGCACGGGCCGCCTCGAGCAGGTTGAGGGTGCCGTTGGCGTTGACGCCGAAGTCGGTCTGCGGCTCGCTCGCGGCCCAGTCGTGGGAGGGCTGAGCGGCGGTGTGGACGACGAGCTCGATCTTGCCGGCCGCGGCGGCGAAGATGCGGTCGATCGCCTCGCGGTCGCGGATGTCGGCGTTCTCCCAGCGGAACTCGACCGGGTAGGCGGTGACGAGGCGCTCGGTCACGTGCGAGGTCGAGGACTCGGGGCCGAAGAAGCGCGCCCGCATGTCGTTCTCGATGCCGACGACGTCGAAGCCGGCGGCAATGAAGTGCTCGACCGCCTCGGAGCCGATCAGTCCCCCTGCTCCCGTGATGACCGCAACCGGCATTGGCGACTACTCCTTCCCCCCGCGCGGGGTCTCGATGTTCAGCGCCGCGGCGATTCGCTCGGGGTCCGATTCGATCCAGGCGTGGATGTCGGACAGCACCTGCTCGGCGTCGCGTCGCGGCCGCCACTCGTCCAGCTCGAACAGCCTGCCACAGTCCGAAAGGTATACGGGCACGTCGCCCGGTCGCGTCTCGGGGACCGGCGTGATCGGCAGCTCGACGCCGGTCAGGCGCTGGCAGATCGCGGTCGTCTCCAGCAGCGAGAGGCTGCACTCGCGGCCGCCGCCAACGTTCACCGTGCGCCCGTCCCAGCCGCCGGGATCGAGCAGCTGGCGCTCGACGAGGTCGACCAGGTCCTCGACGTGGAGGAGGTCCCTGACCTGCTTGCCATGCCCCCCGAACCCGATGTAGCTGAGCGGGTTGCGGAAGCGGTGGGCGAGCATCCAGTGGGTGAAGACGCCCTGGTCGACCTTGCCCATCTGCCAGGGGCCGGCGATCACGCCGCAGCGGTCGATCACCGCCGGCACGCCGAGCCCGGCGCGGTACTCCTCGATCAGCAGCTCGGCGGCGAGCTTGGTGGCGCCGTAGAGGGTGCGGGCGCCGTCGAGCGGGAAGCGCTCGGAGATCCCGGCCGGGGAGACGCCGGGGACCGCCTGCTCGGCGGCGATCTCGAAGCGGGTCGGCGCCTCCTCGAGGTTGAGCTCGACCTGCGGCGCGACCGGGTAGACGCGGCTGGTCGAGAGGAAGACGAAGAAGGCGCCGTCGCGGCGGGCGAGCTCGAGGCAGTTGTAGGCGCCGGTCAGGTTGGTGTGGACGAGGTAGCCGGTGTCGCCGTCGACGCCGCTCATCACCGAGGGCTCGGCCGAGCACTCGACGATCGCGTCGAGCGGCGGCAGCGCCGCCAGGTCGGCGGGCTCGCGCACGTCGCCCTTGACGAACTCCACCCCGGCCTGCTCGAGCCGCGGCAGGTTCAGCTCGGAGCCGCGCCGGTAGAGGTTGTCGAGAGCCACCACGTCCCACTCGGGGTGGCGGGCGGCGAGGGAGAGGGCGAGGTTGGAACCGACGAAGCCGGCGCCACCGGTGATCAGCAGGCGAGTCATGGGTTGCTGCAGTCTAGGATCGCGCGGGGTGGAACCCATCGGCAGCGACTGGCAGCCGGGGCCGTCCCGGCCGCTCCTCGGTGAGGAGGTGCACGTCTGGCGGTCCGAAGCCGGCGGCCCTTCGCGCGGGGCGCTGCGCCGCGTGCTCGCCGCCTACCTGGGGTGCGAGCCGCAGGCGGTCGAGCTGCGCGAGGGCGAGCACGGCAAGCCAGAGCTCGGCGGCGGCGGCCCGCTGCGCTTCAACCTCAGCCACTCCGGAGCGGTGACGCTGATCGCCGTCTGCGCCGAGCGCGAGGTGGGGGTCGACGTCGAGCTGGCCAAGCCGCGCCGCAACCTGGTCGCGATCGCCGAACGCGAGCTGGGGAGCGAGGCGGCGGCGGTGCGCGCGGCGCCGGAGGCCGAGCGAGCCGCGGTCTTCTACCGGGCCTGGACCCGGCACGAGGCGCGTCTCAAGTGCCTCGGCGTCGGCCTCTGGGCGCCGCCCCCGGCAGCGCCGGTCGCGGTCGAGTCGCTGCCGGTCGGCGCGGGCTACGCGGCGGCGCTGGCGGTCGCCGGCGAGGCGATGCCCGCCTGCCGGCGCTACACGCTGTCGCTGGCCGAATGATCGGGAGCATCAAACGTGATTCGTAAGGTTTGGGGTACTGAATGCGCATGCTTCGAACCATCGCCCTGGCCGCCCTGATCGCAGCCTTTGCCGGCACCGCCGCCGCCCACGCCGCGAACCTCGAACCCATCGGCAACTTCGACGAACCGATCTACGTCACCTCCGACCCCGGTGACGCCGGGCGGTTGTTCGTCGTCGAGCGCGGCGGGCGAATCGTCGAAGTCAAAGGCGGCAGCGAAAGCGTCTTCGCCGACCTCACCGACTACGTCAGCTGCTGCACCAGCGAGCGCGGCCTGCTCTCGATCGCGCTCGCCCCGGACTTCGACAAAAGCGGCCGCCTCTTCGTCTACTACACGGGCACGGAGAAACCGGGGGACGAAACCGAAGACCCCGGCGAAATCCACATCGCCGAACTGGTCGGCGGCAGCCTGCGCAACCTCCTCTCTATCCCCCATCCGGGAGAGAGCAACCACAACGGCGGCCAGCTCCAGTTCGGGCCCGAAGGCGACCTCTTCATCGCCACCGGCGACGGTGGCGGCAGTAACGACCAGCACCACAACGCCCAGAACCTGGAAAGCCTGCTCGGCAAGATCCTCCGCATCGACCCCGACCCGGGCGTCCTCCCCTACACCGTTCCCGCCGGCAATCCCTTCGCGGGGGCGGCGCCGCCCTACGACACGATCTGGAGCTTCGGCCTGCGCAACCCCTTCCGCTTCTCCTTCGACCGGGGTGGCAGCGGGATCTGGATCGGCGACGTCGGCCAGGGCGCGCGCGAGGAGATCGACCACGGCGCCGCGCCCGGACTCGGCGCCGGCGCCAACTACGGCTGGAACTGCCGCGAGGGGACGGTCGCCGGGCCGGGCACCGACGAAGGCTGCAAAGGCTCCGTCGCCGCCGACTTCACCGGCCCGGTCTTCGACTACCCGCACAACGGCGCCGCCGCCGGCGCGGCCGAGGGCTGCGCCGTGATCGGCGGCTATGTCGTCCGCGACGCCAGCCTCGGCGGCCTCGCCGGGCGCTACCTCTACGGCGACCTCTGCGGCGGCGAGCTGCGCTCCTTCTGCCCTGCCGACCCCTACGGCACCGATCGCGGCGAGGGGCTCACCGTGCCCAACCTCAACTCCTTCGGCGAAGACGCCGCCGGCCACATCTACGCCGTCTCCGGCAACGGCCCGGTCTCGCGCCTGGTCGGCTCCACGAGCGGCCCCTGCCCCGGCGGCGAAAGCACGCCACTGCGGCCCTCCTACGCCGGAATCAGGGCCTTCAGCCGCAAGGTCAAACGCGGCAACCGGGCGCTGATCACGGTCTGGGTCTCGCCCTGCGCCGGTCGCCAGGGGGAGAAGGTGAAGCTGTACCGCGGGCGCCGCTCACTCGGCCATCGCCGCCTCAGCCGCGCCTGCACCGCCCGCTTCCAGCCGCGGATCAGCCGGCGCTCCGGCTTCCGCGCCCGCATCGACGCCGACGCCAGCTTCGAAGCCGCAACCTCGCGGCTGCTGACGATCAAGCCGCACCGGCGCCACCGGGGCAGGAGGGCACAGCAGCGCAGCCGTGCTTGAGGCGGGCGGCCCGGCGCACCCACAGGGCAGGTAGGTGCGCCGGCCC
>JBEHWY010000063.1:0-18772 GCA_048498975.1 Actinomycetota bacterium | reverse complement strand
CAAGAAGATCTACTACAAGTACGCCTGCTACTCCTGCCATGGCGAGACCACGTGGGCCGCCCGCCTCGGAGCCCCGCCCCAGAAAGTCGTGGTTCCTTATGGACCTCCTGGTTCCAAAAGGAACCACGGGATGACGCACCAGCCCGAATCTCCATCGCGTGGTTCCTTTCGGACCACATAGGTCCATAAGGAACCACGCGATCCGCGCGCCTTGTCCTGGGAGGGGAGGGTGCCGGCCGCCCTACCTGCCCACGGAGGGTGGTCGGCACCCTCCCCGGCGCGTCTCCTTCCCGCCGGATTGTCGAATCGATGATCTAGCCTGCGCTCTGGTGCTGATCGAGGGCAACACGCTGGAGCGGCCGGCGCCGCCGCTCGAGGACCTGCTGCGGGTGGGGCTGGAAGCCGGCCCCGACGAGGTGGCGATGGTCTCGGCGCAGCGCTCGGTCACCTGGGCCGAGCTCGACGCGGAGAGCAGCCGCCTGGCCGGCGGCTACCGGGCGCTGGGGCTGGCGCCGGGCGACCGGCTCGCCTCGCTGATGCCGAACCGCATCGCGCTCGCGGTCCACTACCTGGCCTGCTTCAAGGCCGGCGTCGTCGTCACCCCGCTCAACTACCGCTACACCCACCGCGAGATCGACCACGCGCTCGCGGTCAGCGGGGCGCGGGCGCTGCTGGCGCACGCCGAGCGGGTCGAGGACGTGGCGGCGAGCGAGCTGGCCGGCGGGTTGGAGTTGGGGACGATCGGCTTCGCCGACGCCGAGATCGGCGCGGCGGGAGGGGGGTGGGGGCACGAGTTCGCGGCGCTGGCGGCGAGCGAGCCGCTCGCCGACGCGGTGCCCAACGACCCGGCGAGCCCAGCGGCGATCTTCTTCACCTCCGGCAGCACCGGCCCGGCCAAGGGCGTCACCCATACGCACGAGACGCTGCGCTGGATGATGGCCAGCGCCAGCGCCGCCTTCGGCCTCGGCCGCGAAGACGTCTTCCTGCCCGGCTCCTCGATGTCGCACATCGGATCGTTCCTCTGGACGCTGTGCACGCTCGCGGTCGGCGGCCGCGTCGTCGTCGCCCGCAGCTACGACGCGCACGAGATCCTGCCGCTGCTGCGGGCGCAGCGGCCGACGGTGCTGGCGATGATTCCGGCGGCGCTGGCGGCGCTCGTCCGCGATCACGACCTGACCCCGGAGGACTTCGCCTGCCTGCGGATCTGCCGCGCCGGCGCCGACAAGGTCTCGACCGAGCTGCTCAGCGAGTTCGCGGCGCTGGCCGGGTTCCCGATCGACGAGGGCTACGGGATGACCGAGGTCGGGCTGACGACGCTGAACCCGCCGGCGGGCCCGATCAAGCAGGGCTCGATCGGGCCGCCGATCGCCGGCTACTCCGTCTCCCTGCGCAGCGAGGAGGGCGAGCAGATCGCCGAGCCGGGGACGGTGGGGCGGGTCTGGATCCGCACCGCGAGCCGCATGGCCGGCTACTGGGACGCGCCCGAGGCGACCGCCGAGGTGCTCGAAGGCGAGTGGCTGGACTCCGGCGACCTCGCCCACGCCGACGAGGACGGCTACCTCTGGTTCTTCGGCCGCAAGAAGCAGGTGATCGTCCACGACGGCTCCAACATCAGCCCGCTCGAGGTCGAGGCGGCGCTGGCCGAGCACGAGTGCGTCGGCCTCGCCGGCGTCGTCGGCGTCCACGACACCGTCCACGGCGAGAACGTGCGCGCCTACGTCACCGTCCGTGAGGGCGCCGAGCGGCCGACCGCCGCCGACCTGATCGTCTTCTGCCGCGACCGGGTCGGCTACAAGGCGCCCGAGGAGGTCGTCTTCCTCGACGAGATGCCGCTCAACCCGACCGGCAAGATCGACCGCGTCGGGCTCAAGGCGATGGCCGAAGACCACCTCCACCCGCACGGCCTGCCGTGATCCCGGCGCCGCCCGTCGCGATCTCCTTCGACTTTTGGAACACCCTGGTGCGGGAGCCCGGGGGGCGGATGTCGGCGCTGCGCCGCGAGGCGGTGCTGCGGACGCTGATCGAACACGAGGTCGAGGTCTCCGAGGACGTGCTCGACGCACACCTGGCGGCGGCGCAGGCGCTGCAGGACGCGGCTTGGGTCGCGGTCGAAGGCTTCTCCCCGGCGCACGCCGCGCGGCACGTGGCGGGGGCGATCGAAGGCCTCGACGCGGATGGCCGCGAGCGGGTCGAAAGCGCCTTCCTCGAGGCGGGCGCGGCGGCCGAGGTGCAGCTGACCCCGAACGCGCCCGAGACCCTGGCGGCGCTGGCCGAGGGCGGGGTGCAGCTGGGGATCGTCTGCGATGTCGGCCTCACCGGCTCGCCCCATCTGCGCGGCTTCCTCGACCAGGCCGGAGTCCTGAAGCACTTCCGCGGCTGGGCCTTCTCCGACGAGGTCGGCCACTTCAAGCCCTCGCGCGAGATCTTCGCCCACATGCTCGGCCAGTTCGAGCTCGGCGAGGGCGAGCCCGGCACCCCCGGCGGCCCGATCGTCTGGCACGTCGGCGACCTGCGCCGCACCGACGTCGCCGGCTCCCGCGCCGCCGGCCTCACCCCGATCCGCTACCGCGGCATGGACGACGACCGCTCCGACGCCCCCGAGGCGGACCTCGTCATCGACGACCTGACGGAGCTGCCGGGGTTGGCGCTGGGCTGAGCCGTGCGGGGGTGACCCTGTTGCGGGGGGGCGCCGGCCCGTGCAATCATCGCGGCGGATGGGGGTCCGAATCGAATGGTCGGGGGATTGGGCGCGGGGCGTTGCGTGGCTCGAGGCGCTGGCGGCGATCGCCTTCGGCCTGATCGCCGCGCCGGCCGCCGCGGAAACGCTCGGGGTGGCGCCGTCAGGCGGCAGCGGCGGCGAAGGTTGCGCCGCGAACGAGACCTATGTCCAGACCAGCGCCGCGAGCACCAACTACGCGGCGCCGTTCGACGGCATCGTCACCGCTTGGAGGATGAACGGTGACTGGGGATCTGCGGCGGCGCTGAAGATCGTGCGACCCGGTGGCAGCGGCACGTACACGATCGCCGCCAGCGACGGGCCGCGGACGCTGGCGGCCGGGCTCAACACCTTCTCGGTGCGCATCCCGATGCGTCAGGGCGACACGCTGGGGGTCTACATCGCCTCTTCGCACAACTGCTTCAACGGGGTCGGCGACGTTGGCGACACCTACAAGAGCCTCAGCGGCAACCCGGCGACCGGCGACACCATCGGCGCCTTCTCCAGCACCTACGCCAGTAGCCGCATCGCAGTCTCCGCGCAGCTGGAGCGAGACGCCGACGCCGACGGCTACGGCGACGAAACCCAGGACCAGTGCCCGACCGACGGCACGACCCATGACGCCTGCCCGCTGCCGACCACGCTCGGGCAGACGTTCGCCCCACACTGGCCGACCTGCACCGACATCACGACCATGCCGTTGACGACGCCGGCCGTGGTCAGCGCCGTTCAGAGGGATGGCGTGATCACCTCTTGGAGCTATGAAAGCCTCGCGGTCAGCGGGACCGTGAAGTTCGAGGTTCTGCAGCCGCTCGGCGGCAGCGTCTACCTCGACAAGGCCGACGACGCGCCCCACCCGATCTCCGCCGCCGGGCTCAACACCTTTCCCGTGCGGGTCCCCGTCCGAGTCGGCGACCGGATCGCGATCAGGGGGGGTGGGATACCCGTCTGCGGGATCACCTCCTCGGACTGGATCGTGGGGTGGAGCGCGGCCGACCTCAGCGTCGGGAACCCGGGGACCTTCGCCTCCGATACCGGCTTGAAGGTCGACCTCTCGGCAGTCGAGGAGCCCGACTCCGACGGCGACGGCTACGGCGACGTCTCCCAGGACGGCTGCCCCGCGGACGCCTCAGCCAGCGGTCCCTGCCCGGTACCCCCGGCCAGCAAGCCGAAGCCGAAGCCGGCCTGCACCAAGGCCAAGGCGAAGCTGAAGAAGGCGCGAGCGAAGCTGAAGAAGCTCCAGCGCGGCGACCCCTCCGCCAAGGTCCTCATCGCCGCGAAGAAGAAGGTCAAGCAGGCCAGCACCACCGCGAAGCGCGCCTGCCGCTGATCACCCGCTAGATTTGGGCCCTCGCGGTGGCAGTAGCTCAGTTGGTAGAGCTCCGGCTTGTGGTGCCGGCGGTCGCGGGTTCGAATCCCGTCTGCCACCCCTCATCGAATCCCCTGCAAATCGGCATGTAGGGGTCGCTCGAGTCGGTTTAAACCGGACCCAAGTTCCGCTCCCGATCAGGCAGAAACTGCCTGAACCCGGATGAATGTGCGAGGGACATGATTCAGCGTGAGTTCCTGTTGGCGCTTGCTTTAGGCCAAAATCATCGGGCTCTTTGGTGACCTAGAGCTACCTGCAATGTGTCTCTTGGTAAGAAAGTGGTCTCTGACACCCGTCAGATTTACCAGGATTTACGCACTGTCCTAGGGCTTTGGTAAATTCCTAGCCGTTGTGGGCCGAGATTCTTACCAAGAGCAGCTAGTCCCTCAAGGACTCGGAGAGGACGAGAAGGTGCTTCTCGATCTCGTCAAATATGGCCTTGGCGGCGAAGCCCGCGCGATCCAGCACATTAGCCGTCGACTGCTCCGTGCCCCTGGCGAACGCAGCGACGTTTTTCGGCGCGAGCTCGGGCGTTTGCTCGTCGCCGAGTCCGGCTCGCCCATGAGAAGCGCTGCCGATGTCGCGCTGCCCGTGGAGCCCGAGACCCAGCAGCCGCTCGCCAACCTGCAGCAAGGCCTTGCTGGCGAGCAGCCGATTCTCGCACCTCCCGCCGCAGAAGCAATCGAGCGATTGATTGCCGCCCGCTCGCAGGCCTCCGCGTTGATCGAGGCAGGTATCGAGCCACCCCGCACCCTGCTGCTGACTGGACCGCCAGGAGTGGGCAAGTCGATGACGGCGGCGGCGCTCGCCGCTCGCCTCGAGCTTCCTCTTATCGGTGTCGAGCTGGCGGCGCTGATGTCGAGCTTCCTCGGCAAGACGGGCCAGAACCTCTCGCGCTTACTTGAGCACGCCCGGGGGGTTTCCTGCGTCCTCTTCCTCGACGAGTTCGACGCGGTCGCCAAGCGTCGCGATGACCTCACTGAGATCGGCGAGCTGAAGCGGCTCGTCAACATGCTGTTGCTGGAGCTCGACCGTTGGCCTTCTACGGGCCTACTAATAGCCGCGACCAACCACCCCCAATTGCTCGATCCAGCGGTTGAGCGACGCTTTGACGTAATCGTCGATCTTCCCAAGCCTGGCTTCGAGGAGCGTCGGGCGATTCTCGCTCGCGCTTTTGACCGACTCGCCGTGCCAGGATCCCCATCCGAGACGATGGTCGCCGCCGCTGCGCTCGCTCTTGAGGAACTAAGCGGCGCCGAACTCGAGCGGCTCGTCGCACAGGTTGCGCGTGACTCGGTGCTGGGGGGCGAGCCGATCGCGGCAGCCTTGGAGCGTCTCGCGTTCGAGCCGCTTCGCAATAAGGGACGCAGTGACCGCCTGCGCCGGGCGGCATTCGCGGGTCTTGCCGCCGAGCGGGGGATGACCCAGCGCGAGATCGCCGAACTTCTCGACATCAGCCATCCGACCGCTGGTGCCTTGGTTGCGGAGTGGCGCGAGACCGTAGAGGGGGAGGTTGGGCCGAGACGACAGCGTCATGCCGGGGCTAAGGAGGCGCCGGCGAAACGCAAAGTCGCCACGAGGAAGAAATCGAAATCGAGCACCGATAAGAAACGCAGCGGGGGAAAACGATAAATGGCTCGCGGAGATCGAACCCTTTTCGACGGCGATCATCGCCGACCCCTACTTGGCGGTGGGGAGAAGCTACGGGAGAATCTCGAACGCCAGCGCGTATTCGGCGAAAAGGAGCATCCTCAGACCCTCGATCAGGCTCTTGAGAGGTTGACGCCCCAGCTTCACCAGCTCCGCGAGAGTGTTGCTTCCACGCCGCCGGAGATGCGAGGTTCACGTGTCATCTTCGAAGCCAAGGTGTTGCCCAATTACTTGGCCGGTACTTACTTCCCCGCCAAGCTCTTCCAGATCGCCAAGCTCGACTTGGTAGGGGTCCGCGTCGGCCATGGTGAATACCGGACGAAGAGGTCTGCCGGCGAGGAGCGAGAGACCAAGAATTACCTACTCGCTGGCGATGAGCGTTCCTTCGGTGAGCTACAGCGAGTTTTTGAAGGTGAGATTGGCCGAACGAAAAAGGCGCACGATGCCCGTCGGTCGCTGCGCTATTTCGACATGCTGCGTTTCCCTGGGGCTGAGCAGACGCTGCGCGGCTCGCCGCCGAATGTTGAGAGCGAACTGACCTGGGAAGCGGCTTTCCATCCGACCCTCGATTCGCAGGGCGACGCCAGCCTTGAGGAGCGTGAAGCGGTCTGGAAGAAGTGGCTCGCTCTAATCGAGCGCCTTGGCGGCAAGGTCGCCGCCAGTCATCGACACGAAGTGAGGGGGATGCTCTTCGTCCCCGTCCTCCTCTCCGCCAGTGCTGCTCGTGAGGCAGCCGCTTTCAACCCACTGCGGACGATGAGGCCAATGCCGGTGCTCGAGCCCGCCCCGGTTATCGAGCTACGTGACGCCGGCCTCGGCGGTCCAAGTCCTCCATTGGAGCGTGAGCCACGCTCGAAGGTACGGGTCGCAGTCTTCGACGGTGGCGTCGACTTGGGAGCGCCGCAGTTGACCCCTTTTGTGACGAGCACTGACCTCACCACTGAGCCTCCTCGGTCTGACTTCGTCGACCACGGAACTCTCGTGACGGCGTCAGTGCTCTACGGCGCCGATCATGCCAACGGCGAGCCGCTCCGGAGGCCCGCAGTTAGCGTCGATCACTATCGCGTTCTTCCGGCCGCGCGGGGTGCGGACTCCGACTTTGATCTCGATCTCGTCACTGTCCTCGACGCGATCGAAGAGACGGTGGTGGGGGATGCGCACAAAATTGTCAACCTCAGTATCGGCCCGCGGGTTGCGATTGAGGACGACCAGGAGCCGCATGCATGGACGGCTCGCCTCGATGCCCTCGCTGAGCGTCATGGGGTGCTCATTGTCAGCGCTGTCGGAAATGACGGAGAAGCGGATCCGAAGAGCGGCGCGCACCGAATTCAGGTGCCTGCCGATATGGCAAATGGCCTTGGTATCGGTGCCTGCGATGCCCGCCGCGGTCATCACAGTTGGGGTCGTGCCCCTTACAGTTCGCTCGGCCCGGGACGACCCGGCGCGCGCATGCAGCCTGCAGGCGTCTGTTTCGGAGGCGTCAGCCAGCGGCCTTTCCACGGGATCGGCGCCAAGGGGCGAGTGCTGAGGAGCGCGGGGACGAGCTTCGCCGCGCCGTCCGCAGTGCACGGCCTCAGCGACCTTGCGGCAAAGCTTCGGCCAGAGGATTGGGACCCTAGCGTTCTGCGAGCCTTTGGAGCTCTCTTCGCCGAAGGGCCGGCCGGTGGCGATCCGCTACATGAGGAGCTTGGCTTTGGGCGTTTCGCTGAGCGCTACGACGACGCTTTCGAATGCGAGCCCAACGAGGCGACGATCCTCTATCGCGACGAGATTGAGCGGGGGCAGCTGATATCGCTCGCCTTTCCGCTGCCAGTCGATGTCCTACTCGGGCGGGGCCTGACGATCGAATGGGCAATCGCCTTCGCATCCCCCACTGACCCCACGAATCCGATCGACTACACGCAAGCGTCGCTGGAGGCAACGTTTCGACCCCACTCGCGCCGCTTCCGATTCAGCTCGAAGGGCAAGAAGGCCGTGACGCTGGATGTAGAGGAGGAGCAGGATCGTGCTGTCGACCTGCTTGCTTCAGGCTATGAACGCTCCCGTCTGCCGGTCTCCGACGGCTACAAGCCGATGCAGCCTGAGGGTGTTCTCCGCACTGACGGTGGCAAGTGGGAGACGATGACCCGCGCTTCCAAAACCAAACGGGCATCCAAGCTCCACAACCCCCAGATCACCCTGCTCTACCTCGCTCGGCAGGCGGGGGCCTTGGCCCCTGGACCGCCGCTCTCCTTCGCAATGCTCGCCAACCTGCGCTCTGCTCCCGGTGTTCCTCTCTACGACGAGATCCGACGCGAGTACCCGGTCCTCAACCCGATTCGCACGCAGCTGCCCCTGCGCCTGCAGCCCTAACTGTGCGCGGGCAGCTATTTGACATACAGGTAGTAGTGCTCGTCCGGAGGGCTGGGAAGTTTGAGCACGCACGCGGTTTGCGTCAGGCAGTGCAACGAGTGTGACGTTGTGGAGTTCTCCCGCGGAATCCCCTATCAACAGACGAGCCTTGGTCTCTGGGTTCCTGCTGGGCAGGAGGCCCAGCCACAGGGTCCTGAGCTGCCGCTGCTGATTGCCGAACGGCTACACCCTGACCCTGGCACCCTGCTACTCGCGGGAAAACGCAGGGAGCCTTCTGAGGCGAAAGCCTTTTTCACCGAAGAAGAGATCGATCCGGCCAGAGGTATTCGTCCGCTGTCTCGCGATGAGCTGATCGAACTCTTGGGGTTGCTACCCCGAGAGCCAACCGTGGTCATCTTGGCGCGCTTGCTTAAGCGCCTTTCCCAAATGGGGTACGACACCAGCGGCCAACTTGAACTGGCCAAACAGATCTACGAAGCAGGCGCCCCTGTAATAGCTGAAATGGCGAGGTTCTGCGCGACGGAGGACCACGTCATCTTCAGCGAACAAGGATTCTTCTCTCTCCTGGCGCACGCCATGGTGTATTGCCAGCCATCCGACAGGACGGACCTAAAGCCTGAGGAGGTCACCGCGTTCAGGCGGGCAATCCTCGCCGCTCCTGCGTTACTGCATCAAGACGATGAACTCGGGGAGTATGACCCCGCAAGGCCAGAGGCTTGGCTCGCCTACCTAGTTCAGAACATCTTGTTCAACGCTCATCCGAATTTTGGAAGCGGGCTAGCTCGAACCTGGCGCATCATCGGTGAGCTAGGTCGAGATTCGAACCGAGAGTGGAAGAGTCCAACCGACCTGGGGATGCTGCTTTCGGAGTGCCCTCTAGATTTGGAGCAGCAACTCGGCCTTGCATTCAGCTTGTTCTCCATTCTGCAAGGCGACGAAGTCACCATTGTCGAACCAGAGCACTGGCAAGACATCTGCCAGCGGGTTGCACCTGACTTAGACCCCGAGGTTGTGATCGCACAGATCGCGGCGACTCCCGATGAAATGAAAGAGGAACTCGCGGGTCCACAGGCAAAGCTCCTAGATCCACTTCTGCGATGGGCAACGATCCCGTTCCTTGAACGACCGTTTCTGAGGCTAAACAACAATCGGCTGCTACTCGTGTCGCCACGCGCGTTGGAGTCATGGCCGACGGAGGGGGTCCATTATCGCCTCTTACGCAAGGCCGGCGAACTCGATCCGAAGGAGGGAGTACAGCACTTTACGGCTCTAATCGGGGAGTTGACTGAGACTTATGTTGTTGAACTGCTTGAGGCGGAATTTGATCGAGCGCGGCAGAAGCATTTAGGCGTTGGCACCGTCCACAGGGCGGCCCCGCTCGGCGACGGCGAGTCGACGGACATCTTCATCGTGCAGGGTGCAGACCTGATCGTTCTCGAGATCTCTAGCTCTCGAATTACGGCCCCGACGCGCCTATCTGGAGACGAGGCAAGTCTCAAGAAAGACCTCGACAAGGTCATCACGAAGCGAATCAAACAGCTGAACCGAACGATCGAAGGGCTTCGGCAGGGTGAGGTGGCCCTGAGGGGTGTGGATTGGAACGAGAGTAGTCGCGTGTTTCCGATCGTCGTAAATATCGAGCCAATCCGCTGGACCGGACCCATGCATGCTTACTTATTGAAAGAAGTTCCTGGCCTCTTGCAGCAGGACAAGGTTCAGCCTCTGCAGTTCCTTGAGATTGAGGACCTGGAGGCTGTGCTGTCCGTTATTGGTCCTCGGACGATGGCCGATCTAGTGGCTGCGAAGATCCAGTCCATAGGCGTGGACCCAGATATTCAACACTGGTTTCACGGCGATGCGGCGGCCCCTAAGCCCGACAGGCCGCAGACGGTCAAGGAGCTGTTGGAGCGGGCGTTCGACACCGTTGTGAAGTCGCTTGGTTTCGAGCCCAGAGACCGTTTGAACCGGGGGTAGGCCCGATCAGGCAGAAATCTGCATTTCTGCCAGTACATCCCGACAATCGCCGCATATCCCCGCATATCGAGGTTCTTTTCTATATCTGGAGACGGTGCGTAAACCGCTTGTTGATGCGGTTTGCGCGTTTCTTTGAACCAGCGCTCGCCTAATTGTGGTGCCGGCGGTCGCGGGTTCGAATCCCGTCTGCCACCCCTTTCGAGATCGCTGAAAAAGGGCGGGTTTGGGGTCGGTGGCATCCAACCGGCCTCAGTCGTCCCTACAGCTCGTTACGTAGTGGGGCATACAGTGCCGCGCGTGCTTGGGCGAAGCTCGAGACAGCGGGGTGGGGCGGGGGGCCGGAGGACTGGCGGTCGTGCGGCTGTGGCTGGCCTGCTGGTCTGCGCGTTCTTGGGAGCTGGGGCGTCGGCGGCCTCTGCGTCGCCGCTTTGGAGTTACGCGCCCAGTCCGTTCCCGTGCGGTGCGGGCGGCAGGATCGCCCCCAATAACAGCTGCGTTCAGGGAACCGGCTTCAATCCCAAGAGGAGCTATTGGGGGCAGTACGCGAGTGCGATCGGCAACTGCACCGATTATGCGGCCTATCGCCTTTCGCGAAACGGCGCCTCGAATTTCCTCAAGCCGGGCGAAGGCAGCGCCCGCAACTGGAAGCGGCTCGCCGAAGCAGCCAAGATCAAGGTCAACCACACGCCGGCCGTGGGGTCGGTCGCCTGGTTTCAGCCTGGCCAGAACGGAATCAGCTCCTTCGGTCACATCGCCTACGTGGAGAAAGTCGCGAACGGCGGTAAGACGATCTACCTCAGCGAGTCCCATTTCCCAGCTCCGGAATACGGCTTTTCCGGCGGCAGTCGCCGGCTGGTCGTCAAGAGCGGCGAACGTTACTGGCCCAGTTATTTCCTCCACGTGAAGGACCAGCCGTCGACGTCGTCGCCCGCTTCGCCGCCTCCCACCGAAGCCGCACCCCCGGCCGCGACGAAACACATCTACCACGTACACAACACCTGCGCCGACAATTCCTGCGGACTGGTCGTGGAGACCGCGCCGGGTAGCCACTTCGGGGGCAAAGTCATCGGCAGTCTCAAAGACGGCACCGCGGTCAACATCCGCTGCCAAACCGTCGGCGGAATGGTGAGCGGCGGCGAAGGCTCAAACGACGTCTGGGATCAGATCGACTACGGCAGCGGCATCGGCTACGTCGCCGATCTCTACGTCGATACCCCCGGCGACGAAAAAACTCAGGCCCACCGCTACTTCACGAGCTCGATTCCGAAGTGCTGATCCGGCGTGGGCCGGATCATGGTCGGCGCGGCATTCCCGCAGCGGATCGCACGGTGACTTGCGGATGGTGCTTCGGGGTCGGGAGTCCACAATTGGGTACATGGGTGGTATTGGGAGTCATGGGCACCTGGTGGGTGAGTGACGGTGCTCTCTGGGTCGGTCGTTCCTGACGTCTGCATCCCGACCTGGATCGGGGTCGTCGCCGCGATCGTTGCGGTCGTTCTGCTGGCGCAGCTCGTCTACTCGCGTTGGAAGCGCCGTCGCGAACAGCGCGAACAGCGCGCGGAACGCAAGCGGGTGCCGTGGAGCCGCGGTGATTGGATCGGCCTGGCCGGCCTCCTGGTGTCCGTCCTCGTTACCGTCGCGGGCTTCGCCCACTGTCCGCTGCCGGACGTGAGGATCTCGCTGGCGGACTCCAGGCTCAACCCCGCCGGGTACGAGTCGTCCAGCGACGAGTACGTGTGCTTGGTCAATCGCGATGACCACTCCGTTTCGCTGGCGGGCTGGGAAATCAGTTCGGCTGAACGGCGGGTCAACGCGCTGCCCGACTTCACCCTGCAGCCAGGTGCGGCGGTCAGGGTGCACCCCGGCAGCGGGACGAATTCGACCCGGGACCTGTACGGCGAAAAGGGGTCCCCGGCGTGGAGGAACACGGGCGGGCAGATCAGCCTGCTCGACAGCGAGGGCCAAGTTATCGACGCAGTTGGGTACGGCGAACGGAGGGAAGGCGACGGCAGTGGGGAATGCGGTTCGAGCACCAAGGCCGGCAGCGGCCTGGCCCTGAAGATCACCAGCCCCGACCAAGGCGTGACCGTTGGATCGGCGACGGTCACGATCAAGGGAACGGTCACCCCCGGCGGTGTCGTGCGTGCCGAGATCGATAACGACGACGAGGGGGAATTGGGCGGCGAAGAGGCGCGGGTGATCAGTGGCGACGGGCTCGACCATTTCACCGTCGAGGTGCGACTCGACCCCGGGGAGAACCACATCCGTGTCTGGGCGGAAAGGCCGGGAGCCGAGCCGGTGATCACCGGTGTCGGCGTCACCAGGCAGAAGAGCGGACCGCCCTCCTGTGACCTGAACTACGTGGGCGCCTGCCTCGACCCCAATGCCATCGACTACGACTGCGCGGGGGGCGAAGGGGACGGCCCGAAGTACGTCGAAGGGCCGATCACGGTTGTCGGCGAAGACCACTACGAGCTCGACGCCAACGAAGACGGCACCGCCTGCGAGCCCTGAGCCTCCCTGGAGCTGCACCGGTGGGGGGCGGCGCCACGAAGCGCCGCCCCCCTGGTGCTGCGTCGCCGGGCGCTACGGGGTCAGGCAGGTCGCCCAGGCGAAGAGGCGGTTGCTGCCGGCGGCGACCATGCCGCGGACGATCCAGGTGTGGGTCGGGTTGGTCTCGCTGGGGGCGGAGGCGATGATCGAGTTGGCCTCGTCGTCGAGCCAGGCGTAGCCGCCGCCGATCAGGACCTGGCCTTCGCCGCAGCTGACTTTGGCCTCGGCGGGGCCGCCGCCGGCGGTGATTTCGACGCCGTTGCCGACCGTCGCGACGAGGTTCTTCAGCTCGGTGCCGCCGACGCTGTCGAAGACGAGGTCGGCGGCGGCGACCGTGTCGTCGGCGATTTTGTTGCCGTCGACCGAGCTGTCGCCGAGGTCGCTGGTCCCGACCGTGCCGTCGGCGATCTTCGGGCCGTTGACCGACCCGACCGCGAGCTCCGAGAGGCCGACCGCGGCTTCGGCGATCTCTTCGCTGCCGACGGCATTGGGCCCGATCCGCGGGTTCGGGAAGGTCCCGGTCAAATCGCCCCCGGCGGGACCGGTCGGCGTCCGCGCCGCGTCTTTCTGGCCTTCCAGCGCCGCCACCTGCCGCTGCAGGGCGCCGACCTGCCTGCTCAGCTTGCCGAGGGTCTTGGCGGCGCTCGTCTTGGCGCTCGCCGACGCCTGCCCGCCGTTCTGCCCGGCGGCGAGGGCCACCGGCGCCGCGACCAGCGCCAGGACGACGACCGCGATCAGCGTTTCTGCGCTCCTGGAGAGCTTCTTCCCCATCTCGATCACTTCCTTTCAGTCGGGTTCGCCGGCGGGGGCCGCTCGGGCCGCGGCCGGCACGTGACCGCAACCTGCAGGGGTGCCGTTGCGGCGGCGCTGGCCCGGCGTTGCGGCCGGGGCCAACGGAGCTGCAACGCCGCTGCAACGGCGGCAGGGAAGGCTGGCGGCCATGCTGATCGGAGACCGAGAGAACGCCGTCGTCATCGACCACCGCTTCCAGGGCCTGCCCGAGGTCGCTCACGGCGGCTACGTCGCTGGCCTGATGGCACGTGCCCTGGGGGCGCGCGGCGTCGAGGTCCGCCTGCGCCGGCCGGTTCGGACCGGGCGAGCGCTGCGCCTCGAACGGCGCGACGGTGGCGCGGCCGAGCTGCTCGACGGTGAGGCGCTGCTCGCCGAGGCCGCCCCGGCCGCCCCCGAGATCGCGGTGCCGCGGCCGGTCTCGATGCTGGAGGCGAGCGCCGCCGCCCGCCGCTTCCTCGGCGCCGAGGACCATCCCGCGCCCGGTTGCGTCGTCTGCGGCACCGAGCGCGAGGCCGGCGACGGGCTGCGCGTCTTCCCCGGCCCGGTCGCCGGGCGGCGCCTCGTCGCCGCCCCCTGGACGCCGCCCGCCGAGCTCGCCGACGAGGCCGGCGCTGTGCCGCCCGAACTGGTCTCGGCGGCGTTCGACTGCGCGCAGCTCTGGGCGCTGATCGCCCACGCGCCCCCCGGCACGCGCGACCTCGTCCTCACCGCCGGCCTCGAGCTGGTGCTGGGGCGGCCCGTCCTCGCCGGCCAGCCGCACGTGCTGGTCGGCTGGCCGATCGGCCGCGAGGGCCGCGCCTGGCTCGCCGGCGCCGCGCTTTTCGCCCTCGACGGCGAGCTCTGTGCGGCGGGCCGGCAGCGAGCGGCGCTCGCCAGCTGGGGACTGTCGCTCGGCCGCTCGCGGCCGCCCGAGCAACTTCAACCGAGCAGACCCGAAACCAAGGAGGAGACCGATGACCGCGACTGACCTCACCACCGTCCCGCCCGAGCTAGCCGAGCTGAAGCGGGCCCACCGCCAGACCTGGGCCTCGGGCAGCTACGCGACCGTCGCCGAGCGGCTGATCGACGACGTGCCGCCGCGCCACCTGCTGGACCGGGTCGGCTTGGAGCCCGGCATGGAGGTGCTCGACCTCGCGACCGGGACGGGCAACGTCGCGATCCGGGCCGCCGAGCGCGGCGCCCGGGTGACCGGCCTCGACCTCACCCCGGAGCTGTTCGAGCGCGGTCGCGAGCGGGCGGCGGCGGCCGGGGTCGAGGTCGACTGGCTGGAGGGCGATGCCGAGGAATTGCACTTCGAAGACGACAGCTTCGACCGCGTCCTCTCGACCTTCGGGATCCAGTTCGTGCCCCGCCACGCGGTGGCGGCGCGCGAGGCGGTGCGGGTGACCCGGCCGGGCGGCGTCGTCGGCCTCGTCAGCTGGACGCCGCAGGGCCTGATCGGCCAGGTGCTGAAGGCGGTCGGGGCGCGGATGCCGAAGCCGCCCGAGTTCGCCTCGCCGCCGCCGCTGTGGGGCGAGGAGTCGCACCTGCGCGAGCTGTTCGGTCCGCTCACCGGGGAGCTCGAGCTGGAACGGGCGATGAACCCGTTCGTCGGCTTCGCCTCCGCGACGGAGTGGGTCGACTTCATGGCGGCCAACTACGGCCCGCTGCTGAAGGCGCGCGAGAAGCTGGCGCCGGCGGGCGAGTGGGAGGGCCTGCGCGAGGAGCTGATCGCGCTGACCGCCTCCCTGGACCGCGGCGAGGGCGACGGGCTCCGGGTCGAGGCCGAGTACCTGCTCGCCGTCGCCCACGTCCCGCGCGCATGAGCCGGCCGCCGGCGCCTTAAACTCGGCGCACGCCAATGGCCCGCCCCGAGCAGGTGACGATCCTGGTGGCGGACGGCGAGCCGCGCGAGTTCGCCAGCGCCCTCGCCGCCCTTGCCCACGCCAGGGAGCTGCAGCCGGGGCCGCGCGTCGGCATCGACAGCGGCGAGGCCGCCGCGGCGCGGGCGCAGGCGGCGCGGCTCTGCGCCGCCGCCGAGCCGGACCAGGTCCTGGTCTCGGCCGCGACCCGCTCGCTGGTCGGCCTCGGCGAGCGCGAGTTCCGCGAGCTGGGCGCGATCGAGCTCGACGGCGGCGGCCCCGTCGCGGTCTGGGAGCTGCTCTGGAGCGAGCCGGAGCCGCTCACCCGGGTCCGCCTCTGCGGCCCGCTGCAGCTGGCGATCGAGGGGCGCGACCTGGCGCCGGGCCTGCCGGGCGGCCAGGCGGGCGCGCTGCTCACCTACCTGCTGGCCCGGCCCGAGCGCGCCGCCAGCCGCGACGAGCTGATCGCGATCACCTGGCGCGAGGCCCCGCCCAGCGACCCCCAGGCGGCGCTGCGGCCGCTGCTCTCGCGCCTGCGCCGGGCGCTGGCGCCGGCGACGATCGAGGGGCGCGAGCGGCTGCGGCTGGCGCTCCCCGAGCCGGTCTGGCTCGACCTCGACGAGGCGGCGCGGACGCTGGAGGCGGCCCGCGCCGCCGCCCGCGGCGGCGAGCGGGAGCGGGCCTGCGAGCAGGCCGAGGCGGCGCTCGAGCTGCTGCGCCCCGGGCTCCTCCCCGGCCAGGAGGGCGAGTGGGTGCAGGCGCGCCGCCGCGAGCTGGAGGAGCTGGAGCTGGAGGCGCTGGAGCTGCTGGCGCGGGGTGGGATCGAGCTCGGTGGCGCCGAGCTGGCGCGCGCCGAGCGGGCCAGCCGCGAGCTGATCGCCCGCTCCCCCTACCGCGAGACCGGCCACCGCTTCCTGATGGAAGCGCTCGCCGCCGGCGGCAACGTCGCCGAGGCGCTGCGCGCCTACGAGGAGCTGCGGCTGCTGCTGCGCGAGGAGCTGGGCGCGGCGCCGGCCGCCGAGGTGCAGGCGCTGCACCAGCGGCTGCTGGCCGGCGAGGGCTCGCGGCCGACCGAGACCGCCGCCCCGGTCGCCGCCCGGCCCGGGCGCGTGCCGCTGCCCAGCGTGCTGGCGCCGCGCGGCTCCTCGGCCTTCGTCGGTCGCGAGCGCGAGCTGGAGACCCTGCGCGAGGCGTGGCGGGACGCCCGCGCCGGGCGCCGCCGCCTGCTCCTGGTCGCCGGCGAGCCGGGGATCGGCAAGACCCGCCTGATGAGCGAGCTGGCGCAGGAGGCGCAGGCCGGGGGCGCCGTGCTCTACGCCGGCTGCCAGGAGGACGCCCTCGTCTCCTACCAGCCCTTCGTCGAAGCGCTGCGCCAGCTCGGCGCCGCGCTGCCGGAGGGGGCGGAGGCCGGCGGCGACCCGGAGACTCGCCGCTACCTGCTGTTCGAGGCGGTCTCGGCGCTGCTTGCCGAGGCGGCGGCGGTGGAGCCGCTGCTGCTCGTCCTCGACGACCTGCACTGGGCCGACCGCGGCACGCTGCACCTGCTGCGCCACCTGGTCCGGATGCCGCGCGAGGCGCCGCTGCTGATCGTCGGCGCCTACCGCGAAGCCGAGGTCGGCTCCGAGCACCCGCTCGCGGGCCTGCTCGCCGACCTGCGCCGCGACCGCCTCTTCGAGCGGGTCTCGCTCGCCGGGCTCGACGAGGACGGCGTCGGCGACCTGATCGCGCTGCACGCTGGTCACGAGGCGCCCTCGCGCCTGGTCGGCACCGTCCACGAACGGACCGAGGGCAACCCCTTCTTCGTCGAGGAGGTGATGCGCGACCTGATCGAGACCGGCGTCCTGTTCGAGCGCGGCGGGCGCTGGTCCTCGGCGCTGACGCCCGAGGAGATCGGCGTCCCGGAGGGAGTGCGGGAGGTGCTCGGCGACCGGCTCGGCCGCCTCTCGCCGGCCTGCCGCGAGGCGCTCGCGGCCGCCGCCGTGCTCGGTCGCGGCTTCCGCTTCGAGGTGCTGGTGGCGATGGAGGTGGCCGACGAGCCGGCGCTGATCGGCGCCCTCGAGGAGGCGGTCGCGGCCCAGCTCGTGGTCGAGGCCGCCAGCCCGTCGGCCTACGAGTTCACCCACGCCCTCGTCCGTGAGGCCCTCTACGGCGGCCTCGGCGGCCCGCGGCGCCAGCGCCTGCACGCCCGCGCCGCGGCGGCGCTGGAAGGGGCGGCGGGCGACACGCCGCTCGCCGAGCTCGCCGTCCAGCACCGCCTCGCCGGCCCCGCGGGGGACGTCGAGAAGGCGATCGCCTACTCGGTGCGGGCGGGGGCGCAGGCGCGCCAGCTCGCCGCCTGGGAGGAGGCCGCCGCGCACTGGCAGGGGGCACTCGACGCGCTTGCCCTGGCGGGCGGTCGCGAGCGCGAGCGGGCCGAGCTGCAGATCGCGCTCGGCGAGCTGCACGGGGTCGCCGGCGACGTCGGCCGGCAGATCGCCAACCTCGAAGCCGCCCTCGCTCTATATAAGGAGCTGGGCGAGGCGGAGCGCGCCGCGCAGGCCCACTCGCGGCTCGGCGGCGCCCACTCGCTGATCGACTCGATCTTCGCCGAGCACCTCGACCTCGGCGTCGCCTTCGACCACTTCGACGCCGCCCGGGCGGTGCTGGAGCAGGACCCGCCGCGCAAAGCGCTGGGCCACCTCGAAGCCGGCGTCTCGGCGGCCCTCACCTACCGGGTGCAGACGCAGGAGGGGATCGAAGCCGGGGCCCGGGCGATGGAGATCGGCGAGCGGGTCGGCGACGAGGTGCTCTGGGCCACGGGCGCCGAGAGCGGCGGCTGGCACCGGATCGCCGCCGGCGAATTGCGCGAGGGCCTGGCGCAGATGGAGCGCGCCGTCGCCGTGGTCGACCGCGAGCAGCGCTCGCTGCTGGCCTGGATGGGGCTGAACATCTGCGGCCAGATGACCTGGGGGCTCGGCGCCCCCGACGAGGCGCAGCGGCACTTCGAGCGGGTCGGGCGGCTGCCCTACGTCGGCGAGATGGCCTACGTGCAGGAGATCGCCGACGGCCTCGGCCGCTGCCACGCCTCGCGCGGCGAGCTGGCCGAGGCGCGGGCGCTGCTCTCCGATGCGCGCCCCGCCTGGGTCACCCACGCGCTGGCGCCGCTGGTCGACCTCTGGGAGGGGCGCTGGGAGGAGGTCGCGGCGCTCGCCGCGCGGACGCTCGCGACCAGCCGCCGCACCGGCAACCGCTGGGACGAGTGGGCCTCCCAGCACCTGGCGGCCCGGGTCCACCACCTGCGCGGCGAGCTGGAGCCGGCGGCCGAGCTGCTGGAGCGGGCGCTGGCGATCGTCGCCGGAGGCGGCGCCGCCTACTTCGAGCTCTGGGTCAGGCCGGACCTGGCCCGGGTCGAGGCCGACCGGGGCCGGCCCGAGGCGGCCGCCGCCCAGGTCGAGCGCTGCCGCGAGATCCTCGCCGGCGGCGAAGACTGGCGCGGCCGCACCGGCACCATAGAGCTGGCGGCGGCCGAAGAGCTGGCGGCGGCGG
>JBEHWY010000062.1:0-19192 GCA_048498975.1 Actinomycetota bacterium | reverse complement strand
GGGGTGCGGGCCAGGCCCCGAAGCTGCGCAGGGCTGGTAGGGGTGCGGGTCAGGCCCGAGTTCAGGCGTTTCGGGGCGGGACGGCTTGGGTCCGTGCCGTTGTCGACTTTGTGCTCCCTATAGGGGGTACAAAGTCGACAGCGGCATTTCGCACCCCGCCCTCCACGCGACCCGCCCCGAAACGCCTGAACTCGGGCCTGACCCGCACCCCTACCAGCCCTGCGGGGGTGCGGGCCAGGCCCCGAAGCTGCGCTCTACGCGAAAACCTTCCGCATCCGCGCCAGCTCGCGGATCGGACCCTTCGGCCGGATGCGGCGAGTCAGCAGCATCCGCAGCTGGTTGGCGTCAGGCTTGCCGGAGGCGACCCAGTCGGCCCAGGTGGTCTGGATCGTCACCGTTGGGTTCGGTGCTACGCCCGGTTCGGCGCGGGTCGAGCCGTTGTCGATCACCAGGTGCCAGGGCTCGGCGTCGCTGAACTGCCACTGGTAGACGAGGGGCGTGCCGTTGGCGGCGCTGGGGTCGGCGACGCGCTTGATCACGTCGAAGTAGAGCCCCTGCAGCTCGCGGGTCGCCTGCGGCGGCGGGCCGTCGGGCGGGCCGAGGATGCCGCCCATCATCAGCTTCACCTGGCGCTCGGCGACCTCCTCGGCGCTGGCCTCGGGGTCGAAGGGGAAGACGCCGGGGGGCATCTCCTCGGTCGGGAAGCCGATCGTGCGCCAGCGCTGGCGGATCAGTTTGAGGCCGAAGGCGAAGATGTCCTCGAGGCTGAAGCCGTAGCACTCGGTGTAGGAGCGGTCGAGGCCGGGGGGCGAGAAGACGGCGGGGCCGTAGGGCAGCGTTTCGCGCAGCAGCTCGACCACCGCGGCGCGGTTCTCCTCCCAGCCCGGACTGCCCTCGGCGAGCAGCTCGGAGAGGACCTTGACGCCGAAGCCGATGTGGCGCTGCTCGTCGCGGGAGACGTGCCCCATCCCTTCGCTGAAGCCGGGCATCGTGTCCTCGCTGGCGAAGAAGTCCTCGATGAAGTGCTGGCCGGGCTGGGCGAGGCTGCCCTCGACGATCAGGTGGTAGAGCGTGATCGCCTGCGCGTACTTGGGGATCGAGCGGTCCTTGCGCAGCTCCTCGGCCATCCGGTCGAGGCGGTCGAAGATGCCGCGGTAACCCCAGTTGAGCTGGGGCAGGGTGGAGGCGAGCGTCTGCTGGACGGAGTCGCCGCCGACGCCGATCACCTCCTTGAAGAAGCGGTGGAAGAAGATCGAGTGCCGCACCTCGTCGACCTGCTGGGTGGCGAGGAAGTAGGACTGCTCCTCGGTCGGGGCGGCGGTGACGTAGGGGGCGAGGGTGTCGGCGACGCGGTCCTCGCCGTAATAGAACATCGAGTAGATCCACATCGCCGAGCGGCGCTGGATCTCGCTGAGCGACTCCCAGCCGGCGCGGTCGGCGGAGAAGTCGAGGTCGTAGGCGCTCCAGTTGCCCTGCTCCCAGCGCTTGTACAGATCCTCGTAGGTGATGTTGTCCATCAGGCTCTGCGCGGCGACGCTCATCTGCTGCTCCTTCGTCTGCGATTCCCCTGTCGCCGGCCAGCGTAGCGCGAAACTGGCCAGGCAGCCAGTTCAGGCCTGCTCGGCCGCCGGCGTCGCGATCTCGCGCTTGAGGATCTTGCCGGTCGGGCCTTTCGGCAGCTCCTCGACGAACCAGACGACGCGGGGGTACTTGTAGGCGGCGATCCGCTCTCGCACGTACTGGCTCACCTCTTCCGGAGTCAGCTCCTCGCCCTCGTGGAGGACGACGGCGGCGCCGATCTCCTCGCCCCACTCGTCGTGCGGGACGCCGACCACCGCCGCTTCGCGGATCTTCGGGTGCTCGTAGAGGACCTCCTCGACCTCGCGCGGATAGACGTTGTAGCCGCCGCGGATGATCATGTCCTTCTTGCGGTCGACGATGAAGAAGTAGCCGTCCTCGTCGACCCGGGCCATGTCGCCGCTGTGAAACCAGCCGCCGCGCATCGCCTCGGCGGTCGCCTCGGGGCGCTGCCAGTAGCCCTTCATCACGTTGTGACCGCGGATCACGATCTCGCCGACCTCCCCCTGCGCCACCTCCTGGTCGTTCTCGTCGACGACCTTCATCTCGACTTCGCGCAGCGGCGTGCCGATCGAGCCCGGCTTGCGCGGCTCGCCGGGGTGGTTGCTGCTCGCCACCGGCGAGGTCTCCGAGAGGCCGTAGCCCTCGAGCAGCTCGCAGCCGAAGGCCTGCTCGAAGCCGCGCAGGACCTCGACCGGCATCGAGGCGCCGCCGGTGACGCAGATCCGCAGTGAGGAGACGTCGTAGCGCTCGCGGTCGGGGTGGTGGAGCAGCGCCCCGTACATCGTCGGCACCCCGTAGAAGTGGGTGACGCGGTCGCGCTGGATGATCTCCAGCGTCTCGCCCGGGTCGAATTTCGGCACCAGCGTGAGCGTCGCGCCGACCCGCAGCGAGGCGTTCATCCCGACCGTCTGGCCGAAGGAGTGAAACAGCGGCAGGGCGCCGAGGACGACGTCGCCGGCGGCCACGGTGCAGGTCGTCTGCGAGGCGATCTCGGCGTTGCGGGAGAGGTTGAAGTGGGTCAGCTCGGCCCCCTTGGGGCTGCCGGTGGTGCCCGAGGTGTAGAGGATCACGGCCGTGTCCTCCGGCTCGGTCTCGGCCAGCTCCGGGCTCGGCTCCGCCCCGGCGAGCAGTTCGGCGAAGGCGGCGGGCTCGACCTCGATCAGCTCGGCACCGCCTGCGGCGGCGCCCTCGCGCGCCTCCTCGGCGAAGCCGTGCCAGGCGAGCAGCAGCTTGGCGCCGGAGTCCTCCAGGTAGAAGGCGATCTCGCGCTGTTTGAGCAGCACGTTCATCGGCACGACGACGCCGCCGGCGCGCAGCACGCCGTAATAGGCGACTGGGAACTCGAGCACGTTGGGCAGCATCACGCCGATCCGGTCGCCGGGGGCGAGGCCGCGCTCGCGCAGCAGGGTGGCGAGGCGGGCGCTGCGGTCGTCGAGCTCGGCGTAGGTCAGCGTCGCCTCGCCCAGCCGCACGGCGACCCGGTCGGGAGCGTTGCGCGCGCTCTCGGTCACGATCGATGCAAGGTTCAGGCTCATCGTCCCCTCCGTTTCCCGTTTCCGCGCCGGCTGGCGTTTCCCGGCGCCAGCGTAGCCGAGCCGGCGCCGTCGGGTGTCGGCTACGCTGCGCGGATGGAGGACCTCGGCGATCCCACTTCCTATCTCGTCGTCGCCAAGGGCGTGCCCGTCTACTCGAGCGACGGCGAGCAACTGGGGCGCGTCGTCACCGTGCGCACCGACGCCAAGGACGACATCTTCGACGGGATCGTCTTCAGCGCCGGCGTCGGCCCCGGCGGCCAGCGCTTCGTCGACGCGCCCGAGGTGGGGAGGATCTACGAACGCGGCGTGGTCCTCAAAATCACCGCCGCCGAAGCCGCCCGGCTCGGCAAGCCGGGGCAGAACCCGGGCTCGCTGGAGGTCGGCGCCGACGACGTCGCCGGCGAGCCCAAACCCGGTTTCTGGCGCCGCACCTGGAACCTGCTCAGCGGCAAAGGCTGAGGCCGGCCTTCCACGCCGGGCGCCGGCGGGTTAGGATGCCGCCGATGCGGGGGCGTCTTCTGATCTTGATCCTGGCACTGGCCGCGGGCCTGGTCCTGGCTGCCTGCGGCGGCTCGTCCTCGGGCGGGGCCACCGCCGAAGCCGGCAAGGACGCGGAAGGGAAGTGCCCGCCGGTCGAAGGCGCCGCCGACCAGTCGACCTCGACCAAACCGACGGTGACCGTGCCGAAGGGCGCGCCGCCGACCGAACTGGTCTGCGTCGAACTCGTCAACGGCGAAGGTGCGGAAGCGAAAGCCGGCGACGAAGTCGAAATGCAGTACGTCGGCGTCAACTACAAGACCGGCAAGGAATTCGACTCCTCCTGGAGCCGCAACGAACCCTTCACCTTCACGCTCGGCCAGGGCGAAGTGATCCAGGGCTGGGACAAAGGCGTGGAAGGGATGAAGGCCGGCGGTCGCCGCGAGCTGATCATCCCGCCCGAACTCGGTTACGGCGCCAGCGGCTCGCCGCCGTCGATCCCGGCCAACGAAACGCTCGTCTTCGTCGTCGACCTGGTGAAAATCAAATAGTTCGCTGGCCGGCTGGCCAAGGTCGTTAACTACATCTATAGTTTCGTCTGCGATGAGCGGGCGGACGCTGCGACGCGGGGAGGACGGCTACGAGGAGGCGCGCCGCGCCGCGGTCTGGAACGCGCGCACCCCCGCCCGCTTCCCGGACCTGATCGTGCAGGCCGAGAGCGACGAGGACGTTCTCGCCGCGGTGGCGCTGGCGCGGGCGGAGGGGCTGAAGATCGGCATCCGCTCCGGCGGCCACAGCTGGGCCGGCAACCACCTGCGCGACGGCGGCCTGCTGCTCGACGTCTCGCGGCTCGACTCGCTCAGCGTCGACGCCGAGGCGATGACCGCCGTCGTCGGCCCCGGCTGCCGCGGCAGCGAGACGCTCGCCGCGCTCGCCGAGTGCGACCTCTTCTTCCCCGGCGGCCACTGCGAGGGGGTCGCCCTCGGCGGCTACCTGCTGCAGGGCGGCTTCGGTTGGAACGGGCGCGTCCATGGCCCCGCCTGCATGAGCGTCGAGGCGATCGACGTCGTCACCGCCGCCGGCGAGCTCCTCCGTGCCGACGCCGAGCATCACCCGGACCTGTTCTGGGCGGCGCGCGGCACGGGCCCGGGCTTCTTCGGCGCCGTCGTCCGCTTCCACCTGCGCCTGCAGCCGCGCCCGCGCCACGTCGCCAACGGCGTCCTCCTCTACCCGCTGGAGCTGCTCGAGGACGTCTTCCGCTGGGCGCAGGAGGTCGGGCCGCGGGTGCCGCGCCCGGTCGAGCTGATGGTCTTCCTGCACCGCGACTTCGAGGGCGAGCCCGAGGTGGCGGTGACGGCGCCGGCCCTGGTCGACAGCGCCGAGGAGGCGGCCGCGGCGCTGGCCTTCCTCGAGACCTGCCCCGAGCAGGGGCGGGCGAAGCTCGTGGTGCCGAACGTCGAGGTCAGCCTCACCGATCTCTACGCGGCGGTGCACGAGTCCTACCCCGACGGCCACCGCTACGGCGTCGACAACATGTGGACTCACGCGCCGGTCGAGGAGCTGCTGCCGGGCCTGCGGCGGATCGCCGAGACGCTGCCGGAGGCCCCCTCGCACATGCTGTGGATGAACTGGGGCGAGAGCCCGCCGCGGCCGGAGATGGCCTACAGCGTCGAGGACGAGACCTACATCGCCCTCTACGGGGTCTGGCGCGACGCCGCCGACGACGAGCGCTACGCGAGCTGGGCCGAGGACCGGGTGCGGGAAATGGAGCACCTCGCCAGCGGCATCCAGCTCGCCGACGAGAACCTCGGCCGCCGCCCGGCGCGCTTCGCCAGCGAGGCCAACATGGCGCGGCTGGACGAGATCCGCGCGGCGTATGACCCCGACGGCCTCTTCCATCCCTGGATGGGGCGCCCGTGAGCGGCGACGCGGGCTCCGCCGCCGGTGGCGCCGACCTCGCCGGCTACCTGGAACGGCCGCTGGCGCCGCCCGACCCGGCGGTGCTGGCGGCGATCGAGCGCGGCCCCGCCGACCCGGCGCTGGCGCTGGCGCCCGCCCAGATCGACCGCCTGCTCGACCCGGCGCCGCTGGCCCTGGAGACCGGCTGGTGCACCCTGCCCGAGGGCGTCCGCTTCGTCGCCGTGCGGACGCCGATGCCGGGGGTGAGCGCGGAGATGGTCGACTGGTGGTTCGACTGGCACCCGCGCGATCCGCTGCGCTACCGGATCTGGCACCCGCTGGCGCACCACGACAACTCGCTCGAGCCGCCGGCGCGGCTTGGCACCAAAGCCCACTGGGGCGCCGTCCACCACCCGGTCGAGGACGTCGGCACCGGCACCGTCCACGCCCGCATCGCCTTCGCCGCGCCGACCGAGCTCGGCTTCTCCACCGACGCCCTCGACGACCCCGCGGTCGCCACCGTCGTCTGCGGCTTCGTCGGCGACGACCGCCGCCGCCTGCGCCACTCGCTGATGGCCCACGTCTTCCTCCGCCAGGGCGACGGCCTCGTCCTGCGCAGCCACTTCTGGCTCGGCGCCGCGATCCGCCCCTACCTGCCGGCGCCGCTCGCCGACCCGCTCGCCGCCCTGCTCAACCGCAAGGCGCTGCGCGACGCGGCGCTGCCGAAGGGCCTCGAGCAGGCGCTCGCCCGCCACTGCGCCGAGGAGTACGCGAACCTCGCCACCCTGCTCCCCGAGCTGTATCCGATTTACGGATGAGAGAAGACGCACGGCTTCTGAGGACGCAGTTGTCTCCGCATACCGGAGACAACTGCGTCCTCACCGCCGGGTGGGGTGAGGCGTGCGCTACTCGGTCGGCAGCGTCGGCGGCATGTCGTCATGCGCCGGCGGCGCCTCGTGACCCGGCAGCGCTTCGGCCTCCTGCTCCCAGATCGTGTTGAGCGAGTTCTGCAGGTAGGCCCAGAAGGCCGGGGCCAGCAGCAGGTAGAGGATGATCGAGATCCAGCCGCTGACCGGCTCGCGGCCGGCGATCTTGGCGGCGCCCATGATCCGCTTCGTCCCGCGCCAGTAGGTGATCAGCGCCGGGACGATGATGATCCCGCCCGGGAACAGCGCCAGCACCGAGTTGGTCGGGTTCTGGCCGAGGTCGAAACCCTTCGCCTCGCCGTAGCCCTTCAGCTCCTTGTTGATCTTGTACCACCAGACCAGGTGGTAGATGCCGAGCGTGACGATCGGCAGCAGGGCCGCGGCCCAGGGGCTGCGCACCTTGACCTCGTGCTCGGTACCGCGGACCTTCATCTCGTACGCCATCGCAGGTGCTCTCCGTTCTCGAATTCAGGGACGAGTGATCGTGCCCAGCATCATCGGCAGCGCGGACGCGATTCTGTAGCGATCCGCACTCAGGCGCGGCTCAGCCCAGCTTCGGGCTCTGCCAGGGCGCTTCCAGCTTCGCCACCAGGGCGTCGCCGAGGCCCTCGACCGGGACGCGGGTCTGCTCGAGGGAGTCGCGGTCGCGGAGGGTGACGGTGTCGTCGTCCATCGTCTGGTGGTCGACGGTGATGCCCCAGGGGGTGCCGATCTCGTCCTGGCGGCGGTAGCGCTTGCCGATCGAGCCGCCCTCGTCGAACTCGGCGGGGAGGCGGCGGCGCAGGTCTCCGAAGATCTCGCGCGCCTTCTCCGGCATCCCCTCCTTGGAGACGAGGGGGAGGACGGCGACCTTGACCGGGGCCAGGCGCGGGTGCAGGCGCAGGACCGTGCGCTGGCGGCCCTCGACCTCCTCGACCTCGTAGGCGTCGACGAGGAAGGCGAGGGTGGCGCGGTCGGCGCCGGCGGCCGGCTCGATCACGTGCGGCACGTAGCGCTCTTTGGTCTGCTGGTCGAAGTACTCGAGCTTCTCGCCGCTGAACTTGGCGTGCTGGGTGAGGTCGAAGTTGCCGCGGTTGGCGATCCCCTCCAGCTCCGACCAGCCGATCGGGAACAGGTACTCGACGTCGCTGGTTCCCGAGGAGTAATGCGAGAGCTCGTCGGCGTCGTGGGCGCGGACGCGGAGGTGGTCGGGGCGGATGCCGAGCTCGGTGTACCAGCCCTCGCGCAGCTCGATCCACTCGCGGTACCAGCGCTCGGCGTCGGCCGGCGGCACGAAGAACTCCATCTCCATCTGCTCGAACTCGCGGGTGCGGAAGATGAAGTTGCCGGGCGTGATCTCGTTGCGGAACGACTTGCCGATCTGGGCGATCCCGAACGGCGGCTTCTTGCGGGCGAAGCTGAGCACGTTCTTGAAGTTGATGAAGATGCCCTGCGCCGTCTCCGGCCGCAGGTAGACGGTCGAGCCCTGCTCGGCGACGGGGCCGACGTGGGTTTCGAACATCAGGTTGAACTGGCGCGGCTCCGACAGCTCGCCGCCGCACTCCGGGCAGCGCAGCTCGGCGTCGGGGTCGCCGCCTTCGGCTTCGATGGCCTCGCGCAGGTGGTCCTCGCGCCAGCGCTTCTTGCACTTGCCGAGGCACTGGACGAGCGGGTCGGTGAAGCCCTCGAGGTGCCCGGAGGCTTCCCACACGCGCGGGTTCTGGATGATCGCCGAGTCGAGGGCGACGATGTCGTCGCGATCCTGCAGCATCGCCCGCCACCACTCGGCTTTGACGTTGTTCTTCAGCAGCACGCCGTAGTGGCCGTAGTCGTAGGTCGAGCCGACCCCGCCGTAGATCTCTGAGGAGGGGAAGACGAAGCCGCGCCGTTTGCACAGCGCGACGATCTCCTCCATCGTCACCTCGGTCGGGCGGGCGTCTGACTCGGTCGTGGCCATGGCGGAACCGTAGCGGCTGCGATAATCCCGCGTCCGTGCCTATCTACGAGTACAAGTGCGAGAACGGCCACGTCTTCGACGTGATGCAGAAGATGAGCGACGAGCCGCTGACCGAGTGCGTCGAGTGCGGAGCCCCCGCGCAACGCGTCCTGCACTCGCCCGCGGTCCATTTCAAGGGCTCCGGCTTCTACAACACCGACTACGGCAAGAAGAAGAAGGGCGCTGTCGCGTCCTCCTCGGAGAGCTCCTCCGAGTCGAAGTCGGACTCCGGCTCCTCGGACTCGAGCTCCAGCTCGAGCGAGTCGTCGAAGAGCGAGTCGAAGGCCTCCGCTACCGCGGACTGACGACGAGCTTCCTGGTCGCCTGAGCGGAGTCCCGGCCCGGGGCGCTGCCGGTGACGAGGAGCTTGATCGGAACCTTGGCGCTCGCCGCGCCGATCTTGGCGGCCTTGCCGCCCAGCTTCACCTTGACGACGGCGAACTTCCCGGCCGTGGCCTGAACCGAGCCGCCACCGAGCTTCACCGGCTTCCTCCCCTTGCCGGCGGCCAGCCCCAGCCTGCGAGCGACGCCGGCAGCGAGCGTGGCCTGCGCTCTGCAGGTGCCGGCGACGTCGAGCTTGCACTTGATCTTGATCGCCTTCGCCTTGGCGATCTGCTTTCGGGTCTGGGCCGGAACCTTGACGGTGAGGGCCACCGGCTTGCCGCCCCCGCCGCTCGGCGGCGAGGCGGTGATGGAGGCGCTCGCCGTCGCCGTGTGGCCGGCTGCGTCGGTCGCCGTCACGGTGACGGTCTTCGTCCCCGCCGTCGCGTAGGAGTGGCTGACCGCGGCGCCGGTCGCGGTCGTGCCGTCGCCGAAGTCCCAGGAGAGGGAGACCGGTGACCAGGTGTCGCTCGCGCTCGCGCTCATCGCCACGGCGGTGCCCGTCGTCGCCGTGCCGGGAACGGTGGCGGAGACGGTCGGCGGCGTCACGTCGTCGACGGCGACGTCGATGTGGGTTGGCGAGCTTTCGCCGGTCCAGATCGCGATCGGGTTGCCGCCGGGGTCGACGGCGGTCCGCACGACTTCGGAGAAGCGGTGGCCCGCCGTCGAGATCTGCGTCGCCGCACCGAAGCCGCCGCCGGCGGGGCGGGTGACCGCCTCGACTTCCGTGCCGCGCCCCCAGACGATCGCTGCGTCGCCGGCCGCGTTGAGGGCGAGGGCAGGGACGGAGCCGACGCCGTTGACCAGGCTCGGTTCGCCGATCGTCACCGGCCCGGGGGTCGACCAGCTACCGGTCAGCGACGAGGTCGTCGCCGCTTTCATCCGGAAGATGCCGCCGCCGGTGGCGAAGCTGCGCCAGGCGGCGACGCCGAGCCCGCTGCCGTCGATCGCGGCTTGCGGCAGTTCGACGTAGGTGCTCGCCTCCGAGAGGGCCGCCGCCGGTTCGCTCCAGCCGCCGAACACCGAGCTGGAGGCGCGGGTTTGTCCAAAGACAGTGGGGCCGGGGTTCGAGACCGTCCACGAGGCGAGTTTCTGGCCTGAGCCGTTGACCGCGATCTGCGGTTCGCCGACGGTGACGGGGGTGGTCGAGAAGTTGTTGGTCAGGGTGCCGGCGGCGGTCCATGAGCCGGCTTTTTCCTTGCGTGCGGTGCGGATCTGGATCACCGGATCGGAGACCGTTTCTTCCCGTGCTTCGCGCCAGAGGGCGAAGGAGTAGCCGTCATGGCTCATCGCCACGGTGGCGACCGAGCTGCTTGCTTCTTCGCCCGATTTCGCCGGCAGCTGGCTGCTCAGCGTCGTCACGCCCGACCAGGGACCGGCCGCCGGCCTGTAGGCGGATTTCAGCGTCGACGCTGCCCCTTCCCAGATCAACACCGCGTCGCCCGCGTCGTCGTTCGCGACCCGCGGCTCGCCGCCTTCGCCCGTGCCCGGGACTTCGGTCGAGGTCACGCTCCAGGTCCCCGCGGCGCTGCGCAGAGCGGCGCGCATCGCCGTCGAGCCGCTGCCGCAGTCGGCGATGACGATCGCCGCCCCGGCGGCGTTGACGGCGAGGCGCGGCGCTTCGCACGAGTTGGCGGGGGTCGGGTCGGAGATCACCAACAGCGGGCTCGTCCATTCGCCCCCGGCCGGGTGTTCGGCGACGAAGACGTCCTTGCTCGAGGTGCCGCTGACCCAGGCGACGGTGACGTCGCCCTGGCCGTCGACGGCGATTTGCGGGTCGCGCGCCTGCACCCCTTCGGTGGAGACGGCACGGGCGCGATCCAGGCGGCGCCGGCGCTGGCACTGCAGACTGCGAGGCAAGCGGTGAGCAGGGCGAGGGACGCTACGAATCGAACCGCTTGGGTCGCCGCCGCCTCCATCGCGGGCGAGATTAGCTCGTAATCGCCCGAATGCCGAAAACCTGGACGACTTTTTCTCAGCCCATCAACTGCTTCACCGCGCGCTGGCGCACCGAGTCCGGCACTTCGATCGCGCCTTCGGAGGTGAGCGAGCATTCTTCCTTGGCGAAGTCGCCGCAGAGGACGTGGGTCGGCGAGCTGCCGCCGATCGCCGCCGCCAGCACCAGCTGCGGCATCGTGAAGAAGCCCATGTCGGAGACGAACGCTTTCGGCGCGTCCCAGCCGATGATCGGGCCCTTGATGAAGTTGTAGGGGAGGCGCAGGGGATCGGTGAGGCGGTCTTTGATCCCGTTGATCACCGCCTGCTGCGCCGCGGCGCGATCGGTGTCGTCGTAGCCGAAGCTGTAGGCGCTCTTGCCGGGGCCGGGGCATTCGCTCGGCTCGCGCACCCGCGAGTAGGCCAGCGCCTTTTCGCCGTCGAGCGTGTTCCAGCCCTTGTGCAGGCGCAGGGTGGTGCCGCCCTGGCCGTGGCCGGCGCCGCCGGCAATGTCGGCGCAGAGCTTGTGGGCGAGGTTGACTTCGACGCCGCCCACGGTGTCGATCAGGTCTTCGAAGCCGGTGAAGTCGACGATCGCGACGTGGTCGATCTGGATGCCGAGGAACTGCTCGATCGTCTTGATCTGCAGCGCGGCGCCGCCGTAGGAGAAGGCGGCGTTGATTTTCGTCGGCGAGTAGCCGGGGATTTCGGCGAGGGTGTCGCGCGGGATCGAGAGTTTGTTGAAGGTGCCGCCGCCGGCGCGGATCAGCATCAGGCTGTCGGCCCGGTATTCGCCGGCTTCGCAGCCGTCGTGGGGGGCGTCGCCGTGTGACTGCTGTTCGAAGCACTTCTTCTTGTGCGGGGCGCCGGGCTCCTTGGTGTTGGGCGGCCGCGCGTCGGTGCCCATCACCAGGATCGTCTGCGCGCTGGGCAGCAGCAGCGGGTTGCCGTGCAACGCGTCCTTCGCTTCGCCGGAGAGCTTGAACGACTGGATCTGGGCGGAGACGGCGAAGGCGAGGAAGCTGAGCAAGATCCATCCCAGAATCGCGATCCCGGTCCATTTCAGGACCCGCTTCCACGGCGGCCGCGGCGCCCCGCGGCGGCGCTCGCGGCGGCGGCGCGGGCTGTCGGGCTTGCCCTCGTCGGGCCGCTTTCCAGGCAGCTTTGCGCGCTCCTTCAGCCCGCTCAGGTCGGGCTTGCGCAGGCGTGAGAAGAAGCCCTTGCGCGAGCGGTAAACGTTGTATTCGGGCGCCCCGTCGGGTCGCTGTGGATCATCTCCGGGCATAAAAGGGCTAGAAATCATGGCGATGTACTCGGTCGCCCGCCTAAAAACCCTCCGCGCCTCGTGAGTTCCGCCGAGACGATCGGGGTCGACCTCGGCGGCACCAAGATGCTCGTCGGAGTGCTGACCGGGACCGAGCCGCTGTGGGAGAGCCGCGAGGGCTCGACCGGCCAGAGCGAGGACGAGCTGGTCGACCTTCTCGTCCGCGAGGTGAGCGAGGCGCGCGCAGCGCACCCGCACGCGACCGCGGTCGGGCTCGGGATCCCGGCGACCGTCGACCACGACCGCGGCGTCGCCGTCTCCGCCGTCAACCTGCCGCTCGCCGACCTGCCGATCCGCGACCTGGTCCAGGAGCGGGTCGGGCTGCCGGTCGTCGTCGACAACGACGCCAACGTCGCCGCCCTCGCCGAGTACCTCTACGGCGCCGCCAAGGGGATGCCGAACGTGGTGATGCTGACGATCGGCACCGGGATCGGCGGCGGCCTGATCCTCGACGGCAAGCTCTACCGCGGCGCCACCGGCGCCGGCGCCGAGCTCGGCCACACCGTGATCCAGGCCGACGGCCCGCCCTGCCAGGGCAACTGCCCCAACCACGGCTGCGTCGAGGCGCTCGCCTCCGGCACCGCGCTCGGCCGCGAGGGCGCCGCGGCGGCCGAAAGCCACCCCGACTCCGAGCTCGGCAGGCGGCTGGCGGCGGGGGAGAAGATCGACGGCAAGGCGGTGACCGAGGCGGCGCTGGCCGGCGACGAAATCGCGATCGGCGTCTTCGACCTGATCGGCAGCCGCCTCGGCGTCGCCTGCGCGACCTTCGCCAACATCTTCGAGCCGAACGCGATCGTCGTCGGCGGCGGCGTGATCGCGGCCGGCGACCTGCTGCTGGAGCCGGCCCGGCGCGAGGTGCGCGAACGGGCGCTGCGGCCGATGAACGAGACGCCGATCGTGGCGGCGACGCTGGGCAACGACGCCGGCATGATCGGGGCGGCGGCGCTGGCGCGGATGGAGGCCGGGGAGGCCCGGGGCTGATGCCCGGCCGCCTCGTCGTCTGCCCCACCCCGATCGGCAACATCGACGACGTCACCGCGCGGATGCGCGAGGCGCTCGTCACCGCCGACTACATCGCCTGCGAGGACACGCGCAAGACCGGCGCCCTGCTCGACCGCCTCCGCATCCGGCCCCACCCGCGCCTGGTCTCCAACCACGAGGGCAACGAAACCGCGCGGGCGACCGAGCTGGCGCAGCGGATCGAGCGCGGCGACGTCGTCGTCCTCGTCTCCGACGCCGGCATGCCGGCGATCTCCGACCCCGGCTACAAGCTGATCCGCCGCTGCCTCGACCGCGCGCTCGAGGTCACCGTCCTGCCCGGCCCCTCGGTGGTGCCGGTGGCGCTGGTCGCCTCCGGGCTGCCGACCGACCGCTGGCGCTTCGAGGGCTTCCTGCCGCGGCGGGCGGGGGAGATGGAGCGGGTGCTGCGCTCGGCCGAGACCGTCGTCGCCTTCGAGTCCCCGCGCCGGGTGGGGGAGAGCCTGGCGGCGCTCGCCAGCCTCGCCCCCGACCGCGAGGCCGCCGTCTGCCGCGAGCTGACCAAGGTCCACGAGGAGGTCGCCCGCGGCACCCTCGGCGAGCTCGCCCGCCGCTTCCGCGGCGACGTCAAAGGCGAGATCGTCCTCGTCATCGGCCCCGCCGCCGCCAGCGAGCACGACAAAGACGTCGGCTTCGCCGTCGACGCCCTGCGCCACTTGGTCCAATCCGGCGCCCGCCCCCGCGCCGCCGCCTCCGTCGTCGCCGCCCTCACCGGCACCCGCGCCAACGACCTCTACAAGGCGCTGACCGGCCGCGAGGCGCGGCGTTAGCCCGCCCCCGTAACGTTCGCTCCCTGTGAGCTACTACGTCACCACCCCGATCTACTACGTCAACGCCGAGCCCCACCTCGGGCACGCGTACTCGACGATGGCCGCCGACGTGCTGGCGCGGCACATGCGCCAGCGCGAGGCGGACGTCTTCTTCCTCACCGGCACCGACGAGCACGGGGAGCCGATCGAGACCGCGGCCGAGCGGGAGGGGATCACGCCGCAGGAGCTGGCCGATCGCAACGCGGCCAAGTTCGAAGCGCTGGGGCCGATCATCGACGTCACCAACGACTTCTTCATCCGCACCTCCGACCCGCGGCACGAAGAGCGGGTGGCGACGATCATGCAGCGCGTCTACGACAACGGCTGGGTGACGAAGGGGACCTACGAAGGCTGGTACTGCCCGCGCTGCGCCGACTTCAAAACCGAGCGCGAACTGGGGCCCGGCAACACCTGCCCGATCCACGAGATCCCGCTCGAGAAGCTGAAGGAGGAGAACTGGTTCTTCCGCCTCTCCGCCTTCCAGGCGCAGCTCGAAGAGCTGTACGAGGCGCGGCCGGACTTCGTCGTCCCCGACTTCCGCCGCAACGAGGCGGTCGCCTTCATCAAGCAGGGGCTGGAAGACGTCTCGCTCTCGCGGCCGAGCTTGAAGTGGGGGCTGCCGCTGCCCTGGGACCCCGAGCAGCGGATGTACGTCTGGTTCGACGCGCTGCTCAACTACGTCACCGCGCTCGGCTTCGCCCGCGAGGGCGAGGACCTGACGCCGCGCTACTGGCCGGCCAACCTGCACGTGATGGCGAAGGACATCCTCAAGTTCCACGCCGTGATCTGGCCGGCGCTCTGCCTCGCCGCCGACCTCGAGCCGCCAAGGCGGATGGTGATCCACGGCTTCCTGTTGATGGGCGAGAAAAAGATGTCGAAGAGCCTCGGCAACGTGCTCGACCCGTTCGCGGTGATCGAGCGCTTCGGCGCCGACGCATTGCGCTTCTACCTCTTCCGCGAGGTCAGCTTCGGCCAGGACGGCTCGATCTCGACCGCCGGCTTCGAGTCCCGCTACGAGACCGAGCTCGCCAACGACTACGGCAACCTCGCCAGCCGGGTGCTGGCGATGGTCGACCGCTACCGCGACGGCGTCGTGCCGCCGGCCCAGGTCGACGCCACCCTGGCCGAGGACTTCGAAGGCGCGCTCGCCCGCTTCAGCGACCTGCTCGACCGCGCCGAGCTGACCCAGGCGCTGGAGGTGGCGTGGGTGCTGGTCCGCCGCCTCAACCGCTTCGTCGAGGAAACGCAGCCGTGGGTGCTGGCCAAGGACGAGGCCGACCCCGAGCGCCTCGACGAAGTTCTCTACAACCTGGTCGAGGGCCTGCGGGTGACGACGCTGCTGCTCGTCCCCTACCTGCCGCAGACGAGCGACAAGCTGCTCGCCGCGCTCGGTGAAGACGGCCGCGCCCTGGCCGAGCTCGGCTCCCGCGAGGGCGGCCAGCGCGTAGAGCGCGTCCCCCCGCTCTTCCCCAAGATCGACGCCTGAGCTCTCGCTGAAGGGTTGACGCCCCCAGAGGGGCCTCAATGCTTCAGCGACGCTGGTGTTGCTCGCTGAGGAGGTTGGGGGTGATCTCGCTGGGGCTGGTTAGGCCGCTGAGGGCCATGGTGAGGTCGAGCTCGGCGAGGACCATGCGCAGGACCGCCTCGACGCCGTCGGCGCCGCCGAGGCCGAGGCCCCAGATGTAGGGACGGCCGAGGCAGACGGCGTCGGCGCCGAGGGCGAGCGCCTTGAGCACGTCGGCGCCGCCGCGGACCCCGCTGTCGAAGAGGACGGCGAGCTGGCCGCCGACCGCCTCGGCCACCGCCGGCAGCGCGTCGAGCGCGGCGATCGAGCCGTCGACCTGGCGACCGCCGTGGTTGGAGACGATCACTCCCTGTACGCCGCGCCGCGCCGCCTCGCGGGCGTCGTCGGGATGGAGGATTCCCTTGATCAGGATCGGCAGCGAGGTGCGCTCGCGCAGCCAGGCGAGGTCCTCCCAGCTCAGGCCAGGGTTGGCCTGGACCGAGAGGAAGCGGCCGGTGGCGGCGCCCTGGTCCTCCTCCGGCGTCTTCTCCAGCGCTTCGCGGAAGACCGGGTCCTGGAAGTAGTTGGCGACGCCCATCCCTTCCAGGAACGGCAGCCACGCCTGCTGCAGGTCGCGCGGCTTCCAGCCGGGGACGAAGGTGTCGACGGTGAGGACGATGGCGCCGTAGCCCGCGGCCTCGGCGCGGCCGACGAAGCTCTCGACCAGGCGGCGGTCGTTGGCCCAGTAGAGCTGGAACCAGCGCGGCGCGTCCGGTCCGCCGGCCGCGGCGATCTCCTCCAGGCTGTAGTGGGAGGCGGTGCTGGCGATCATCGGCACGCCGACCGCGGCGGCGGCGCGGGCGGTGGCCAGCTCGCCCTCGGGGTGGACGATCTTCTGCACCCCGATCGGCGCCAGCAGCAGCGGCGCCGGCATCGCCGTCCCCAGCAGCGTGGTGGAGAGGTCGCGCTCGCTGACGTCGCGCAGCATCCGCGGCACGATCCGCCGCCGGCGGAAGGCCTCGAGGTTGGCGCGCATCGTGTCCTCGCTGCCGGCCCCGGCCCAGACGTAGCCGACCGTGTGCTCCTCCAGTCGCTCGCGGGCGAGCGCCTCGAGCTCGGCGACGGCGACCGGGACCGCCGGCGTCTCGCCGCGGAGGCCCCGCATGTAGATCTCGCGGTAGTAGTCGGCGAGCTCGGCCATGGCAAGAGGCTATTCGGCCATAGAAAAACCTATGTGTCTGGACAGCTGTGCGATTTATGGCAAAGGAAAGCTGAACGATAAGCCGCCCATGGACATGCACAGGGTGGTACCTCATGGGACGCTCGCCATCGCGGTCGCGGCGCTCTTCACGGGTCTGGCAGGGGAGGCGAGCGCCGGTCGCATCGTCGGCAAGGACGGCACGATCTACGCCTGCTACAAGGCCGGCGGCAAGCACAAAGGCGCGGTCCGGCTCGTCGCCAAGGGGATGCACTGCCGCCGCAGCGGGTCGAAACGGTGGAGGGGACCCTGAAAGGCATCACCAACCAATCGCTGACGGAAGCAGTCGCCTCGGTCGCCGACGTGAGTGCGCTCTGCACCCAGGCCACCGCGCTGACGACCCAGGTGAACGGCATCGCCGACTCACTCGAAAGCACGGTGCTCGGCGGCATCATCCCGATCGGGCTCGAATTGCTGGTCCCGGGCCTGCCCACGGCGCTGTCGCCGTTCAGCTGTCCGTAGCCGGAACCATCGGCCGCCCGGCTAGGCTGGGCGGCCGATGATCGATTCCCACACGCACCTCTTCCTCTGCGAGAAACCCGAGGCCGAGCTGCTCGCCGGCGCCGCCGCGGCGGGCGTGACGCGGATGCTGAACATCGGTCTCGGCGAGGAATCGAACCCCGGCGTGATCGCCGCCGCCGAGCGCAACGAGGCGGTCTTCGCCGCCGTCGGCCGCCATCCCAACGATGCCGGCGGCTTCGACGAAGCCGCCGCGGCCGACATCGCCCATCTGGCCCGTCACGAGAAGGTGCGGGCGGTGGGGGAGACCGGGCTCGACTTCTACCGCGACACCGCCGATCCAGACGACCAGCGGCGCGCCTTCGCCGCCCAGATCGAGATCGCCCGCGAGCTCGACCTGCCGCTGGTGATCCACGCCCGCGACGCCGAGGGCGAGACCGCCGCCACCGACGAGATCTTCGCCACGCTCGACGCTCGCGCCGACGGGGTCACTGTGATCCTGCACTGCTTCTCGGCCCCGCAGCGGGTCGGCGACGCGGCCGAGCGCGGCTGGTACTGCTCGTTCGCCGGCAACGTCACCTACCCGCGCTCCGAGGCCCTGCGCGAGGCGGCGGCCCTGGTCCCCGAGGACCGCATCCTGGTCGAGACCGACGCCCCCTTCCTCGCTCCGCAGGAGCGCCGCGGCAAGCGCAACGAGCCGGCCTTCGTCCTCGCCACCGCCCGCCTTCTCGCCGAGGTCCGCGGCGTCCCCTACGAGGAGCTGGAGCGCACGGTCGAGGCCAACGCGCGCGAGCTCTTCGGCTGGTAGCGGCGCCGATGGTGCGGCTGGGGCAGAACTTCCTCGCCGACCCCAACCTGCTGGCGGCGATCGTCCGCGACGCCGAGCTCGGCCCCGCTGACGTCGTGCTCGAGGTCGGCGCCGGCGAAGGGGTGCTGACCGAGCGGCTGGCGGCGGTCGCGGCGCACGTCCACACGGTCGAGATCGACCGCGGCCTGGAGGCGGCGCTCGCCCCCCTCGCCGCCCGCGAGAACGTCGAGCTGCACTGGGGCGACGCGATGAAGCTCGACCTGGCGGCGCTGACGCCGGCACCGACGGCGATGGTCGCCAACCTGCCCTACTCGGTGGCGACGCCGCTGATCCTGCGCACGATCGAGCTGCTGCCGAGCCTGCGGCGCTGGACGGTGATGGTCCAGCGCGAGATCGCCGACCGCCTCCGCGCCGCCTCCGGCAACCGCACCTACGGCTCGCCCAGCGTCCTCGTCCAGCTCGCCTGCGAGGTCGAGCTGGTGCGGGCGGTCGACCCGGCGGTGTTCAAGCCGCGCCCGCGGGTCGACTCGGCGATCCTCGGCCTGCACCGCCGTGGGCCGGGCGCCGACGCGGCGACGCGGGAGCTGGTCCGCGCCGCCTTCTCGCACCGGCGCAAGTCGCTGGCGCGCTCGCTCGAGCACGCCCGGCCGGGGAGCCTGGCGCCGGCCCGGGCGGCGCTGGCGGCGCTCGGCCTGCCCGAGGACGCCCGCGCCGAGGCGCTCTCGCCAGAGCAATTCGCCGCCCTGTCCGCGAAGCTCCAGGTCGACGCCTGAGCCGATGCTCGTCCACGCTCCCGCCAAGCTCAACCTCTGCCTCTACCTCGGCCGCCGCCGCGCGGACGGCCTGCACGAGCTCTGCTCGCTGTTCGAGCCGCTGGCCCTCGCCGACCTGCTGACCGTCTCCCCGGCCGAGCGCGACGAGGTGCTCTGCCCCGGGGTCGAGGGCGAGAACCTCGCCGCCGCGGCGCTCGCGGCGCTGCGCGAGGCAGGCTGGGAGAACGAGCCGCTGCGGGTCGAGATCGCGAAGCGGGTGCCGGTCGCCGCCGGCCTCGGCGGCGGCAGCGGCGACGCCGCCGCGGTGCTGCGCCGCGCCGCCGGCGAGGTCGCCGAGCTGCCGGCGATCGCCGCTCGCCTCGGCGCCGACGTGCCCTCGCAGCTGCGCCCGTCGCTGGCCCTGGTCCGCGGCGCCGGCGAGCTGGTCGAGCCGCTGCCCGAGCCGGCGCCGCACGCGGCGCTGCTGCTCCCCGACGGCGGCGGCCTCAGTACCGCCGACGTCTTCCGCGA
>JBEHWY010000061.1:0-19429 GCA_048498975.1 Actinomycetota bacterium | reverse complement strand
GACCTTTTAGCCACTGGCCGGCCGTTGGCTCGTCCCGGGCAGGATGAAGGCAGCTCTCATCGCTGCGGATCAACCGTCCCAGGCACTCGCAGAGCGGCTTCGCAGCCGCCGGCTGAACCTATACTCGGCCGGTGTCGGGGCCCCCTCGCAAGATCCTCCTGGTCGTCAACGCGCTGCTCCCCGGCGGCGCCGAGGCGCAGCTCGCCCACCTCGCCGAAGGCCTGGCCCAAGCCGGTCACGGAGTCACCCTCTGCTGCATCGACGACGCCTTCGTCAACCGCGAGCGGCTGACCGAAGCCGGCGTCGAGATCGTCTCCCTCCATGCCCGGAACAAATTCCAGCGGCTGGCGGCAGTGCCGCGCCTGGTGCGTTTGGCTCGGCGCTCGGAAATCGTCCACTGCACGATATGGGATGCCAGTCTCTGGGGCCGCATCGCGGCAATCCTCGCTCGCCGACCGGTCGTCGTCGCCGACCACACGGTCGACCGCTCGATCCACACCTCCTCCCGCGGCGCCTCGCGGGAACGCTGGGTCGCCCTCCACAACCGCCTGCTCGACCCCTTCACCTACGCCACCGTGACGGTCGCCAGCAGCCAGCGCGGGGTGCTGCTGAACGAGGGCGTCTCGGCTGAGAAGATCGTCTACATCCCTAACGGCCTGCCGCTCGAACAGCTGCGCGAGGTCGCCGCCGCCAGCCCGGGACGGGCCGCGCTGGGCCTGCCCGAGACGGCGCCGATCGTGATCCAGGTCGGCGTCTTCCGCGAGGAGAAGAACCAGCTCGGAGCGCTGGAGGCGGTGGCCGGGATCCGCGCTGCCGGCTCCGACGCGCACCTGGCCTTCGTCGGTGACGGGCCGACCATGGCCGCGGTCCAGGAGCGGGCGCAGGAGCTGGGGGCCGACTGGGCCCACTTCCTCGGCGCCCGCGACGACGTCGCCGCCCAGCTCGCCCTCGCCGACGTCCTGGTCCAGCCCTCGCTTGCCGACGCGATGCCGATGACGGTGCTGGAGGCGATGGCAATCGGGGTGCCGGTCCTCGCCACCGAAGTCGGCGACGTCGTCACCATGCTCGGCGGAAAGGCCGGCCTCACCGTCCCTCCCGGCGACCAGGCGGCGCTGGAAGCAGCCCTCAGCAGGCTGCTCGGCGACCCGGCCCTGCGGGCGCAGCTGGGGGCCGCGGGGCGCGAGATCGCCGCCACTCGCGACTCGTCGAACATGGTCCACAGCTACGAGACGCTGTTCGAGGCGGCGCTGGCGTGAACCAGCTCGGGATCTTCCGTGGGCAATGGCCCAGCTTCAGCGAGCTCGCCTCCTCGCGCGCTGGCCAGATCCTGCTCGGCGCCGGCGCCGGCCTCCTGCTCGGCGCCGTGATCGCCGCCAAGCTGGCGCTGCTCGCACTGCTCCTCGGCGCCGTGATCGCCGCCGCCGCCGTCGCCGTCGCGCTGGTCCATCCGGGACGCGCCTTCTTCGGCTTGGTCCTGGTGACGGCGCTGATCCCGACCTACGCCGCCCCCGGCGTCGGCCCGATTCTCTTCATCCCCGCCGCCGCCCTCTCCTGGGTGCTGGCCGGCGTCCTCGCCTGGCGCAACGCGATGACTCGCGGCCGGATCCTCCAGCCGACGCCGATCGACTGGCTCGCACTCGCCTTCTTCGGCCTGATGTTCGTCTCGCTCTCGTTCTCGGCGCAGGTCGAATTCAACGACTACCTCAACATCCTCTTCGCCTGGACCGGGCCCTTCCTCGCCGCGCGGCTGTTGCTGGCGGAGACGAAGCGACCCGCCTTCGTCGTCGCCGCCGCCTTCGCCACGGCGACCGTGCTGGTCGCCCCGATCGCGGTGCTGGAGGCGATCGGCCAGGAAAACCCGTTCCTCAACTTCCAGTTCAACGGCGTCGAGGCGGCGACCTGGGCGGCGCCGGCCAGCCGCCTCGGCCAGATCCGCGCCGAGGCCTCCTTCGGCCACCCGATCGCGCTCTCGATGTTCGCCTCCGCCTCGGCGCTGCTCTCGCTGGGGATGGCAGTCCACGCCTCGCTCTCGAAGGAGCGCTGGACCTGGTTGGCGCTGGCAGCGGTCGGAGTCGGCGTGCAGGCGCTGACCTTCTCGCGCACCGGCTGGCTGATGCTCGTCGTCGGCATCGTCCTCCTGGCCCTGACCACGGCGCTGCGCGCCGCCCGCCGTCGCCTTGCCGGCATCATCGTCGTCTCCACCGTCGCCGTCTTCGCGCTGATGCTCAGCGGCGCCGCCCCCAGCGCGCTGCAGATCATCCCCTCCAACAAGAGCTCCAGCGAAGAAGGACAGGCCTTCGCCGAGTCCGGCGCCTACCGCGAAAAACTGCTCGAACGGGCGCTGGAACCGGGCGTGCTCGGCCTCTGGGGCAACCCGTACAACAAGGTCACCCGCGCCGTCAGCTCGACCAACAACGCGACCGACAACGCCTACATCATCCTCGCCGACGGCTGGGGGCTGATCCCGACCTTCGCCCTCTTCGCCCTCGCCGCGGCGCTGTTGGTCGCGATCGCCCTCGCTCGCCGGCGCGGCGCCGGTGAGCTGGTGGCGCTGCCGATCGCCGCCTTCACGACCTTCTTCGCCCTCTTCTTCGTCGCCTTCATCACCCAGCAGCAGGTGATGATCTGGATGCTGATCGGCGCTGCCAGCGCCGCCGGCACCCACCTCCTCAGTGACGAGCGGTGATCCCGGTGCGTCGGTAGTAGTCCTCGCGCTTGCGGTCGCGATCGGCGAAGGTGACGATCACGCCGGCCGGCGCTTTGCCCAGCAGCGAGAGCTGCTTGACGAAGGCCTGGGCGCCGTCCTGCTTGGTGCGGCGCAGGCCGCCGACGGCGAGGACCTCGGAGACGAACGGAACCAGCGCCAGCGCGTCGCTGACGACGCCGAGCGCGGGGCTGTCGATGATCACGATCTTGAACCGGTCCTGCAGTTCCTCCATCAACGACTGCATCCGCGCGCTCTCCAGCAGCTCGGCCGGGTTCGGCGGCACCGGGCCGCTGGGCAGGACCCAGAGCAGGCGCGGCTCGCTCGCGGTCGGCACCGCCAGCGGCACCTCCATCAGGGCGCTGTCGAGGGGCGAGCCGGAGAGAACGTTGGAGAGGCCCTGCACCGCCATCCCTTTCGGGCTGCGGAAGACGCTCTCCTTGCGCAGGTCGGCCTCGATCAGGAGGACGTCTTCGCCGACCTCGGCGATCGCCGCGGCGAGGCCGTGGGCGACGGTCGTCTTGCCGTCCCCCGGTTCGGGGCTGGCGAGCAGCACCGAGCGCAGCTCGCGGTCGACGTTGAAGTAGCGCAGGTTGGTGCGCAGGATGCGGAACTCCTCGGCCTCCTGGGACAGCAGGATCCCCCGCAGCCCCAGCTTCTGCAGTTCCTTGCTGCGCGAGATGCGGGCGATGACCGGCGCCCCGAACAGCGCCTCCAGCTCCTCCGGGGTGCGGACGCGGCGGTCGACCCGCTCCAGCAGCGCGGCCAGCGCGAAGCCGAGCGCGAGGCCGACGACCAGGCCGAGGATGACGTTGCGTTTGGTCTTCGGCGAGGACGGGCTCGAGGGCACGCCGGCGGGCTGCACCAACTGCGTGTTGCCGGTCTGCAGCGCCTGCTGCACCTTGAGGCTGTTGAGCCGGTCCTCGAGCTTGCCGCCCTGCGCCCCTTCGCGCTCTTCGGGACTCAGACTCGCGAGGCTTTCTTCGACCAGGTCGATCCCTTTCTGGATCTTCGCCTGGTCGGTCTCCTTGCGGAAGGCGATGTAGGCCTTGGCGTAGCCGTTGGCGATTTCGGCCGAGCGTTCGGGGTTCGGCGTCGTCGCCTTGACGCTGGCGACGTTGGCCTGGCCTTCGCCCGGTTCGGAGCTGACCGCGCCGAGCACTTCGGTCGTGGTCGTCCCGTCCCCCATTTCTTCCGCCGCCCGTTCGGCGACGACCGGGAGGATGATCAGCGCTTCGTTGGTTTCTTTTTCGCCGGTCGGGTTGAAGCTGCCTTCTTCGGCTTCGAACAGCAGCGTCGCGCCCGCCGTGTAGAGCTTTTCTTTCGAGGCCGAGACCAGAAACGCCATCAGCGGCACCGCGATGAGGGCGACGATGAAAACGATCTTGCGACGCCGCAGCACGCGCAGGACGTACTCGAGGGCGCCCTCGGAGCCGGGCATAGGGGGCTCATTCGTCGCCCCATAGGCAAAACCTTTCGGCGGCTGCGCACTCATCGGCTGCGGCCCCGCATCACCTGTAGGACCCGGACTGCGAGCGGCGTCGAGAGCCGCCGGGCGCGAGCCCGGAGCATGACGCGGCGGGCGCTGTCGCCGTTATAGACCCCCACCCGCGGCCACTGTAGCGGCAGCGCCGGCGCCGGGCCGCGTGGCACCGTCACCGCGAAGCGGTAGCCGGCCTCGGCGGCGGCACGCACGGCGCGGTCGTCGTAGTCGCTATAGGGGTAGGCGATCGAGGTGCAGGGCGCGCCCATCCGCTCTTCGCATTCGCGTCGCGATTCCATCAGCTCTGCCTTTATCGGCTCCTCGGCGAGCTTCGATAGCCGTGGATGATTTTTCGTGTGCGATCCCACCTCCCAGCCGGCGGTGGCCAGCTCGCGCAACTGCTCCCAGCTCATGCAGAGGAGCTCCCGCTCGTGCTCGGTTCCGAGCCAGACGTCGTACCCGTCCCAGCCCATCGGCTTCTCGCTGCCCGCATAGGCGGTGGGGACGTAGACCGTCCCCGGCAACCCGAGCCGCGCCATCACCGGCGCCGCCAGCTCGGCGACCGAGCGGTGGGCGTCGTCGAAGGTGACGACCAGCGTCTTCTCGGCCGGCGGCACCGTCAGCGCCTCGCTCAGGGTCGCGCCGCGATAGCCGCGACCCACCAGCTGCTCGAGCTGGCTCTCGAAGTCGCCCGGCTTGACCGTGGTCGGCGCCGGCCAGGTGTCGCTGATGCCGTGGTAGCAGAGGACGAGCAGGTCGCTCATCGCTCCGGCTCTACCCCTCCGCGGGTTCGCGCCGCGGCACCAGCACCAGGCGCTTGAACTCGGCGACCAGCACCCCGTCCTGGTTGAGGACCCTGGTGTGGACCTTGACCACGCCGCGGTCGGGCTTGGAGCTCGACGGCTTGACGTCGAGGACCTCGGTCTCGCAGAACAGCGTGTCGCCGTGGAAGACCGGGTTCGGGTGGCTCAGCTCTTCGGTCGCGAGGTTGGCGATCGCCTTGCCGGAGACGTCGGAGACCGACATCCCGAGCGCCAGCGAGTAGACCAGCGGCCCGACGACGACGTTGCGGCCCTGCTGTGAGTTGCCGGCGTAGACGTCGTTGATGTGAAGTGGATGGTGGTTCATCGTGATCAGGCAGAAGAGGTGGTCGTCTGCCTCGGTCACGGTCTTGGCCGGCCAGTGCTTGTAGACGGCGCCGACCTCGAACTCCTCGAGGTAGCGACCGTACGCGTGGGCGCCGGACGCCTCGCGCTCGGCCTGGTCGGTGGTGAACTCGCTGGTCTGCTCGGTCACAGGTAACTTCGCCTCCTGATTGGTTTCGCGGCGCGGGATTGTATTTGGAGAGCCGCTGGAGACGATTCTCCCGGAGGAGGTCATCTGCCGGGGCTCCTAGACTGCCGCCGATGAGCGAGCAGCCGACGAGGATCGGCATCATCGGCATCGGCTACGTCGGCCTGCCCCTGGCGGTCGCCTTCGCCGAAGAGGGGGTCGACGTCGTCTGCGTCGATTCCGACCCCGGCAAGGTGGCGGCGCTGGCGGCCGGCCACAGCTACGTCGAGGACGTTCCCGATGCCGTCCTGGCGCCGCTCGCCGAGCGCCTGCACCCGACCACGGAGGCAGTGCAGCTGGCCACCTGCGAGGCGGTGATCGTCTGCGTGCCGACCCCGCTGACCAACTCGCGCGAGCCGGACCTGACCTACCTCCTCGCCGCCGGCGAGGCGCTCGCCGGCAACCTGCGGCGGGGTCAGCTCGTCGTGCTCGAGTCGACCACCTACCCCGGCACGACCAGCGAGCGGCTGGCGCCGATCCTCGAGGCGGGCTCGGGCCTCAGCGCCGGCGCCGACTTCGCCCTCGCCTTCTCGCCGGAGCGGATCGACCCCGGCCGCACCGACTTCACGGTGCGGACGACGCCGAAGATCGTCGGCGGCCTCACCCCCGCCTGCTCGCAGCGGGCGGAGGAGGTCTACAGGGTGATCTGCGACGAGGTCGTCGTCGTCTCGACGCCGGAGGCGGCGGAGCTGGCGAAGCTCCTGGAGAACATCTTCCGCTCGGTCAACATCGCCCTCGTCAACGAGCTCTCGCAGCTCTGCAACCGGCTCGGGATCGACGTCTGGGAGGTGATCGACGCGGCGGCGACGAAGCCGTTCGGGTTCATGCGCTTCGAGCCGGGGCCGGGAATGGGTGGCCACTGCCTGCCGGTCGACCCGTTCTACCTCGCGTTCAAAGCCCGCGAAGCCGACTTCTACCCGGAGTTCATCGAGCTCGCCGGCAAGGTCAACCAGAGCCAGCCGAGCTTCTGCGTCGACCGCATCGAGCGGGCGCTGAACAGTGCCGGCCGCTCGGTCAACGGCTCGCGGATCGCGATCCTCGGCGTCAGCTACAAGGCCGGGATCGGCGACACCCGCGAATCGCCGGCGCTGAAGATCGTCCGCATGCTGCGCGACCTCGGCGCCGAGGTCGTCTACCACGACCCCCACGTCGCCGAGCTGCCGGCGCTGGAGCTCGCCTCCGAACCGCTGCAGCAGGCGCTGGCCGGCGCCGACCTGGCGGCGATCGTCACCGCCCATCGCGAGGTCGACTACGCGGCGGTGGCCGCGGCGACGCCGCTGGTCGTCGACTTCCGCGGCGTCACCCGCGGCCTCGATGCCGAGAACGTGACCCTGCTCTAGGGAACGGTGAGCGCGCCGACGCCGCCAGATCCCGGCCGGGGGCTGTTCGAGACGGTCCTCGTCGCCGACGGCGCCCCGGTCGAGCTCGACGCCCACCTCGCCCGCCTCGCCGCCAGCGCCCGTGAGCATCTCGGCGCCGAGCCGCCGGCCGACCTCGCCGCCGGCGCCGCCGCGGCCTGCGCCGGGATCGCGCTGGGCCGGCTGCGGATCGAGCTCGCGCCCGACGCTGAGGGCGGCCTGCGGCCCCGGTTCGAGGCGACACCGATCGACCCCTCCTTCGCCTTTCCCGACCGCGAGCACGGCGAGCTGCTGCGCAGCGTCCCCGCCGGCCGCGGCTCCGGCGCCCACAAGTGGTCGGACCGCGCCTGGCTGGAGCGCCTGGAGGCCGAGCTCGGCGAGGAGGTGCCGCTGCTGGTCGCGGCCGACGGCGACGTGCTCGAGGCCGGCCGCGCCAACGTCTTCGCCGTCTTCGACGGCACCCTGGCCACGCCCCCGCTCGACGGCCGCATCCTCGCCGGCACCGCCCGCGCCGCGACCCTGAAGCTCGCCGCCGAGCTCGGCATCGAAGCCGTCGAACGCCCCCTCACCCTCGCCGACCTGCACGAAGCCGACGAGGTCTTCCTCACCTCCTCCGTCCGCGGCCTCCGCCCCGCAACCCGCCTGGACGGCCAGGACCTCCAGGCCCGCAGCCACCTAACCGAGCGCCTGGCAGCGGAGCTACGAAAACGGTGGTTGCGGGACTGACGAGGTTTGCGTGGAGGGGTGGGGTACCCCTCTTCACTCGCCTACCTACGTGGATCGGCTACCGCCGTCCGAGAATCGTGCTCTGGCGTAGCGGCGCAAAACGTGAAGAGGGGTACCCCACCCCTCCTCCCGAAGCTCCCCAAAGTCCCCAAGGCCGGCGGCTTCCGTGAATCAGAAAGCTCCCGAGAGCCAAAAGCTCCAGAAAAGCGAGCCCGGCGCCCCTTTTCGCAAGCTTCCGAAGCCAGGGCTCCGGTTCGTTGGGGAGGGTCGGGTGACCCTCTTCACGTTTTGCGCCGCTGGCCGAGAGCGCGTTTCGCGGACGACTGGCGAGGATCCAGCCAGGTAGGCGAGTGAAGAGGGCCACCCGACCCTCCCGCACCAACCCAAGAACCCTGCCTAGTGCACTTTCTTGAGGCGTTCGCGCGCCTCCTGTTTCTCGACGACCTGGACGATCAGCTTGACCACGTTGGAGTCGCCGGTGGCCTTGATGTGGCCGGTCTCGGCGGCGCGGCGGTAGCTCTTGATCGTGCCTTTCTCGGCCAGCTGGTTGAACTGAGGCCGGTCGATTTCGACCAGGATCCGCTCGTCCTGCTGCAGGTCCTTGCTGATCTTCGGCCCGGGCAGCTCCACCCGATAGAGCTGGATGTCGTGTTTGGCACGCAGCTCGAGGCCGAAGACCAGCTTCAGTTTCGCCAGCGCCGGGACTTCGGCCTGAAACCGCTCGACAGCCGTGCGGATCAGGTCCGAAGTCGACGCCGCCATCAGATCTTGTTCCGCTGCAGGAGCTTCTTGCCGATCACCATGCGCTGGATCTCGGAGGTTCCCTCTCCGATCAAAAGCAGCGGCGCGTCGCGGTAGAGGCGCTCGATCTCGTACTCCTTCGAGTAGCCGTAGCCGCCGTGGATGCGGAAGCTTTCTTCGACGCAGAACTTGCCGGTCTCCGAGGCGAGCAGCTTGGCCATCCCGGCCTCCAGGTCGGAGCGCTGGCCGGCGTCCTTCATCCGCGCCGCTTTGCGGGTGAGGAGGCGCGCCGCCTCGAGCTGGGTCGCCATGTCGGCGAGCTTGAACTGGATCGCCTGGTGCTGGGCGATCTCCTTGCCGAAGGTCTTCCGTTCCTGGCTGTAGCGGAGGGCCAGCTCCAGTGCCCGCTGGCCGATGCCGACGCCGCGGGCGGCGACGTTGACGCGGCCGACCTCGAGCGCGTCCATCATCTGGATGAAGCCCTGGCCGACACCGGCCTCCTCGCCGCCGAGGACCCGCTCCGGCGGGCACCTGTAGCCGTCGTAGACGAGCTCGGTCGACTCGACGCCCTTGTAGCCCATCTTCTTGATCTTGGGCGGCACGTTGAGCCCCTTGAAGTCGCCCTCGTTGATTTCCTTCCAGGGCTCCTTCTCGGTGATGAAGCAGGTCATCCCCTTGTAGGGCGGGTCGGCCGTGGTGTCGGTCTTGACGAGGACGAAGACGACGCCGGAGCCGAGGCCGTTGGTGACCCACATCTTCTGGCCGTTGATCTCCCAGTTGCCGTCCTCGCCCTTCTTGGCGGTCGCCTTCAGGCCCTGGACGTCGGAGCCGACCTCGGGCTCCGACAGCGAGAAGGCGGCGCGGATCTCACCGGTCGCCATCTTCGGCAGGAAGTGCTGTTTCTGCTCGTCGGTGCCGAACTTCATCAGCAGGTAGGAGCCGATGAAGTGGGTGTTGACGACGCCCGAGATCGAGATCCAGCCGCGCGAGAGCTCCTCGACGATCATCGCGTAGGTCGTCAGGTCGAGCCCCATGCCGCCGTACTCTTCGGGGATCGTCACGCCGAACAGGCCGAGTTCCTTCATCTGCTCGACGATCGGCTCCGGGAAGCTGTCCTCGTGGTCGTAGTGCTCGGCGTTGGGAAGGATCTGCTCGTCGACGAACTGCCGGACCATTTCGAGAATCGCCTTCTGGTCCTCGGTCTGTTCGCTGTAGCTCACGGTGTCTACGGCCATTTCTCCTGCCTATCTGGCGGTCGTTGTCGGTTGGCTGAAGGTTATCCGTCCCCCGCGCGCAGCCGCCGCCCGAACGACGAAGGGCCGCGCCGGGAAATGCCCGGCGCGGCCCTGACGTCCAACCCCTTGGGGTGGCTAGGAGGCGATCAGCCCGAGGTGAACGTCGCCATCCAACGCGCCGACGGTGCGTTGTTCGGGCTGCTCTTGGGTTCGACCTGAATCGCGACCGTCTGCCCAGCGCTCACCGAGACGGTGGCGCTGCTGGTGCAGGTGGTCGACGACGCGGTGACCGAGCACTTGAGACTGGTCGCCGAGCCGTTGACCATGGCCACGAATTCGTATTCGTCGCCGCCGAAGCCAGGGGTGCCGCTGAGCTTGATACTGAGATTGCTCAGCGTCCCGGCGGTCGGCATCGCCTGGGTCACGGCCGCTTCGGTCAAGCCCAGCTCATCGACGAACAGGCCCAGGTAGCGTTTTTCGGTTTTGCTGAGGGCGCTGCCGCCACCGCCCCCACCGATGATCTGCGTCGCTGCCGGACCGGTCGCACCCGTGGCGCCGGTCGCGCCCTTGGCGCCGGCGTCACCCGTCGCGCCCTTGGCGCCGGCCGCACCAGTGGCCCCGGTGGCACCGGTGGCGCCGGTCGGGCCGGACGGCCCCTGCGGGCCCTGAGCGCCGGTAGCGCCCTTTTCGCCCTGGGGACCCTGCGAGCCGGTGGCACCCTGCGGACCCGTGTCGCCCTGGGGACCCTGCGGGCCGGTCGCACCCTGCTCGCCCTGCGGGCCCTGGGGGCCGACCAGCGAGGTGCCGTTGCTCCATTCGCCTCCGCTCTTGGCGAAGATCGAGTAGGTGTTGGTGTCGATGTAGAAATCGCCGTTGGCGCCGAGGCCGGCTTCGGGGGCGCCGGTGCCGTTCAGCACCGACTTGCCGTCCTTGCCGATCAGGGAAACGCCTTCGGTCGGCCATTCCTCGTTGACCTTCGGCCCGTACAGCATGTGGGTGTCGAGGTCGATGGCGTAGTCGCCGTTGCTGCCGGCTCCGTTCGGCGGGAAGCCGTGACCGCTGAGGATGCCGTTGCCCTGGTGCCCCTGCGGACCGATCGGGCCGGTCTCGCCCTGGGGACCCTGGGGACCGGTCGCACCGGTGTCGCCCTGAGGACCCTGCGGGCCGGTGGCGCCGGCCTCGCCCTTATCGCCCTGCGGACCCTGGGGGCCGGTGGCGCCGGTGTCGCCCTTGTCGCCCTGGGGACCCTGCGGGCCAGTGGCACCAACGTCACCCTTATCGCCCTGCGGACCCTGGGCGCCGGTGGCGCCGGTGTCTCCCTTGTCGCCCTGGGGACCCTGCTGGCCGGTCTCGCCCTTATCTCCCTGCGGGCCCTGGGGGCCGGTGGCGCCGGTCTCGCCCTTATCTCCCTGCGGACCCTGGGCGCCGGTGGCGCCGGTGTCGCCCTGGGGACCCTGCGGGCCCTGGGGACCGACCAGCGAAGTGCCGTGTTCGGGCCATTCGCCGCCGGCTTTGGGGCCGTAGAGGACCGAGTGCTCGGTGTCGATGTAGAAATCGTCGTTGGCGCCGATCACGTTCGACGGCGGGCCGTCGCCGTGGAGGATCGTCTTCCCAGCGACGCCAGGCACGCCCTGCGGACCCTGCGGGCCGGTGTCGCCCTGCGGCCCCTGGGGACCGGTGTCGCCGGGGATGCCCTGCGGCCCCTGCAGACCGGTGTCGCCCTGCGGCCCCTGGGGACCGGTGGCACCCTTATCGCCCTGCGGGCCCTGGAGGCCGGTGTCGCCCTTGGGACCCTGCGGCCCGATTGCACCGTCATCGCCCTTGGGGCCCTGGGGACCGGCTGCGCCGTCGTCGCCCTTCGGGCCCTGGGGGCCTTCCGGACCGGTATCACCCTTCGGGCCCTGCGGGCCTTCGGGGCCGGTCGGACCGGTCTCGCCCTGCGCGCCGGCCGCGCCGGTTTCGCCCTTTGCACCGCTGCTGGCTTCGACGCCGAGGACCTCCTGCGCCGATTTGGGCAGCACCTGGATCAGCTGCTGGCCCTTCTTGCATTTGGCGGCGATCGAGAAGCGGACGACGCCCTTTTCGGGGCCGCTCTTCGTCACGCAGAGGTTGATAGTCGCGACCTTCTTCGCGCTTGCCGGAGCGGCGTGGACCGCCAGCAGCGCGAATCCGGCGAGAGCCAGAAACGCCATGAGCAGGACCGCGGACCACCGCGATCGAGCTTCGGAAGGCACTGGTGCACTCATCGATGAGTCTCCTTGCTGGGTTGTGGCACCTGGGAAAGCGGGCCGCATCGCCCGCAGGTAGATGCCGCAAGGTAGGACGCTTGATCGGGTCCGGCGATCGAACATCTGGCTAAATCACCTGCAAAAGCTCAAGTTCGTCGCGGGAGGCGATTCGCCCGACGAAGGCCTGGTTTTCCGCAGCAGCATGCGAAATCTCCGTTTCCGCGAGGGATCCCCTCGACGCCGGTTCCGAACGCGTCTCAGACATCCGTCCGCCAGGCGGCCAGTGCCGAGGGTGCAGGCCGCCGCCCGGCGATACGTCCCGTATGGGGCACAAGCTCTCCCTCGCCGCAGCATCCCTCCTCACCGCCCTGGCGCTGCTGGCACCGGCGGGCGCAAAGGCTGCCGCCCCGCTCCTGGCGCCGGCCTCGGTCTGCCCGCGCACCGAGTTGAACGCGCCCGCCGCCAGCCAGGAGGAAGAGATGCTCTGCCTCGCCAACTACGCCCGGGCGCAGATCGGCGCCCAGCCGCTGGAACCCGCCTCGGCGCTGGAAGAATCAGCCCGCGACAAGGCGCGCGACATCCTCCGCTGCGACAGCTTCAGCCACTACGCCTGCGGCCGCGAATTCACCTACTGGATGCGGGCCAGCGGCTACCTGGAAGGGTGCTGGCACGCGGGTGAGAACCTCGCCTACGGCGTCGGCGTCTTCGGCACCGCGGTCTCGATCTTCCGCGCCTGGCTGCGCTCCCCCACCCACCGCGCCAACCTGTTCGGCGAATACACGCAGACCGGGATCGACCTCAAGGTCGGCCGCCTCGAGGGCAGCCCTGGCGTGCACATCTGGGCCGAGCACTTCGGCACCCGCTGCTGAGTCGCCTCAGCGCGGCGTGCCCTGGTCCTCGAAGACCGTCTGCGGGTCGACGCGGGGGTCGATGGCCTGCATCGGGGCGCGCCCCTTGAGCAGGATCTCCTGGTACTCCTCCTCGGCGTCGGACTGCATCACGATCGCACCGCCGACACCGATCGTCGTCGTCTCGCCATCCATCACCACGGTGCGGATGACGATGTTGAGGTCGCAGGCGCCGCTGAGGCCGAAGTAGCCGATCGCACCGGAGTAGACGCCGCGCGCTTCACCCTCGAGCGCGTCGATGATCTCCATCGTCCGCTTCTTCGGCGCACCGGTCATCGAGCCGCCGGGGAAGCAGGCGCGGATGCAGTCAGGCGCCTCCAGCTCCTCGCGCAGCAGGCCGCGCACGGTCGAGACCAGCTGATGCACGGTCTCGTAACTCTCGACGTGCATCAGAAACGGGACATGAACCGTGCCGATCTCGGCGACGACGCCGAGGTCGTTGCGCAGCAGGTCGCAGATCATCAGGTTCTCGGCCCGGGTCTTTTCGTCGAGCCGCATCTCCTCGGCGAGGCGCACGTCCTCGGCCGGGTCCGGGCTGCGGCGGACGGTGCCCTTGATCGGCTTCGCCTCGGCCCAGCGGTCGCGGCCGACCGAGAGGAAGCGCTCCGGCGAGGAGCTCAGCACCGCCGCCTCGCCGACCCGCAGGTAGGCCGAGAACGGTGCCGGGTTGATCCGGCGCAGCGTCCGGTAGAGGGCGAAGGGATCGGGGCTGACCTCGGCGGTGATCTTGTTGGTGAGGCAGATCTCGTAGCTCTCGCCGTCGATCAGCTGGCGCTTGCACTCGGCGATGTCATCGAGGTATTGCCGGTGAGAACGCGAGAGACGGAAGCGAACCGGCTCGCGCTCGGTGGCGACCTCGCTCCACTCCGGCTTGGCGATCGGCGGCAGCGAGGCCAGCCGCAGGCTCGTCTCGGCGATCCAGCGGTCGGTCTCCTCGGCGTCGCCGCGCTCGCAGATCCCGAGCACGTAGGTCGCCCCCTCGAGGTGGTCGAAGGCGATCATCCGGTCGGCGAAGACGAAGAAGGCGTCGGGCAGCGAGGAGGAGTGGGCGTCGGACCCCTCGCAGTCGGCCTTCAGCTCGTAGCCGAGATAGCCGGCGAAGCCGCAGTTGAAGTCGAACGGCAGGTCGTCGGAGAGGTGGCGCAGACGGCGTATCTCGCGCGAGAGGTAGTCGAAGATCGACTCCTCGAGGACGCGCGTCTCCTCGCCGCCCCGCACGGTCAGCTCGCCGCTGTCGACGTCGTAGGAGATCGTCGCCCCCAGCGGTCCGGAGGCGTCGCCCATGAAGGAGAAGCGGGCGCGGCCGTCGAGCATGCTGCTGTCGAGCCAGAAGGCCTCGGGGCTGGCCTCGTAGAGGTGGGCGAAGGCACGCTCGGTGTCGTGGGCGGAATCGAGCCGCCGCATGCGCAGTTCGAGCCCGGCGCCGCCGCTCGCGGGCGGCTTGGTGACGCCGCCGTCGAGCCGCACGGCGCCGCCATTCCGGCGCCCGGAGTGCTCGATCGTGAGATCGCGGAAGCGGGCCAGCATCGCCCGCCCGTGCTCGGTGCAGATCGACTCGGGGTGGAACTGCAGGCCCCACTGCGGGCGCTCGCGGTGGGCGACCCCCATCAGGATCCCGTCGCTGGTCCAGGCCACCCCCTGCAGCTCCGGCGGCAACGGCTGCTCGACGCAGAGCGAGTGGTAGCGGACGACCTGGAACTCGCGTGGCAGGCCGGCGAAGATCCCCGAGTCCTCGTGGGTGATGGCGCTGATCCGGCCGTGCATCGCTTCCGGCGCATGCACGACCTTGGCGCCGTAGGCCGAGCAGAGGCCCTGGTGCCCGAGGCAGACGCCCAGCAGGGGCACCTCCGAGTCGCGGATCGCCTCGGCGCAGACGCCGAAGTCGTCCTCGCGATCGGGGTTGCCGGGGCCCGGCGAGATGACGATGTTGTCGAAGTCGCGGCTGGCGGCCAGCTCGGCCCAGCTCATCTCGTCGTTGCGGACGACGATCGGCTCTTCGCCGTTGGCCTCCGCCAGCAGCTGGAAGAGGTTGTAGGTGAAGGAGTCGTAGTTGTCGATCAGCAGCGTCTTCAACGACTCTCCCCCTCGTTCACACCAGGTACTTCCTCAGCACCTTGCCGAGCGGGCTCTTCGGGATCTCCTCGCGGAACTCGATGCTCTGCGGAACCTTGAAGTTGGCCAGGCGCTCGCGACAGAAGCCGACCAGCTCGCGCTCGTCGCAGTCGCCGTCGGCGACGACCACGGCCTTCACCCGCTGCTCGCCGGCGACGTCGGTGTCGACGCCGACGACGACCGACTCGGCGACGGCCGGATGCGATTCGATCACCGCCTCGACCTCGATCGGGTCGACCTTGAAGCCGCCGGTCTCGATCAGCAGCTTCTTGCGGCCGACCAGGTAGAGCATCCCCTCGTGGTCGATGCGGCCGAGGTCGCCGGTGTAGAAGCGGCCGCCGCGGAAGGCGACCGCGTTCAGCTCCGGCAGGTCGCCGTAGCCGAGGGTCGCCGCCGGGCTGGCGACCGTCACCTCGCCGATCTCGCCGTGCGGCAGCGGGTCGCCGTCGTCGTCGACGATCTCCAGCTCGACCCCCTTTACCGGCGTGCCGACCGACTCGAAGGTGGCGACCGGGTCGTCGCTGAGGTTGGCGGCGATCATCCCCGTCTCGGTGCTCCCGTAGAGCTGGCGGACGAGAACGCCGAAGCGCTCGCCGAAGGCTTCGAAGGTCTCGCGCGGCATCGCCATCCCGGCGGTGAAGCAGAGCCGCAGCGAGGAGAGGTCGGCGGCGGCGGGCGAGTCGGCCATCAGGCGGTAGTTGAAGGGGACGCCGGGGAAGACGGTGATGCCCTCCTCCTCGATCAGTTCCAGCGCCCGGTGGCGCTTGAGCAGGAACGGGTGCGGGTCCTCGAGAATCACCAGCGTCGCGCCGGAGACCGCTGCGCCGAAGATGCACGACCCCATCCCCCAGGTGTGGAAGAGCGGCACCGCGGCGAGGATCCGGTCCTCGGCGGTGAGCCCGAGCCCGAGATAGGCCTCGGCCTCGGCGACGCACTGGCCGTGGGTGCGGTCCAGGCGCTTGGGCCGACCGGTGGAGCCGGAGGAGAACTGGCCGACGAGCGGCTCCTCGGGCGAACGCGCCGACAGCCTCTCGGCGCTGCCCGCCCCGGCCAGGTCGGCGAGGGTGACGGACTGGCCGTGGCCGGCGCCGGAGCCGATCACCTCCACCGGGTGGTCGAAGCCGGCGACGATGCGCTCGCAGACGCCGGCGGTGCGCTCGTCGCTGATCACGGCCTTGACGCCGGTGCTGCGAAACCAGAACTCGAGCTCGGCCTGCTTGAAGGCGGGGTTGGCGGGGACCACTTTCGCCCCCAGCGCCGCCAGCGCGTGGAAGGCGGCGACGAACCAGGGGTCGTCGCGGAGGACGAGGCCGACGGCGTCGCCGGGGCCGATCCCCCTCCCCGCCAGGCCGCTGGCGAGGCGCTCGATGCGCTCGATGAGCTCGGCGAAGCTGAGCCGCTCCTCGCGGTAGACGACCGCGGTGCGCTCGGGGTTCGCGTCGGCGTGCTCGTAGAGGAGCTGCAGCAGCACGGGCGCCTCAGCCTCCCTTGCGCGCGACGAAGGCGGCGATCGCTTCGACGCTGCGGAAATTGTCCGGGTTGAGGTCCTCGTCGGCGACGGTGATCCCATAGCTGCGCTCGAGGAAGCTGACCAGCTCGGTGATGCCAAGCGAATCGATCAGGTCCGCCGCCAGCAGGTCCTCGTCGTGGGCGAGCGGGGCGTCGACCAGCTCGCCGGTGATCTCGTTGACGATGAACTCTTCGATGGCTTTTGCGTGGTCGCTCATGAGCTGGTCGATCCTACTTCCGGTAGTGGGACGGTCTTGTCGGAAAACGGGGTGTGCCGGCGGCTCAGATCCCTAATCGGCTGGTAGCCCCGGGAGCTATAGAGCCAGCGCGCCTGGCGGTTGCCGCTCTCGACGTATCCCCAGATCCGTTTGAAGCCACCGGCGGCGATCGCCGACTCGATTCCGTACAGGAACTCGTTTGCGATGCCGCTTCCGCGGTGGGCCGGGAGGATGTAGAAGTCGGAGCCGTAGACGTCGCCGGGCTCGATCTGCAAGAACTCGCCCAGCCAGCGCAGGTCCGGGTGGGCGGCCGCTCGCTCGCCCTCGATCCACCAGTAGTAGCCGACGGTGACGCCGTCGCGGAGGCCGACGAAGCCGTGCAGGCCATGCTCGAGGCTGTCCCGGAAGCGGCGGTCAACGCCGGGGCGGCCGCGCTCGCGGTTGAGCTGGGAGAGCCCCTCGAGGTGCTCCGGCGCAAGCGCCACGACTTCGAGATCGGAGCGGCGGCGGGGCTCGGCGATCGAGTCGAGATCCTTCAGCAGCACCGTCACGCGCTGCTCGTTGAAGGCTTTGCGGCGGAGCTCGGCGAAGGTCTTGGCGATCGCTGCACGGGTGCCGTGCTCGCGGGCGTATCGCCGGAAGCGGCCTATCATCGCGCACACCATGCCACACCCGGCCAGGGCAATTCAGCGGCCGCGGCCGGATCCGCGCGCGGGGGTGTTCGAGACGATCCTGATCTTCGAAGATCGGCCGATCGAGCTCGAGGCGCACCTGCGCCGGCTCGACGCGAGCGTGCGAGCCCTCTATGACGAGGAGCCGCCGGCCGGCCTCGACGAGCTGGTCCGCAGCCGCGCCCGCGGCGGCGGCCTCGGCCGCATGCGGCTCAGCGTCGAGCCGCGCCGTGGCGGCCTCGAAGCCTTCGTCGTCGTCGCCCCCGTCGACCCCAACAACGTCTTCCCCACCGGCCAGTTCACCTCGACCCTGACGACACTCACCGTCGATCGCGGCTACGGCGCCCACAAGTGGGCCGACCGCGACCTCCTGACCCGCGCCGAAGCCGCCGCCGGTCCCGGCTCGGTGCCGCTGCTGGTGCGCGAGGACGGCCTCGTGCTCGAGGCCTCGCGCGCCAACGTCTTCGTCGTCCGCGCGGGCTGTGTCATCACCCCTCCCCTCGACGACGAGATCCTTCCCGGGGTCGCCCGCCAGCAGACGATCGAGGTCGCCGAAGAGTGCCTGTTCGACGTCGCCGAGGAGGAGCTGAGCCTGGACGAGCTGCGTGGCGCCGACGAGGTCTTCCTCACCAACTCGCTGCGGGGGGTCGAGCCGGTGCGGGCGATCGACGGGGAGCCGATCCCGGTCGAGGGCCCGATCACGACGGCGCTGGCGGCGGCGCTACGGACCCGCTGGTTCCGCGGCGCCCCCTGATCAGCGGCGCTGCAGGCGGGCGAAGCGGGCGCTGAGACGGTCGGCCCGGCGCGAGAAGCGAACGAGGTGGTCGTCCTCGTGCGGGCCGTGGCCGCCGCCCCCGTTGCGGCTCGGCGCTGCGGCGGCGCCGCGAGCGGCGGCTTCGCTTGCCTTGAGGGCGAGGTTCGCGGCCCGCTTGGCCTGCTCGGCGCTCTCGATCGCGGCGGCGCCGATGCTGATCGCCGCCGCTTCGGAGGCGCGGGCGATCGCCGTCGCCTCCTCCACCCTCGCCTCCAGGTCGGCGACCGTGAGCAGCCCCCGCCGCGGCAGCAGCCATTCCTCGGTGGTGTCGCGCGCGCCGTTCTCCACAGCCTGAATGTACGGCCGGTGCAGGCGGAAACCCCGACCCCGGCGGCTTGACTAGGGTTCCTGGCCGGCCGCGCAGGGCGGTCACAGCCGAACCGAACAAGGGAGCAGCGTGAGAAACCCCAGAGACTTCTTCCACCCGCTGGCGATCGGCGCGCCCGAGCCGCTGCGCGAGATCCCGGTCAAGCCCTCGCGGATGATCCACTTCCTCGACTTCTCGAACGAGAAGATGGTGGCCAAGGCGGGCGACATCGCCAAGCAGACCGACATCCTCCTCGGCAACCTCGAGGACGCCGTCCCCGTCGACCGCAAGGAGGCGGCACGGATGGGCCTGGTCAAGGCCGCCAAGGAGACCGACTTCGGCGAGACCTCGCTCTGGACCCGGGTCAACTCTCTGGAGAGCCCCTGGGTGCTCGACGACCTGACGACGCTGGTGACCGAGATCGGCGACAAGCTCGAGGTCGTGATGGTGCCGAAGGTCGAGGGCGCCTGGGACATCCACTACGTCGACCGGCTGCTGGCCCAGCTGGAGGCGAAGGCGAACCTCGACCGCCCGATCCTGATCCACGCGATCCTGGAGACGGCACAGGGCGTCGTCAACCTCGAGGAGATCGCCGCCGCCAGCCCGCGGATGCAGGGGATGAGCTTCGGTCCCGCCGACCTCGCCGCCTCGCGGCGGATGAAGACGACGCGCGTCGGCGGCGGCCACCCCGGCTACCGCGTGATGGAGGACCCCGCCGACCCGGAGAACCCCGAGGCCGACCGCGTCAGCGCCCAGCAGGACCTCTGGCACTACTCGATCGCGCGCATGGTCGACGCCTGCGCCTCGACCGGGATCCTCCCCTTCTACGGACCCTTCGGCGACATCAAGGACACCGCCGGCTGCGAGACCCAGTTCCGCGCCGCCTTCCTGATGGGCTGCGTCGGCGCCTGGTCGCTGCACCCGGTGCAGATCGGGATCGCGAAGAAGGTCTTCAGCCCGCCGCCGGACGAGGTCCGGTTCGCGAAGAAGGTGCTGGAGGCGATCCCCGACGGCCGCGGCGTCCACATGATCGACGGCAAGATGCAGGACGACGCCACCTGGAAGCAGTGCAAGGTGATGGTC
>JBEHWY010000060.1:0-19795 GCA_048498975.1 Actinomycetota bacterium | reverse complement strand
CTACGTAGAGCCCTGGTTTACCGGCGCGCGGGATCCCGTCGCCCTCGATCAGGAACGGGACCAGCTTCTCGGCGCTGCCCTCGGCCCGCGCCGAGGCGACCGCCTCCCAGCCGATGAAGTTCGTCTCCTCCTTGCAGCACCAGCCGAGGCCGGCCTCGATCGGGTTGCGGCGCGGGGTCAGCTCGTTGCCGTGCAACGGGTAACAGACCTCCAGCCGCAGCGTGTCGCGAGCGCCGAGCCCGCAGGGGACGACGCCGGCGTCGAGCAGCTCTTTCCAGACCGCGACTGCGACCTCGGGGTCGATCAGCATCTCGACCCCGTCCTCGCCGGTGTAGCCGGTGCCGCAGATCAGGGCCGGCCGGCCGCCGACCCGGGCCGGGGCGACGTGGAAGCGCGCCGGCAGCTCGAGCCCGAGCGCGCGGCCGAGCACGCCGCGCGCGTGCGGCCCCTGGACGGCGAGCATCGCGTAGCGGTCGGCGACGTCGCGGACGGCGACCTCGAACTCGCGGCTGTGCTGGCCGAGCCAGGCGAGGTCGGCCTCGTGGTTGGCGGAGTTGGTGACGACGAGGTAGCGGTCACCGCCGAGGCGATAGGCGAAGAGGTCGTCGAGGACGCCGCCGTCGTCCTGGCACAGGCACGAGTACTGGGCGCCGCCGACCGCGACCCGGGCGACGTCGTTGGAGAGCGCGTGCTGGAGGAAGGCGAGCGCGCCGGGGCCCTCGACCTCGACCTCGCCCATGTGGGAGACGTCGAACATCCCGGCGTGCGTGCGCACCGCCATGTGCTCCTCCCGCACCCCCTCGTACTGCACCGGCATCTCCCAGCCCGCGAACGGGACCATCCGCGCGCCCTGAAGAACATGCTGCTCGTAGAGGGGCGTTCGGCGGAGGGCGTCGCTCACGAGCCTCAGCGTATTGGAGCGCGCGGGTCGCGGCGCGCGCCCGAGCGGAGCAACCTTCGGGAGCCGGTTATTCCTTCAGGAAGCCGGGGACGTCGATGTCGTCCTCGGAGACGCGAAGTTTGCGGATTTCGGTGTCCTCGGCAGAGACCCGCGGCCGGCTTTCGTAGCGGCGGCGGACCCGCTGCGGCGAGCGGGCGAGCAGCTCGAAGCCCTCGAAGCCGGTGGCGATCACGGTGACGCGGACTTCGTCGCGCATCGACTGGTCGACGACCGAGCCAAAGATGATGTTGGCGTTGTCGTCGGCCTCGGCCTGGACCAGCTGCGCCGCCTCGTTGACCTCGAACAGGCCGAGGTCCTCGGGGCCGGTGATGTTGAGCAGCATCCCGGTCGCGCCTTTGATCGACTCCTCGATCAGCGGCGAGGTGATCGCGGCTTTGGCGGCGTCGAGGGCGCGGGCCTCGCCGGAGGCCGAGCCGACGCCCATCAGCGCCGAGCCGGCGTCGCGCATGATCGTGCGCACGTCGGCGAAGTCGAGGTTGATCAGGCCCGGGATCGTGATCAGGTCGGTGATGCCCTGGACGCCCTGGCGGAGGATGTCGTCGGCCTGGCGGAAGGCCTCCAGCACCGAGGTGCGACGCTCGACCGCCTGCAGCAGCTTCTCGTTGGGAACGATGATCAGGGTGTCGACGTTGTTGCGCAGTTTCTCGATGCCCTCGAGCGCCTGCTGCATCCGTCGTTTGCCCTCGAACTCGAACGGCTTGGTGACCGCGCCGACGGTGAGGGCGCCGATCTCTTCCTTGGCGATCTCGGCGATGATCGGCGCCGAGCCGGTGCCGGTGCCGCCACCCTCGCCGGCGGTGACGAAGACCATGTCGGCGCCCTTCAGCGCCTCCTTGATCTCATCGCGGCTCTCCGCCGCGGCGCCCGCCCCGACCTCGGGGTTGCCGCCGGCGCCGAGGCCGCGGGTCAGCTCCTGGCCGATCGAGAGCTTGATGTCTGCATCGCAGGCCTGCAGCGCCTGAGCGTCGGTGTTGACGGCGACGAACTCGACGCCGCGGATGCCGGCGTCGATCATGCGGCTGACCGCGTTCGTGCCACCGCCGCCGGCGCCGACGACCTTGATGACCGCGAGGTAAGTGGATTCCATCTCCCGATTTCCTCCTCGCCGGTTTGGGGGGACCTGGCGAGACAGCTGTTGGTTGAGTTGAGCCTTGTTCCGTCCGAGCCTTCAGCGAGGCTCAAGGGTTCGAGCCTGTGCCTCAAGCACGGAAATTGCGCTCAACGTAGGGCATTGTTGCGGGTCTGTCAAACGGGCGACAGGCATCCTGCAAGGCGAAAGTCTCGACTACGGGTTGAGACTTCGGCACCCCTCACGCTGAGGTCGAGGGTTTACCTGAGACTACCTGCTAATGCGGCTATTCGCCTTCAGGAGTGCTTGGGAAGACGTATTCCGAACCGTTGACCGCGGGCCTGCCGGGAGCGGTCAGGTCGACATAATCGAGCGCCGTCAGTTCGGCGTTGGCGAGAACAGCCGCCGCCGACTTCCACTTTCGCTTCGCCTGCGAGGCGTCTCCGAACCGCAATTCGATCCCGGTGGTGAGGATCACGTCGACCCCGTCTTCGCCGTAGAAGCTGCGTTCGACGTAGGGCCGCAGCGCCGCCGGCGCGGCGCCGAGGACCTTCGCCTGCTGGAGCACCGGGCCGGCGAGATGGCCGCTCTGCGGCACTGCGTCGAGCGGCAGCTGCGGCAGCGGCGGTTCGGTCGGCACCGGCAGGAAGGGGACGACCTGGCCGCTGGCGCTGACGCCGACCGCGTCTTCGCCGCTGCCGATCGTCGAGGTCAGCTCCGGCACGTGGACCTTGGCGGTGACGGTTTCGTCGCGGAACACGAACCAGTAGGCGGCGCCGGCCGCGACGACGACCACAGCGAGCGCCGCCAGTAGGCGCCTCACAGCTCCCAGCCGCTGGGCCAGCGGACCTCGCCCAGCACCTGGACCTCCGGCTCCAGCTCGACGCCGAAGCGCTCGTGGACCCGCCGCCTCCCCGCCGCCATCAGCTCCAGCACGTCGGCGGTGGTGGCGTCGTCGAAGTTCTCGACGAAGTTGGCGTGCTTCTCGGAGAAGCGGGCGCCGCCGTGGCTCATCCCGCGACAGCCGGCGGCCTCGAGCAGCTGCCCCGCGGTGCGGCCCTCGGCGCGCTCGTCCTCGGGGTTCTTGAAGGTCGAGCCGAAGGTCTTGATCCCTTTCGGCTGCGCCTCGTGCCGACGGGCTCGCATCTCCGCCATCGTCGCCCGGATCGCGGCCGGGTCGCCGGGTCGCAGGCGGAAGGCGGCGCGGGAGACGACTTCGCCGTCGCGCAGGTTCGAGTTGCGGTAGGTGAAGCCGAGCTGCTCGGGTCGCCGTCGCTCGGCGCCGCGGGGCCCGCAGACCTCGACCCATTCGAGCACGCGGGCGAGCTGACCGCCGTAGGCGTTGGCGTTCATCCGCACCGCCCCGCCCGCGGTGCCGGGGATGTTGACGCCGAACTCGATCCCGCTGAGGCCCCAGTGGGCGGCGCGACTGGCGGCAGTCGGCAGCCGCGCGCCGCCGCCGCAGAGCAGGCGCTCGCCGTCGCGCTCGATCGTCGCGAGGTCCCCCTCCAGCTTGATCGCCAGCCCATGGAAGCCATCGTCTGCCACCAGCAGGTTCGAGCCGGAGCCGACCGTTCCTACCGCCAGCCCCTCGGCATCGGCCCAGCGCAACAGCTCGACCAACCCCTCGACCGAGGTCGGCGCCGCATAGAAGTCCGCGAGCCCACCCGTCCGCACCGTAGTCAGCCGCCCCAGCCCAAACCCCGCCACCACCCCATCCGGCCGCGCGCTCACCGTCCCTCCCCCCGCCGACGGGACGATTTTGGGCGCCCACCACCCGAAGTCGTCCCGTCGGCCCCCAGGGTCCCGGCGGTCCCGAGGAGGGACTCGCCTAGGCGGAAGATGTCGCCGGCGCCGATCGTGGCTAGGACGGTGCCGGGGTGCGCGGCGTCTAGCTGGGGGGCTAGGACGCGCTCGGCGGCGGCTGCGGTGGGCAGCCAGCGGACGCGACCGCCGCCGATCCGGTCGGCGCAGGCGCGGGCGACGTCGAGGCCGCTGACCCCGGCCAGCTCGCCGACCGGCTCCTCGCGCGCCGGGTAGACGTCGAGGACGACCGCCTCGTCGGCGAGGGCGAGGGCGGCGCCGAACTGCTCGGCGAAGGCCTTGGTCCGTGAGTAGAGGTGGGGCTGGAAGACGGCGATCAGGTGGGAGGGCTCGAGCTCGCGCAGCGCCGAGAGCGCGGCGCGGACCTCGGTCGGGTGATGGGCGTAGTCGTCATATATAGAGACCGGCCCTCGCCGACCCTTGAACTCCAGCCGCCGCTTCACTCCCGGGAAGTCCGCCAGCGCGGCAGCGGCCCGGTCGAGGTCGAAGCCAGCGGCGGCGATCGCCGCGAGGGCAGCGCGGGCGTTCAGCAGGTTGTGGCCGCCGGGCACCGCGAGGGGCAGCGGCTGAGGCCCGGGCGCGTCGGTCCCGAACCTCGTGACCTTCGGCTTGTGGTCAGCCGAGCCGTAGAGGATGTCGCCCGGGGTGCGGAGGTCCTGCCTCTGACCTGGCCGGAACTCCCCGGACGCCGGAACAACGACTGTGTCGGCGTGCTCGGCGAACTCGCGAAAAGCCGCCTTCAGTTCCTCGAGGTTGTGCCAGCGGGCGTGGTGGTCCATCTCGACGTTGGTGACGACGGCAACCTCGGGGCGTAGGTCGAGGAAGCTGGCATCGCTCTCGTCGGCCTCGGCGACGACCCACTCGCCCTCGCCCCAGCCGGCGTTGGCGGCAGCCCCGTCGGGACCGAGCCCCGGCACCTCGCCGCCGACGAAGAACGCCGGCTCGGCGTCGAGCCCGCGCAGCGCCCAGACCGTCATCGCCGTCGTCGTCGTCTTGCCGTGCGTGCCGGCGATCGCGATCAGCCGCTTCTCGGCGCAGAGCTCGGCAAGCAGCTGCCCTCGGTGCAGCTCGCGCAGGCCGAGCTCCCGGGCGCGGACGCGCTCCGGGTTCTCGGCGGCGATCGCGGTCGAGACGACGACCTCGGCCCTCTCCGGCAGGTTGGCGGCGTCGTGGCCGACGACCGGGTCGAGCCCTGCCGCCCGCAGCCGCTCCATATAAGAGGAGTCGCTGCGGTCGCTGCCGGTCACCGTCGCTCCGAGCCGGGCGCAGACCAGCGCCAGCCCGCTCATCCCGGCGCCGCCGATGCCGACGAAGTGCAGCCGCCGCCCGCTCCAGTCGCTCATCGCTTCCGCCTTTCCGCAGCCGCCTCGAGCACCTGGTCGGCGATCCGCCGCGCGGCGTCGGGCTTGGCCAGCGCCCGCGAGGCCGCCGCCATCGCCGCCAGCCGCTCGGAGTCGCCGAGGATCGCGCCGACCTCGGCCCGCAGCCGCTCCGGAGCCAGCTCGGCGTCGGGCAGGACCGTCGCCGCTTCCGCCTGCGCCATCCACGCCGCGTTGGCGCTCTGGTGGTCGGCGGTGGCGTGCGGATAGGGGACGAGGATCGCCGGCCGCCCGGCCGCGGTCACCTCGAAGATCGAGCCGCCGGAGCGGCCGAGGACGAGGTCGCAGGCGGCGAGCACGTCGCCGAGGTTCGGCTCGTAGGCGATCAGCGTGTAGCGCTCGTAGTGGGGCGCGTCGATCAGCCGTGTGCCGATCTCGTCGTAGTCGCGGGTGCCGCTGAGGTGGAGGACGTGGAAGTCGCGCTCGCCGTCTTCGGCGAAGGCCTCGACCGCGGCAAAGTTGAGCGAGCGCGCTCCCTGGCTGCCGCCGACGACGAGCAGGCAGTGGGCGTCGGGGTCGACGCCGAAGCGCACGCGCGCCGCCGCCCGGTCGGCCTCGAGCACCGCTCGCGGCACCGGCCGCCCCGTCACCAGGTAGCGCTCGCCCTCGCGCTCGGCGATCGGGAAGGCGAGGCAGACGCGCCGCGCCCGTCCCGCCAGCACCCGGTTGGCGAGCCCGAGGTGGCTGTCGGCCTCGGTCAGCACCAGCGGCGTCCGCGTCAGCGCCGCCGCCAGCCCGGCCGGCCCGGCGACGAAGCCGCCGCCGCCCATCACCACGTCGGCCCCTCGCGCCCGCAGGACCCTGCGGGCGGCGCCGACCGCGGCCAGCGCCTCGAACCCGGCCCGGGCCGCGCGCAGCGGGTTGCGGCGGTCGATCCCGCGCACCTTGACGAAGTCCAGCTCGTAGCCGGCGGCGGGGACCAGCTCGGCCTCGATCCGCTCGCGGGTGCCGAGGAAGCTGACCTCGGCACCGCTATTCGTAAGCTCGGCCGCGACCGCCAGGGCCGGAACGACGTGACCCGCGGTTCCGCCCGCCGCTACGACCACCTTTGGCTTTCCTGGCACCGCTTGCTCGACTCCTTTCGCGCGCGGGCGCGCGCCCGCCATCGACGACGCGCAGTTTGCCAGCGCGGGCACCCGTCCTCCCGCCCGGTAGCGGTGCGGTGCCGCCGCGGGCGACGTTGAGGATCAGCCCGACCGCGAACAGCGTCGCCAGCAGGCTGCTGTTGCCGTAGGAGACGAAGGGCAGCGGCACGCCGGTCAGCGGCGCCAGCCCCATCACCGCGAAGAGGTTGATGATCGCCTGCACCATGATCAACGAAGTGAGGCCGGCGACCAGCAGCTTGCCGTAGCCGTCCTTCGCTTTCTGGGCGACTTTGAGACCGGCGTAGCCGAACATGCCGAAGAGGCCGACGACGCCGACGATGCCGATCATCCCCAGCTCCTCGCCGATCACCGCCGAGATCATGTCCGTGTGCGCCTCGGGCAGGTAGAAGGCCTTCTGCACGCCGTTGCCGATCCCGACCCCTTCGAAACCCCCCGAGCCGAGGGCGATTTTCGCCTGCGCGGCCTGGAAGCCGGCGCCTTCGGCCGAGGCGCCGGGGTTGAGGAAGCCGGTCAGCCGCGCCATCCGGTAGGGCTCGACGATCGTCATCAGCAGCGCCGCGCCGCCGATCGCGAGCGCGATCTTGCCGAGGTCGCGGGGCCGCGCGCCGGCGGCGATCAGGGTGGCGCCGACGGCGAAGGCGATCACCATCGTCGTCCCCATGTCGGGCTGCAGCATGATCAGCAGGCAGGTGCCGGCGGTGATCAGCAGGAACGGCATCATCCCGTCGAGCGAGCGCGCCCGTTTCGGCTTGCGCGCCAGCATGTCGGCGCCGTAGAGGATCAGCGCCACCTTGGCCAGCTCGGAGGGCTGGATCTGCAGCGAGCCGCCGCCGAGCCAGCGGCTGGCGCCGTTGACTTCGGTGCCGGCGCCGAGCACGGCGACAAGCAGGAAGAGGGCGACGCCGAGCAGCGCCGGGGTCAGGTTGCGGATCGCGCGCAGGTCGATGCGGGCGACGAAGTGCATGACGACGAGGCCGACGGCGCCGAAGATCAGCGTCCGCTTCAGGTAGAAGGCGCTGTCGGAGAGGCCGCCGTCCTGCAGGACGCGGGTGGTCGAGCTGGCCGAGAAGACCATCACCGCGCCCAGCGCCAGCAGGCAGAGGGTCGCGGTCAGCAGCATGTTGTACTCGGTCGAGACGGCGCGGCGGCGCGTCTTCGGCTTCGCCTTGCGCGATTTCGCCGTGCTCCCGAAGCGCCGCAGCGCCAGCGTGCTCACTGCTCCATCTCCTTGACGATCTGGCGGAAGCGCTCGCCGCGCGCCTCGTAGTTGGCGAAGGCGTCGAAGCTGGCGCAGGCGGGCGAGAGGAGGACGACGCCGTCGGGCGTGGCGGCGGCCGCGGCGGCGGCGCGGCGGACGGCGTCCTCGAGGTCGGCGCAGTGAACGAGCGGCACGTCGGCGACCGTCACCGGCTCCAGCTCCAGCGCCATCCGCTCGGCGGTGTCGCCGATCAGGTAGCAGGCGGCGCAGTGCGAGACGATCGGCGCGACCAGCGGCGCGAAGGGCTCGTCCTTCTCGCTGCCGCCGAGGATCGCGTGGACGCCGTGCGGGAAGGCCGAGATGCCGACCGCGGCGGAGGCGACGTTGGTCGCCTTCGAGTCGTTGACGAAGCGCACGCCGTCGACCTCGGCGACCAGCTCGAGCCGGTGCGGCACGCCGCCGAAGCTGCGCAGGCCCTCGCGCACCGCCTCGCGGTCGATCCCGAGCGAGAGCGCCGCCGCAGCTGCGGCCATCGCGTTCTGGACGTTGTGCGCGCCGGGCAGGCCGAGCTCGGCGACCGCCAGGAGCGGCTCCTGGTCGTAGAAGATCGTGCCGTCGAGGACGGCAACCTCGCAGTCGGGCCCGCCGCCGTCGCCGAAGGCCAGGCGCCGCGCGCAGCCGCCGAGGTCGACGCCGGCCAGCTCCGGCTCGTCGGCGTTGTAGACGGCGACGTCGTCGTTGCCCTGGTTGGCGAAGATCCGCAGCTTCGCCTGGCCGTAGGCGGCGAGGTCGCCGTGGCGGTCGAGGTGGTCGGGAGCGAGGTTGAGAAAGACCGCGCACTCCGGCGCGAAGTACTCGCTGTCTTCGAGCTGGAAGCTCGAGCACTCACAGACGATCGTCGCCTCCGGGTCGACCTCGCCGACCAAACCGGAGAGGGGCGCGCCGACGTTGCCGGCGACGGCGACCGGCTCGCCGGCGCCACGGAAGATGTGGCCGAGCCACTCGACCGTGGTCGTCTTGCCGTTGGTGCCGGTGACGGCGAGGAAGCGGTTGGGCAGCGCCCGCCAGGCCAGCTCGAGCTCGCCGACGACGCCGATCCCGCGTTCATGGGCAGCCGCGATCACCGCCGCCTCCCGGGGCACCCCCGGGCTCTTGACGACGGTCTTCGTCACCTCGAGCTGAGCCAATCCATCCGTATCCAGGAAGACTTCGACGCCCTCCCCGGCGAGTCCTTCCGCGCCCTCGGGATGGGCGGAATCGACCGCCCGCACCGTCTCCCCCCGCCGCGCCAGCATCCGCGCCGCCGCCAGCCCCGAACGCGCCAGCCCGACGACCAGGAACGGCCCCGGCGGCAGCGGCGGCCGGATCTCCTTGGCGGGAATCAGGTTCACATAACGATGATTCCGCCCCGGGGCGGCGACCCCTGCCCAGGGCGAGGGCGCATTTGTTCGGCAAGTCCGGGCAAATGCGCCCCTCAGGCGGCGAAATCGGCGATCTCGCGGGCGAGTGCCTGCGGCTGGTCGATCGGGATCAGCGTGTAGGAGTCGGGGATCTCGACGTAGCGGGCGTCGGGGAACGCCTGCGCCAGCTTGCGCCCCTCCGCGTTCGGCATCATCCTCCCCTCGCAGTCCCAGACGACGAGAACGGGGCGGGCGAAGTCACGCAGCGCCGCGGTCGCGGCCTTGATCTCGCGCTTCCCCTGCCGCACGTCGCCGACGTACTTGCGCAGGTCGCGCCGGATCTCCGAGCGGCGCAGCGGCTCCAGCCACTCGCGCAGCAATGGGTCGGGGACGCCGCGCTTGCTCATCTGGCCGTAGATCATCGGCAGTCGCCGCAGCGGTCGTGCCGCGATCGTCGCCCGCATCAGCGAGAGGCCGCCCGGCAGCTTCGCCGAGAGCGAGGCGGCGCGGCCGGCGAGGCCCGGCGGGTAGTTGCCCTCGGTCTCGCAGGAGGCGAGGACGAGCCTGCCGACGCGGGCCGTATCGCAGCGGGAGATCAGGGTCTGGGCGCCGCCCCAGTCGTTGAAGCAGACGACCGCGTCGCGGAGGTCGAGCGCGGCGAGGAAATCGGCGACTATTCGCGACATCCCGACCAGCGAGAGGTCGGCGTCCTCGCGCATCGCGATGCGGTGGGAGCCGAGCGGCAGCGTCGGGGTCAGGCAGCGAAAGCGCGGCTGTAGCTCGGCGACGACCCGGTCCCAGAGCCGGCCGTCCATCGCCAGTCCGGAGAAGAAAACGATCGGCGGCCCCTCGCCACCACTGTCGCCGTACTCGATCACCCCTGCCGAGAGCTCGACCTGCGCCATGGAAGCCTCCTTTTCCAGGGTTTCTAGATAGATCGCTCTAGTTCGAACACCGTATCATCGGATCCCCGCAGACCACTAGAGAGGACGGCAGGCCGTGGGCGCAGACACCAAGGAGCGGATACTCGACTCGAGCGGCGAGCTGTTCCGCCGTCAGGGCTACATGGCGACCGGGGTGAAACAGATCCTCGCCGAGGCCGGCGCGCCCTTCGGCTCGCTCTACCACTTCTTCCCCGGCGGCAAATCGGAGCTCGGCGCCGAGACCGTGCGCCGCTCCGGCTTCCTCTACGGCCGTCTGCTCGGCGAGTACGCCGGGCCCGAGGTGCCGCTGGCCGAGGGGATCCGCGCCTTCTTCGCCGGCGCCGCCGAAACCCTGGTCGAGACCGACTTCGCCGATGCCTGCCCGATCGCCACCGTGGCGCTCGAGGTCTCCAGCAGCGACGAGGAGCTGCGCCTTGCCTGCGCCGACGTCTTCGAGGCCTGGATCGCCGGCGGCACCGCCCGCTTCGAACAGGAGGGCCTCGCCCCCGCCGTCGCCCGCCGCCTCGTGATCGAGATGATCTCCGCCCTCGAGGGCGCCTTCGTCCTCTCCCGCGCGTTGCGCTCTACCGAGCCGGTCGAAAAGGCGGGAAAGGCAGCAGCCAATGCCATTGAGCTGGCGCTGCAGCGCTGACCGGCGGGTGGCCCGGAGGGGGAGGCCGAGGACGTAAACGTCGCCCGCAGGCCTCCCCCTCCGGGACAGGACCCGCCGGCCGGCGCTCTCTAGCGCCCGATCGACTGCTGGTACAGCGTGAAGCCGATGCCCGAGCAGACGGCGGCGATGATCCAGAAGCGGAGCATGATCTTCGTCTCCGACCAGGCCATCATCTCGAAGTGGTGGTGCAGCGGCGCCATCAGCAGGATGCGGCGGCGGAATGCCTTGAAGGAGAAGACCTGGAGCAGGACCGAGAGCGCCTCGATCACGAAGATGCCGCCGATGATGATCAGCAGCACCTCGGTCTGGGTCATCACCGCCAGCGCCCCGATCGCGCCACCTAAGCCGAGCGAGCCCGTGTCGCCCATGAAGATCGAGGCCGGGAAGGCGTTGTACCAGAGGAATCCGATGCAGGCACCGACCAGGCAGGCGGAGAGCAGCGCCAGGTCGTGCTGCTCGCCGGCGATGAAGGCGATCGCCGTGTAGGTGAGGAGGACGATCCCGCAGGAGCCGGCGGCGAGGCCGTCGAGTCCGTCGGTCAGGTTGACCCCATTCGACGTACCGGCGATCACGAGGAAGACGAGGACGAAGTAGAGGACCGGGCCGAGGTAGATCGTCGCGTCGCCGATCCGCAGGTGCAGCACCGGTTCCAGCCCGACCTCGTGGCGCGCCACCCACCAGAGGAAGAGCGCCAGGATCAGCTGGCCGAGCAGCTTCCAGCGTCCCGAGAGCCCGAGCGAGCGGCGTTTGACGATCTTGATGTAGTCGTCGGCGAAGCCGAGCGCGGCGCAGCCGATGGCGACGCCGAAGACGGCGAGGCTCTGCGCGTCGCGGTCGGAGAGCACCAGGTAGGGGACGCAGATCGAGGCGAAGACGATCAGGCCGCCCATCGTCGGCGTCCCCGCCTTGGTGTGGTGACCCTGCGGCCCCTCCTCGCGGATGTTCTGGCCGAACTCGCGCACCCGCAGGTATTCGATGAATTTCGGCCCGAGGAAGATGCAGATCAGCATCGCCGCCATCGCCGCGATCAGGACGACGCCCATCAGACCAGCTCCGGCAGCAGCTCGGCGACCTGCTCCATCCCGGCCGAGCGCGAGCCCTTGACCAGGATCGCGTCGCCCGCTTCGAGGTGGGCCGCCAGCAGCTCGGCCGCCTCACCCGGGTCGGCGACCAGCTCGTCGGGGTCGTAGTCGCGAGCGGGCTCGCCGACGCCGATCACGACGTCGATGCCGTGGGCGCGCGCGTGCTCGCCGACTTCGCGGTGGTAGCCGGGCGCGTCGGTCCCCAGCTCCCCCATTTCGCCCAGCACGGCGACCGTGCGCGGCGCGCCGAGGCTGGCGAGATGGTCGAGCGCCGCGCGCATCGACACCGGGTTGGCGTTGTAGCAGTCGTTCACGAGGACGATCCCGTTACCGAGCTCCAATCGCTCGCCACGGAAACGGGAGAAGCCTATGCTCGCAGCGCCGTCGGCCATATCCGCCGGTGCGACGCCGAGCGCGATGCCGGCGCCGACGGCGGCCAGGGCGTTGGTCAGGTTGTGCGCCTCGGTGAACGGGAAGTGGAAGAGCTGGGAGCCCGCCGGCGTCTCGATCAGGGCTTCGGTGACGCCCTCCAGCCGCCGCACCTCACTGGCGAAGACGTCGCCGCCCGCGCCGAAGCGCAGCGTCCGCAGCCCCTCGCGCCGCAGGTGCGACTCGAGCTCGCCGGCGTCGACCGGGACGACCGCGACACCGCCCTCCGGCAGGTGGTCGAGGATCTCGGCCTTCGCCGCCGCGATCGCCGCCACCGAGCCGAGCAGCTCGATGTGGACCGGGCCGACGTTGGTGATGACGGCAACGTCGGGCTCGGCGATATCGGCCAGCTCGGCGATCTGGCCGACGCCGCGCATCGCCATCTCCAGCACCAGGCGCTCGCTGTCGTCGGGCGCCTCCAGCACCGTCAGCGGCAGCCCGATCTCGGTGTTGAGGTTCTGGGCGTTGGCGTGGACGCGACCGGGCAGCAGGGCGCGGGTGATGTCCTTGACCGAGGTCTTGCCGACCGAGCCGGTGACGCCGACGACCTGCGCCCCCAGCGCCCGCCGCTGCGCCCGCGCCAGCGCCTGCAGCGCCGCCAGCGGCTCCTCCGCCCCGAACACCCATCCGTGGCAGTGCTTATCCGGGCTATTCCCGGAAAAGGACTGCCGCGCGGCGTTGGCGGCGGCGCGGGCGTGCTCGGGGCGGGCGAGGACGCCCCAGGCGCCGGCCTCGAGCGCCGCGGCGGCGAATTCGCCGCCGTCGCGGCTGGCGCCGGGGAGGCCGAAGAAGAGGTCGCCGGGGCCGGTCTCGCCGGAGGCGATCGTCGCCCGCCGCGGCGGCTCGGAGGCGCCCTCGGCGAGCACCTCGGCGCCGGTGACCGCCGCGATCTCAGGCCCCGTCAGCCTCAACGCCTCATCCCGGTCTCGATATCCCGAGCGAAGATCACGCCGTCGCCCCCGCCCCGGCCAGCCGTCGCAGCTCCTCGCGGGCGACGGTGCGGTCGTCGAAGGGGACCTTGCGGCCGTTCTCGAATTCCTGGCCCTGCTCGTGGCCCTTGCCGGCGATGACGACGGTGTCGCCGGGCTCGGCCCGCGCCAGCGCCAGCGCGATCGCCGCCCGCCGGTCGACCTCGACCTCGACCTCCGCCGCCTGTCCCTCGGCCCCGGCGGCGACTTCGGCGACGATCGCCGCCGGCTCCTCGGAGCGCGGGTTGTCCGAGGTGACGACGGCGAGGTCGGACAGCTCGCCGCCGGCGCGACCCATCTTCGGCCGCTTGTCGCGGTCGCGGTCGCCGCCGGCGCCGAAGACCGAGATCAGCCGCCCCGCCGTCAGCCGCCGCGCCGCCCGCAGCACGTTCTCCATCGAGTCCGGCGTGTGCGCGTAGTCGACCAGCACCGCGAACTCCTGCCCCTCGTCGATCGGCTCCAGCCGCCCCGGCACCCGCGCCGCCGCCGCCAGGCCCGTCGCCGCCGTCTCGGCGTCGACGCCCAGCGCCTGCGCCGCCGCGTAGGCGCCGAGCGCGTTGGCGACGTTGAAGTCGCCGGGCAGCGCCGTCTGCAGCTCGTGCCCGCCGACGACGAAGGCGGCGCCGGCGGCGTCGAAGCTGACCTCGCTGGCGCTGTAGTCGGCGGGGGCGCCGGCGGCGGAGAAGGTGACGCACTCGAATTCCTCGGCCAGCCGCGCCCCGTAGGGGTCGTCGACGTTGACGATCGCCGTCCCCGGCGCCAGCTCGGCGAAGAGCCGGCGCTTGGCCTGGAAGTACTCCTCCATTGTCTGGTGGAAGTCGAGGTGGTCCTGGGTCAGGTTGGTGAAGAGCGCGACCTCGAAGTGGATCGCGTCGACCCGGTGCAGGCTGAGCGCGTGCGAGGAGACCTCCATCGCGCAGGCGCGGTCGCCGCCGTCGAGCATGCGGCGGAAGGTCGCCTGCAGGTCGATCGCCTCCGGCGTCGTCCGCTCCACCTCCTCCTCGACCCCGCCGACCACCTGCTTCACCGTCCCCAGCAGCCCGCACTGGACCCCGGCCGCCTCGAGGATCTCGCGGACGAGGAAGGCGGTCGTCGTCTTCCCGTTCGTCCCCGTCACCCCGACGACCCGCAGCCGCGCCGTCGGATCGCCCTGGAAGCGAGCCGCCAGCGGCGCCATCGCCGCCCGCGCGTCCTCGACCACGACCTGCGGCACCGCGACCGCGAGCTCGCGCTCGACGACCAGCGCCGCGGCGCCGGCCGCGACCACCTCGGCGGCGAAGTCGTGGCCGTCGGCCTTGGCGCCGACGACGCAGAAGAAGAGCGTCCCCGGACCGGCCCTGCGACTGTCGAAGGCGAGGTCGGCGACCTCGACCGCGCCGTCGCCGACCACCCGGCCGACGCCCGGAACTCCCGCTACAAGCTGATCCAGCCTCATCGCGGCCCGATTCTAGGTAGAGGCCCGGGTGACCCCGACCCGCCGTCCTATTCTTCCTGCGGGACCCCGAGGTAGGGCAGCGCCATCGCGGCGATATCGCGGAAGGCCGGGGCGGCGACCGAGCCGCCGTAGATTTCGCCCTGCGGCTCGTCGACGATCACCGCCGCCAGGAACTTCGGTTCGATCGCCGGCGCGAAGCCGATGAACGAGGCGATGTATTTGGTTTCCGAGTAGCCGCCGTTTTCGGCGACCTGGGCGGTGCCGGTCTTGCCGGCGAGCTGGTAGCCGGGGACGCTGATCTCCGAGGCGGTGCCGCCGGCCGCCAGCACTCCCTCCAGCATTTCGCGGATCTCGAGCGCGACCGCGGGGCTGATCACTCGCTTGCCCTTCGGCTCGTGGACCACTTCTTCGCCGACCCGCTCGATCAGCTGCGGCGGCCGCAGGACGCCGCCGTTGGCGATCGCCGTGTAGCCGGCGACCATCTGCATCGGGGTCACCGCGACGCCCTGGCCGATCGGGATGTTGCCGATCGAGGAGCCCGACCACTCGGAGAGGTCGGGCACGATGCCCTTTTCCTCGTCGGGGTACTGGACGCCCGTCGGGCGGCCGAAGCCGAAGCGATGGATCCACTGGCTGAGGTGCTTTTCGCCGACTTCCTGGCCGATCGTGACCGCGCCGACGTTGGAGGAGCGGGCCAGGATCTGGGCCACGGTCATGTTTTCGGTGCCGCGTTCCTCGGCGTCTTCGATCGTCCGGTCGGCGACCTGGAGCGCGGGCGGCAGGGTGAATTCGGTCGTCGGCGTCACCAGCCCTTCTTCCAGCGCCGCGGCGACGGTGAACGCCTTGAAGGTCGAGCCCGGTTCGTAGTTGAACGAGGTCGCCTTGTTCATCAGGTCTTCGTTGCTGACTTCGGAGAGGTCGTTGGGGTCGACCGGCGGCCAGTTCGCCATCGCCAGCACCTGCGAGTTGCGCGGATCGACGACGATCGCCGTCGCCCCCTTCGGCGAGTACATTTCGCCGACTCGGCTCAGCACCGCTTCGGTTTCCTTCTGGATCACCGGGTCCAGGGTCAGCTGGATGTCTTCGCCGTCCTCGGCTTCCTTGACCGTTTCCAGGCGGATCGGTTCGCCGAGCGCGTCGTTGACGATGCGGCGTTCGCCGTCAGTGCCGCCGAGCACCGATTCCTCGCCGAGCTCGAGCCCGGTCAGCCCCTGGCTTTCGTCGCCGACGGCACCGATCACCTGCCCCGCCATCGTCCCCTGCGGGTAGACGCGGCGGGTGTCGGGCAGCTGGCCGATCCCTTCCAGGTGCAGGTTTTCGACCTTGGCCGCGGTCGCCAGGTCGACTTTCTGGGCGACGTAGGAGAAGCCGCCTTCGGCGGTCAGCGCTTCCAGCACTTCGCCCTTCTTCTCGCCGAGGATCGGCGCCAGCTGCGCCGCCGCCTGCGGCGGGTTCTTCACCTGGTAGGGCGTGGCGTAGATCGTCGCCGCGTCTTCGGAGCCGGCGAGCTGGTTGCCGCGGCGGTCGAGCAGGCTGCCGCGCAGGCCCGGCACGGTGACGACCTCGGTCTGCTGGGAGATCGCCTGCGAGGCCAGCGAGGAGCCTTCGACCCCCTGCAGCCAGAAGGCGCGGCCGATGATGACGAGGAAGCAGAGCAGGAAGCCGGCAAAGAGGAGACCGATCCGGCGCTCGACGAGGCGCATCGGCGTACCGCCCTACCCGCCCGCGCTCGCCAGGCGTTCCGCCGCGACGGCGGCGTCGTTCGGGCCGGGTTCGATCACGATCGGGTCGGCGCTGATCGGGTCGACCAGGCCCATTTCCTTGCCCTCGAGGTGGATCCGGCCGAGCCCGCTCTTCAGCGACTGGCGGCTCTTCAGCATCGAGTTCTCTTTTTCCAGCGCGGTGACCTGCTCGTCGATCCTGCCGAGCGAGGCGGCGAAGCTGAGGGTGACGACGTTGAGGGCGACGATCCCGACCAGGAGCACGCCGAGGACGCCGATCCAGAGCCGGCCGCGGGTCATCCGCACGATCAGGCTCGAGTCGGGCAGGTCGCGCACGGTCGCCGCGGTGCGGCCGACCACCAGGGCCAGCCGCGGCTGGGTCGCGGCGCGCTTGGGCTTGGTCTGGACGCGGGCGCGCTGCGGGGCGCGGCGGGCCGGAGCGGCAACCGCGGCTTTCGGTTTGCGGCGTTTCGGCGCCGTCGCCGGAGCGGCAGTCGCTTTGCGGCGTTTCGGCGCGCTCGGCCGCGACGGCGCGCGGCGGGCGGGCGCGGTGGCCGGCGCCGCTGCTTTGCGGCGTTTCGGCGGCGAGGTCCGCGAGGGCGCCGGGGCGGGCGCGGCGGCGGAGCGACGTTTGGGCGCGGCGACGGCCATCAGGCGGTCTCCCCGGCGGGCTGGGCCTCGGCGATCTTGCGGGCGACGCGCAGGTGGGCCGAGCGCGACCGCGGATTCGCCGCGACCTCCTCGGGCCCGGGCGAGACGGCGCGGCGGGTGAGCAGCTCCGCCTCGGGCTCGTGGCCGCAGACGCAGACCGGCAGCTCCGGCGGGCAGATGCAGCCGCGCGCCTTGTCGGCGAGGAACCGCTTCACCGGCCGATCCTCGAGCGAGTGGAAGGAGATGACGCCGAGCCGGCCGCCGACGGCGAGCGACTCCCAGGCCAGCGGCAGCGCCTCTTCGAGCAGCTCGAGCTCGCCGTTGACCGCGATCCGGATCGCCTGGAAGCTGCGCTTGGCGGGGTGGCCGGCGCCGAAGCGGGCGGCGGGTGGCATCCCGGCCTTGATCGCCGCGACCAGCTCGCCGGTGGTCGAGAGCGGGCGGCGGCGGACGATCTCGCGGGCGATGCCGCCGGCGTAGCGCTCCTCGCCGAAGCGGCGCAGCACTTGCGCGATCCGCGCCTCCGGCCACTCGTTGACGAGGTCGGCGGCGCTGAACTTCTGGCGCGTGTCCATCCGCATGTCGAGCGGGGCGTCGTAGGCGTAGGAGAAGCCGCGCTCCCAGGCATCGACCTGCATCGAGGACATTCCGAGGTCCATGTAGATCATGTCTGGGCGTATGCCTTCGCCGCGCAGGGCGCGAAGACCTGCCACGAAGTCGGCGCCGACGAAGAGGGTCCGGCAGGGAGCCTCGATCGCGAAGCGGGCGAAACGCTCCTCGGCGGTGGGGTCGCGGTCGATCCCGATCAGCCTCCCCCGCTCGCCGAGCTGGGCGGCGACGAGCCGGGCGTGGCCGCCGGCGCCGAAGGTGCAGTCGACCGCGGTCTGCCCCGGCGCGGGCGCCAGCAGCGAGACCAGCTCCGGCGCCAGCACCGGATCGTGCTCAGCCACTAGCTCCACCTCCGGCACCCGCGCCACCGCAACCGCGCGCGGGCCGACGGGCCGATTTGTCGCCTGACGGTGGACAAATCGTCCCGTCGGCGGGAAGGGTTGGGGGTGGGTGCGGGCTGCGGCATTGAGTCTCATGGTTACGCGGCCTCGGCTCCGGCGAGGCCCTCGGCGATTTCGGGCGCGGCCGCGTCGAGTTCTTCCTCCTGCTTGGCCCAGGCCTCGGCGTCCCAGATCTCGAGGTACTCACCGGCGCCGACGACGACGCAGTTGCCGTCGAGGCCGGCGTGCTCGAGCAGCGGCTTGGGGATGCGGATGCGGCCGGCGGAATCGAGCTTCTCGTCGAAGGAGCCGCCGTGGAAGCGGCGGCGCAGCTGCCTGGCGTCGCGGCCGAAGGGGCTGTGCGGCGAGAGGAAGCGGTCGGAGAGCTGCTCGAACTCCTCGGTCGTGTGCACCCAGACGCAGGGGTCGAAGCCTTTGGAGAGAACGACGCCGTCAGCGAGTGCGGACCGGAACCGCGACGGGACCGTGAGTCGGTCCTTGGAGTCGAGGTTGTGCTCGTAGAGACCCCGAAATGCCACCTCGGTGAGTCCTTTCTGAGCGGGAGGTCCGGGAAAAAGAGTTCGGACCGGGGTGATGAGGTGGGAGGAGCCTCACCACCCCGGTCCAAGGGCTTCAACTCGAGCGCCACAATAACCCACACTCCCCCACTTTGCAACACGACCTCCCCATGAAACGACATTTGCACCCCGCGGACGATCGGCCGACTCGAGCGGGAATCGGGGTTGCGGGCGCCGCAGGGCGCGGTAGGTTGCGCGCGTGAGCCCAGACGAAGCACCCGCCGCCGTGCCCGCCACGGCCCCCGACGACGCCAACGACCTGCGCGGCTACTACTTCAAGACGCTGATCCGCAAGCCGCTGACGCTGATCCTGCTCTTCGGCATCTCGCTCGCGATCGGGATCGGTCTGGCGGCGGTGATCGGCCCGGCGATCGGCGGCGCCGGCTTCGTCGTCGCCCTCCTGATCGGCGTCGCGATCGTCTTCGCGATCGCCGACTCGCGCGCCGCGGACGCCTTCTTCTCGGTCTACGCCGAGAAGCACGGCTACGCGCTCGGCGGCAAGACCTCGCTGCCGGCGGCGACGCCGCTGCTGCGCAAGGGCGATGACCGCTACGCGGAGCGGACCCTGACCGGCGAGCTGGCGCCCGGGGTCGGCGGCATCCTCGCGCTCTACACCTATGAGGACGAAACGACCGACAGCGAGGGCAACCGGCAGACCAACTACTACCACTACACGATCGGCCTGGTCGAGGTGCCGGAGTGCGTCGAGCACCTGCCCGAGCTCTACTGCCAGCGCAAGTTCGGCCTGCGCGCGCTGGAGGGCCTCGAGGACGTCTTCCGCCGCTCCAAAGAGCGGGTCAAGCTGGAGAGCGAGGCGCTCGACGACAAGTACGAGATCTTCGCCGGCAAGGACCAGGACGCGATCTGGCTGCGCCGCCTCTTCGCCCCCAGCTTCATCGTCTGGCTGACCGACTCAGCGCCGAAGAAGTTCGCCTTCGAGCTCGTCGACGGCACCCTCTGCTGCTACGTCAACGGCCACAAGGAGAGCGCCGAGGACCTCGACGTCGTCGCCGCCGCGACCGGCTCGGTGGCGAAACGGCTGCGCGAGGAGGCCGAAGACACCAGCCCCCGCGAGAGCGGCGGCGAACCGGCGCCGCCGGCCTAGGCGGGCAATTCCACGGCAAGGCGTGGCGGGGAGGGTGCCCGCCACCCTCCATGGGCAGGTAGGGCGGCGAGCACCCTCCCCTCCCGGGCCTCAGTTTCGGGACGCGCGGGTCGTGTGGTTGAGCTTTTCCGCAAATAGTCCGGGAAAGCTCAACCACACTCGCTCTCTCCTCAGCGCTTGCGAGATTGACCACACCAGAGGCTGGTCAATCTCGCGAGCGCTTCCGACGTTGACCCCAGCCTGGGGTGGTCGATGTCGGAGACGCTCCGGGGCGGGCGGGCCGGCGCACCTACCTGCCCTGTGG